>QHTX01000187.1:12199-15019 GCA_003220975.1 Gemmatimonadota bacterium | reverse complement strand
CCGATGGGCGCGAGGTGCGGACGCTCCTCGGACAGCCGCGGCGCTTCGCCCTCCTCGCCTACCTCGCCGCCGCCACACCTCCCGGCTTGCACCGCCGCGACAGCCTCGTCGCCCTGTTCTGGCCGGAACTCGACCAGGAGCACGCGCGCACGGCCCTGCGCCAGGCGCTCCGCGTGCTGCGCGCTGCCCTGGGGCCCGGGGCCGTCGTGAGCCGCGGCGATGAGGAGGTGGGGCTGGACGTCGATCGCGTCTGGTGTGACGTCGCTGCCTTCGATCGTGCGGTCGACGGCGGCGGTCTACGGGAGGCCCTCGAGCTCTACCGGGGCCCGCTGCTGGAGGGGTTCTTCATCTCGGACGGGCCCGAGTTCGAGCGCTGGCTCGAGAGCGAACGGGCCCGACTCCGGGAAGCGGCAGCGCGAGCCGCACAGGGATTGATCGAGCAGTGCGAGTCGCGTGGCAATCTCACGACTGCTACGCACTGGGCTCGGCGGGCGGTCGAGCTCGCGCCGAACGACGAAGCGCTGGTGCGGCGCCTGATCAGCGTACTCGACCATCACGGTGACCGCGCCAGCGCGCTCCAAGCCTATCAGGCGTTCGCCCAGCGGCTCGCCGCGGAGTACGAGGCCGAGCCGGCTGCCGAGACGCAGGCGCTCGTCGCAGCCGTCCGAGCGCGAGCACAGGGGACGCCGCCCGTCCCCCTGCCCGCGGTGGACCTGCTGGCGCGCCTGCAGGCCGGGCTCGCCGGCCGCTATCGGATCGAGCGCGAGCTAGCCCGCGGGCGGACCGCCACGGTTTTCCTAGCCCACGACATGAAGCACGACCGGCAGGTTGCGCTGAAGGTGCTGCACACCGAGCTCGCGGCTGCCGTGGGGCCTGAACGCTTCGTACGCGAGATCCAGTTCGCAGCGCGGCTCGACCACCCACACATCGTAGCGCTGCACGACTCGGGCGAGGCCCACGGCCTGCTGTACTTCGTCATGCCCTACGTCGCGGGCGAGTCACTGCGGGATCGTCTCGACCGCGAGGCGCAGCTGCCGATCGCCGAGGCGCTCTCCATTGCGGGCGACGTGGCCGACGCGCTGGGCTACGCCCACAGCCTGGGCGTAGTGCACCGAGACATCAAGCCGGAGAACATCCTGCTCGCCGACGGCCGCGCCCTCGTTACGGACTTCGGGATCGCCCGGGCGATCAATGCGGCGGGCAGCGACCGGCTCACCGAGACGGGAATCGCGCTGGGGACCCCGGCGTACATGAGTCCCGAGCAGGGGACGGAGGAGGGGGGGGTGGACGGCCGGAGCGACCTGTACGCCCTCGGCCACCGGCGCGCCGCCGTTCACCGGCCCCACCGCACAAGCGATCCTGGCCCGGCACGCCGTCGATCCCGTCGCTCCCATCCGGACGGTGAGAGACACCGTATCCGAAGGAGTCGAGCGTGCGGTGCTGAAGGCGTTGGCGAAGGTGCCCGCGGATCGCTACCCGTCCGCCGCCGCGTTCGCGCACGCCCTCACCGTGCCCGGGCTACCGGTGCGCGTGCCCCGGACCCGCAAAGCCAGGCTCGTGATCGGCGCCAGCCTTTCAGCCGTGGCCGCGCTGGCGCTGCTCGTGGGTTTCAACCTCGGCGGCTGGCGAGGTCGCGCCTCAGCCAACGGCGGGGCGACATGGCTTCGCTCGATCGCCGTGCTGCCGCTCGACAACCTGTCGCGCGACAGCATGCAGGACGCCTTCGCCGACGGCATGACGACCGCGTTGATCACGGACCTCGGACGGATCCGCGCGCTCCGCGTGATTGCGAAGCGGGCGGTGATTCCGTTCAAAGGCTCGGCCCTGCCTGCCCATCTAATCGCCGAGTCGTTGCACGCGGACGTCCTCGTCGAGGGCGGCATCGAGCGGTCGGGGGATCGGTTTCGCCTGGACTTGCAGCTGATCGACGCGGCTTCCGGGAGCCAGCTTTGGGCAGACCGGTTCGAGGACGCGACGCAGAACCGCTTCTCCGTGCAGGACACCGCGTCGCGCAGCGTGGTCGCGGCCCTGAACGTGCCGCTGACGGCGGCGGAGTCCCAGACGCTCCGGACACCGCCTACCAGCAATCTCGAGGCCTACGACTTCTTCTTGCGCGGGAAGATCCGCGTGCGACACGAGACGCGGGCAGACGACTCGATCGCGATTGCGCTGTTACAACGAGCGGTGGCGCTCGATCCTTCGTTTGCCGTCGCCCACGCCTGGCTGGCGCGCGCCTACACGCTGCGAGTCGCCCAATTCGACCCCCGGGACTCGGCGGCCCTGGAGGGAGCCTTCCTGGCCACCGAGAAAGCCTTCCAGCTGAACCCCGATCTCGCGGAGGCCCACTTCGCGAGGGCCAATCTGATCTGGGGTGCGACCAAACAGTTCGCCCACGAGCGGGCGATCCAGGAAGACCGGCGCGCCGTCGAGCTCAGCCCCAACCTCGACGCCGCGCACCATCATCTGGGGCTGGTCTACACGCACATCGGGCTGCTCGACAAGGCCCTCGAGGAGCTGCGGAAGACGCTCGCGATCGATCCCGGCGACTGGATGGCGCAGGAGCGCGTCGCTGAGACCCAACTGTTGCAAGGGCGATACGAGGAAGGATACAGGATCCTCCAAACGGTTCCCCCGGAATACAACCCGCCATTCTGGAACTTCGACGCCACGTGGGCGCTCATTGAGCTCGGGAGGAACGACGACGCCTCGGCGTTGATCGCACGCTACTTGCACGACCATCCCGAAGACCGGGGCGGCCTGATGACCAGTTTGCGGGCCATCGTGTCCGCCAAGCGGGGCGACGCGCGCCGAGCGGAGACC
>QHTX01000187.1:9686-12175 GCA_003220975.1 Gemmatimonadota bacterium | reverse complement strand
CGTTCACTTTCACCACACGGAATACGACATTGCCGCGGCGTATGCACTACTCCGACAGCCGCGTGCTTCGGTTGAGTGGTTACGCCGAGCGGCGGCGGAAGGCTGGCCGTGCTATCCGCTCTTTGCGAGCGATCGCAATCTCGACAACATCCGCAGCGACCCGGCGTTCGTAGCCTTCCTGCGTGAGCAAGAAACGCAGTGGGAGCGGTGGCGGGCGACGCTGTGAGCGGTCTACCGCAGATCGGCTTGGGCCTGGCGGTCCTCACAGCGCAGGCTGGGCACGTCGCTGTCGTCCCTGTCGTCGTCCTCATCCCCCACATCCAGGTGCCCGGGCGTGAACGCCTCAACGGAGCTGAGTACGCTGGTACCATCGAAGCCGCCGATGGCGAAGATGGTTCCGGCGCGCCCCACGGCTGCTGCGAGCGCCCCGCGCGGCGTGGACAGCCCAGCGACCGCGGTCCAGGTGTCCGCAGAGGGATCGTACGCTTCTACCGTCGTTAGTTCCTGCGTGCCGGGAAATCCGACGGACCCGACTGTGCCGCCCAGCGCGTAGATGATGCCGCCGCGACCGCGGACGGCATCCAGGAATCGGCGAGGCGTCGGCATGCTCGCGACAGGCGTCCACGTATCGGCGCACGGGTCGTACGCGTCCACCGTGGCGACGGTAGTGACGCCGTTGATGCCTCCCATCGCGTAGATCCGGCCGTCCGGCGCCGTGACCGCTGAGAGCTTTCCGGCTCGAGGCGCAGGCAACGGGGCCAGGCTGCTCCACCTGTCGGTCTCCGGATCGTAGGCCTCCACATCGCTGAGTTGGACGTTGCCGTTGGCGAATCCTCCGATGACGTAGATCCTGCCGTCCAGACCGGTCGTCGCCGCTCCGCAACACCGGGCCACGGGCAGCGGTGACATGGCGCTCCAGGTGTCCGTTGCCGGATCGTAGCGCTCGACAAGGCTACGGAACACACCCGCGAGCGCGCCGCCAATTGCATAGACACGTCCCTGCCGGTCGGTCGCCGCCATTAGATAGCGGCGAGGCGTCGGCATCGGAGCCAGCGCAGACCAGCTGCCGGTCTTCTGGTCGTATGCTTCTACGGCAGGGACAATGGGGCCGGAAAGACCGCTGGAGCCGCCGATGGCGTAGATGATGCCGTGCTTTCCGCTCGCCACCGCGAGCCCGAAGCGCGCCGTCGGCATTGACGCGAGGGCACTCCACGTACCCGTGGACAGCACTGCTCCGGCCGTCACCTCGGCCCGCGAACGCGACGCGTTCGGACTCAGGGGCCCGTCGTCTCGATCACACGCCTGAACCAGAGCGACGGCGAGCAACACCTGGAGAACCCTTTCAGCAGACGGTTTCATAACCTTGCTCCTGTTGTGCGGTCACGACCCCGCGCGGCGCGTAGTTGCCGCCCCGGGGTGTGGCCGGTACCTTGTTGGTGAGGGCACGATGGGACGCACCCGTCAGCGCACTGTGATGGGTGCGTTACGGGAGCGTCACCAACCGTCGCGCTCAGTGTGCGGCTGCGCGTGGGGGCTTGAGTGATCGAGCTTCGGCTCTTGGGTGGACTCGACCTGCGGACGGACGGCGGGCTCAAGCTCGACGGATTTCTCACTCAGCCAAAGCGTGTCGCCCTCCTCGCGTTCCTAGCCGCTGCTACTCCCCCCCGCTTCCACCGCCGAGACACGCTGCTCGGACTGTTCTGGCCAGAACTCGACCAGGAGCACGCGCGCGCCGCGCTGCGCCAGGCGCTCCACGGTCTGCGACAGGGCCTCGGCGCCGAGGTGCTCACGAGCCGAGGCGATGAGGAAGTCAGTGTCGACGAGCAGCGGCTCTCGTGTGATGTTCGCGCGTTTCACCAGGCCCTCGAGGCCGAGGACTGGACTCGCGCGCTCGAACTCTACCGGGGCGGTCTGCTCGAAGGCTTCTTCCTCTCGGATACGCCCGAGTTCGAGCGGTGGCTGGAGGAGGAACGAGGGCACCTGCGGGACCGTGCGTGCCAGGCCGCGTGGACGCTCGCGCAGCGCGCCAGGGTCGAAGGTGATGCCGCGCTCGCCGCCCAGTGGGCACGCCGGGCAGCGTCGCTGCTCCCTGACGATGAGGAGATGGTCCGCCGTTTGATTGCGTTCCTCGACGAGATGGGCGACCGGGTGGGCGCCATGCGAGTGTACGAGGAGTTTGCCGGGCGGGCTGCCAGCGAGTACCAAGTCGACCCAGCCGCCGAGACGAAGGCGCTGATGGCCCTGGTACGGTCTCGAGAAACGGCGTCCGCGCCAGGACCGACGCGGACTCAAGCGCCCATCGTAGCGCCTCGGCCACCCCCCGTCCCATCAACCGAGTCGGCCCCGCGTCGATTCGGGATCCCGAGCGAGCGGTGGGTCGCCGTAGGCATCGGCCTGCTACTGCTCGGCGGAGTCATCGCCATCAAACACCCGCAACCCGACGCGCGATTGAGTCGGGCCTCCGTGGGGATCCCCGAGCGCACCACGCT
>QHTX01000187.1:628-9652 GCA_003220975.1 Gemmatimonadota bacterium | reverse complement strand
GCCAGCCTGAGCCGAGCGGTGGCTTTCTTCTCCCAGTCAATCCGAAGGGACTCCGCGTTCGCGCCCGGGTGGGCGGCACTTGCCGCCGTGCTGCACAATGCGAACCGGTGGGGTTTCCCTGTCCGCGGCGTCCCGCGGGAGAGTTTGCTGACGCGTGAGATCATGGCGAGCGACCGTGCGCTCCAGCTGGACAGCACCGGCGTCGAAGCATGGCTGACCCGCGCATCGGCCTCGGAAGATGTGGACCCCACCAGTCGCGGACCGGCGCTGCGAGCGATCCGCCGAGCGCTGGCGCTTGATTCCCTCAATGCTGTGGCCTGGGACCAGCTGGCCATGGCACTCGAGGAAGCCGGACATCGGGACAGCGCGGGAGCGGCGTGGCACCGGGCGGTCGCCTTGGATCCGGGATACGTCCGCGCCAAGACGTTCCTGGCCATCCACTACTGGTGGTGGCGCGCTTACGACAGCGCGGCCGTGTGGGCGGACAGCGCGGTGGCTACGGACCCATTGTACGGGCTCGGGCGGGTCGTCGCCGGGCAGGTCGCACTCGCACGCGGCCGCCGTGACGAAGCGCAATCGCAGCTCGCCGCCGCCGGTCGTCTGCCCACAGGCCCCGGAAGTGCCGGACTCTCGGGCTTCGTCTCCCTGGCCGTCGCCGCTGGAGACACGGTAGCGGCACGCCACCTCGTGGCCGAAGCCGAAGCGCGCACAGACCCCGCGGCGCCCGACAACCACAGCGCGGTCAACATCGCGGCCGCGTATGCGGTGCTCGGCGAGGCCGACCGGGCGCTGATGTGGCTCGAGCGCTATCGGCCGGTGCGCGACCTGCACTTCCAACTGCACCTGCGGCTCGACCCGCCACTCGATCCGCTACGGCGCGAGCCTCGGTTCCAGGCACTGTTACTCAAGGGTCCGTAACGTGGCGCCCCATCGGATCCTCGCTTGCTGCCGCACGCCGGCGCTGTTACTGAGCCTCGGGTCGAGCGTCCTCGCCGCGCAGGGCACCACGACGGCATCAGTGAGCGGGACCGTCACCGACGATAGCAGCCGCGGCATCGAGTCCGCCGACGTCCAAGTCATCAACCGCACCACCGGCGTGGTGACGTCGAGTGTGACGCGCGACGCCGGCCGCTATCTCGTCCAGGGGTTGGAGGTCGGCGGACCCTACGCGATCGTCATTCGGCGCATCGGCTTCGCGACGGAGACGCGCGATAATGTCTTCCTGAGCCTCGGACAGGACCTGCGGATGGATGTCCGGCTCCGGCCCGAGGCCGCGGTTCTCCCTCCCGTTGTCGTACCCGGAAACGTCGATCCGGCGTTCTCCCCGTCCCACACCGGCGTGGCGATGGTCGTGTCGGACTCAGCCCTGCGTCGGCTGCCGACTGCGAATCGGGATCTGTACGGCTTCGTGGTGCTCGCCCCGCAAGTGTCCACGGCGAACGGCCTCTCCGGCGGCGGGGTGAACCACCGCTTCAACAACTTCCTGATCGACGGAGCGAGCGAGCTGGGCGTGTTCGGCAGGCTGAACGGCGCGGTCTACGGAGCCAAGGCGATCTCGATCGAAGCGGTGAAGGAGTACCAGATCGTTTTGTCGCCCTACGCGGTCTCACTGGGCGATTTCGCGGGCACGCTGATCAACGCCGTCACCAAGAGCGGCACCAACGACCTGCACGGAACGGCGTTCTTCTACGCCCGGAGCGATCAGCTCGCCGGTAACGCCTCGTTCCAAGGCGCGTCGTCGTACCAGTCACAAACCGGCCTCTCGCTCGGCGGCCCGCTCGTGCGCGACAGGGTTCACTTCTTCCTCGCGTCCGAGTTTCAACAGCGCAGGACTCCCGCGAACGGTCCGTACGTCGGGCAGAGCGCTTCCAGCCAGACCCCCCTGCCCGCGGACACCGCCGACATCACCCGGTTCGCGCAGACTCTCGCCGCCAAGGGTCTCCAGGCAGGCACGGGGGGGTTGGTGGACACCCACGATCCCGGCGGCAACCTCTTCGCGCGAGTGGACGTTGCCCTCCCGGCCTGGAACAGCCGGCTGGTCCTGCGCTACAACTACACGCGCGCGGATAGCGGAGCGCTGTCGCGGCCCGAGACGGCGGTGGCCACCACGTGCTTCACGCGGTCCTGCTTTCCACTGTCTTCCGTGCAGCGGCACCAGCTCGCCGTCAAGCACGTGGCCGCCGCCCAGCTGTATAGCTATTTCCGCAACGGCGCCGAGAACGAGCTGACCGTCGGATACCGCACGCAGCCGCTGAGAATAACGCCCGACGTGAACCAGCCCCTGATCCAAGTCATCGTGCCGAACCCGAGCGTGCCGGGGAACCCCAGCACGCTCCAGGCGGGAGCGGTCGAATTCGCCCAGGGAAATCGGACGGATCAGGTGGTCTACGACGTGGCGGATGCCTTCACGTTCCCGATCGGCGCACACCGTGTCAGCGTCGGGACGAAGGTCGAGCCCTACCGACTGCGTCTGTTCCAGCTCAAGGGCTCGTATGGGACCTGGACATTCTCGAGTCTCGACTCGCTGCAGCGCGACAGCGCGCAGTCCTATAGCGTCGCCAGAGACCTCGGCGGAGCGGACGCGACAATGCGAGGAGTCCAAGTGGGGGTGTATGCCGGGGATCAGTGGCAGATCTCCCCGCGGTGGTCGCTCACGTACGGCCTGCGTGTCGATGTGCCGATCTTGATTAACAAGCCTCCCTACGACAGTGCGGTGGATGCGGCATTCGGACGGCGCACCGACGCCGTCCCGACGGGTCATCCGCAGTGGTCGCCTCGGGTCGGCTTCAACTGGGATGTGACCGGGGACCAGCGGAATCAGATTCGCGGAGGCGCCGGCGTGTTCGTCGGGCGTCCGCCGCTCGCCTGGCTGCTCAGCGCCTACGCCAACTTCGGCAAGGGGCTTGGCGTCCTCACCTGCAACGGCAACCCGCCGCCCTTCGATCCCGACTATGCCAACCCGCCGCTCGCCTGTGCGAGCGGCTCGGGCACCAGTACGAAGCCGGTCGTCACCTTCCTGGACCCCGATCTCAAGTTCCCGGAGACACTCCGCGCCTCGCTCGGCTACGACCGCCGGCTTCCCTGGGGCCTCGTGGCCACGGTGGAAGGCCTGTATACCAAAAACCTCGACGATTTCTTCTACGCGGACCGCAATCTCGCGGGGCCGATCGGCGTCGATCGCCATGGCCGTAGCATGTACGGCACGTTCGGCAATAACGGTCTGGCAGCGCCGATCCTGATCTCGCCAGCATTCCCGAAACAGGTAATCGAGTTGACCAATCAGTCTCGGAACTACGCCTACAGCGTCACCGGTCAGCTGCAGAAGCGCCTGTCTCGCAGCCTCGAGGCCAGTGCCGCCTTCAACTACTCGCGCGTGCGCGACGTCCAGACTCCCCTCGCCGTCGGCGCTTACGACAACTGGCAGTCCGGGCGTGCGGTGGCGGGCGACGAGCTGCGTCAGAACCTGGGAATCTCCGGCTACGACCAGCCCCGGCGGGTGGTCTTTAGCGCCACGTACACCTTCCCGTGGCAGCCGTGGAGCACCGACGTCTCCCTCGTCTACATCGGGGAATCGGGGCTTCCCTATACCTACTTCGCGAACGGCGATCCGCGCACGGGGGACTTGAACGCCGACGGCACGACCCAGAACGACCCTGTCTACATCCCCAAGAGCACCTCCGACACCCTGGAAATTCGGTTCTCCGGCACCGCAGCGGATGTCGCCGCCCAGCAAGCGGCATTCGACCAGTTTCTGCGCGACACGCCGTGCGCCAACGTGCAGCGCGGCAGGATCATGGAGCGGAACAGTTGCCGCAGCCCGTGGCGCAACACAACGAACCTCTCCCTCCGCCAGTCGTTGCCGACCCGACGCGGGCACACGCTCATGCTCCAGCTCGACATCTTCAACCTCCTGAACCTGATGAACAAGCGCTGGGGACTGCTCCAGATCCCCAACACCGCACTGCTCACGCAGGTCCAAGGGCAGGCTGCGCAGCAGCCGATCTTTCGCTTCGATCCTGCCTTCCTGCCTTACAGCTCGCAGAACCTGTACTCGTACTACCAGATCGAAGTGGCCGCGCGCTATAGCTTCTAGTCCGACGGCCGAACAGAGCACGCTGCACCGCTTGCTTTAGCGCCCCCAGTTCGGGTACCCGGCGCCCGTGGGATCGTTGGTGAGCCGCGTGAGGCCCGAGCCGTCGGCATTCATCACGTAGACTTGTAGCGTGCCACTGCGGTCGCTATGAAACGCGATCTGGGAACCGTCGGCGGACCACGTGGGGGCATAGTCCACCCCAGGGTCTGTCGTGAGCCGGGTCTGGCCGGAGCCGTCCGCGTTCATGACGTAGATCTCCTCGTTGCCATCTCTGTCACTGACGAAGGCGATCCGGGCGCCGTCGGGGGACCAGGAGGGGAACCGGTCCGTGGCTCCCGCCGTGGTCGTGAGCTGCGTGAGCGACGATCCGCTTACGTCCTTGACGAAGATGTCGTAGCCGGACCCGCCGTACGAGCTCAGCGCGATCTTCGAGCCATCGGGAGACCACGCCACCCCAATGTTCGCGCCAGCGTTAGTGAACTGTCGCATGCCGGTACCGTCGCCGTTGATGAGAAAAATCTGACCGCCGCTCCCGGCCTGATCGTAGAAGAAGGCGATCTTCGAGCCATCAGGAGACCAGGCCGGAGCTGGTTCGAACGTATCATCGAGGTTCACGAGCGTCCGGGCGCCCGACCCGTCCGCGTTCTTCACGACGATCGCGTAGTAGCCGCGGAGGAAGACTGGGTCGGTTATCCCCCGAATGCTCGAGTAGACGAACATCGTGCCATCGGGCGACCAGTTGGGATCGAGGGCGCCCAGCGAATCGGACGTGAGCTGGACCTGCGCCGATCCGTCGGCATTCATGACATGAATCTGGATGCCTCCGCTCCGGAACAGGATCCTCCCAGGTGTCGCAACGCAGGTGACAGAAAACGCGACCTGAGCGGTGGCGCCACCCACGACCTGGACCGGGCGCGGATTGGCGGCCACGGCGCAGTTCACGGCGAGCCCGCTGAGCAGGACGTGGTGGCTGCCGGCGCTCAGGCCGGCCAACGTGATCGTGTCGTTCACCGGGATGGCCTGCCCGGTGCTGCCATCGAGGGCAATGCTGTAGCCGTTCCCGTCGAGCTCCGCTCCCGTGGTCGTCACGGTGATCCGAATGGCGCCGGTGTTCGGCCCATTGGACTCGTTGCATCCTGCCGCGAGCACTACGAGGAGCGCCCAGGCCGTTCCACGTGTCGCGTTCATGGGACGCCTCCCGCCAACGCGAGGCGATCCGACGCCCGGTTCACGACATCCCGCGCGATCTCGAGCAGCGAGGCGCTCCGGCCGTCCGACAAGATGCCGCCATCACGGAACGCTTCGATCTGATTGATGAACGCCCCGAGCTTGTTCATCGCCGGGGCGATCTCCCCATCAGCCAACTTTTCCAGCGCACCTTGGAGCTTGACCGCCAACGCGTTCCCTTGACCGTCGTTCAGCACGCCGTTTTCTACCAGCCGCGCGACGTGGCGCTGGAGAAACGCAATCCGCGGCTCGGGTGCCAGCGGCGGAGTCACGTGGGTGCCGCCCTGGTTGGCTCGGTCGATCGCCACCTGAACCAGGCCGGACGCCTTTGCCCAATCAACGAATTCGTCGATGTATTGCAGCCCTGCGCTGCTGTGGGCCTGCGCCGTGTCCGGAACCACGATGGCCAGGTTGGCGATCAAGAAGTTGTCGGGCAGCAGCCGCCCGCCGCAGCAGGCAATGAAGGCGATCACCTGCGGCCCCCGGCCCCCGGCAAATGCGTCCACTTGCCCCGTGCGCAACAGGTCCAGCGCCTGCGGGGTCGCGGGCGTGCGCACGAGCGTCGCATACTTGAGGGTGTGGCTGAGATAGATGTCGGGAGAGTTGCCCTCAGCGACCGAAATCCGCACGCCAGGGGCATCGACGTCCGCGACCTTCTGAAACGGGGCGTCGCCGCGGACGAGATAGGTGTTCTCCACAGCGATGTGCGGAATGGCCGCCGTGATGCCCGGCGGCTCGAGCGTTTGGTCGAAGGCGAAGGCCGCGTCCCACTCGCCGTTGGCGAGACCCGCCAGCAGCGGCGGGACCCCATTATAGGGGACCGCCACGAACTGCGCATGCGTTCCCTGTGCCAGCTTGCAGGTCATGTCTATGCCCGGCCCTGTTAGCTGGCCCGTGATCGGGTTCCGCGCCGCGTTGTTCCGGTTGTTGTAGTTGAACGCCACCCGCATGACACCGCTCGGCGCGAGATCGTGCAGGACCGCTGCATCGGGGTCCCCTTCCCAGGTCGCGCCGTCAACGTCGCACACGAAGCTAGAAACGGCCGCCGCGACTTGATCGGCGCGGATCGGGGCGCCCGGAGCAGTCGGCCCCTTGTCGAGATTGCACGCCAGGGCCAGCGCTGCGAGCGCCGCCAGCCGCACGAACCCTCCACTTGCCGCTTTCATCGGTCACCTCCGGAAGAGATCTCCGTAGCTTCAGCGGCTTCGTCGGCGGTGCCCCGCGCCGTCAAGAGGTAGCGCCAGGCGTCGCGCAAGAGCGGCGCGCCATCCGGGCCGAGCGGCGTGTTCAAGTCGTTGGAGGGAACGCCGTGCGCATTGTTTGCCGACGAACCCGCCCTGGGGCGTGAGGTCGGTGACGAGCGTGTGCGTGCCATCGTACGGAGGGCTGCTGGTCTCGGGCGCCGCCGGCGCGCCGAACACGGCAAGGCCCAGGGAATCCCATCCCGCGCGGATCGGGCGGTAGAACCCGTCGCGATCGTGGGCGATCCCGTAGTAGCGCTCCACCGGCGTCAGATGCGTCGCGAGCCACGACGGGGCTTCGGCGTGCATGCTGTCGGTCACGGAGGAGAACAGCACGACACGGGCCACGAGACGAATCTTCGCGATCATCGCCGCGTTCCCGCCCCCCCCGGAGTGACCGCTAACGGCGATTTGCGACCACTTCGGCTTGTCCCGAAGGAGGAACCTGTCCCACCCTTCGTCGGGATAGTGCAGCGTGAGGTACTGGAGCAGCTTGGTGAGTCGGTTGTCGATGCTGTTCGCCACGTTGACGTCCATGAACGCGACCCGGTCGATCCCGTCGATGATCTCGAGCCGGGCGTTCTCGTAGCAGGCGCTGGGATCAGGGGTAGTCGGGCACGCTTTCGCCAGCCCCCCGCCGGTTGGGTACATGAGACCGATGACGTGGTAGCCGAGCCGTGCCGCCTCCTGCTGCACCAGCTGGAAGATCGATGGGTTCTGGCCGGTGCCGGGCAGGAACACGAAGAGCTTGTGGTTCGACTTGGCCGTGGTGTCGAGCCAGACATAGTGATTGTCGAGCGCCCGATCGATGGCGGGGTCGGTTGTCTGGGGCGCTACAGTGTGTAAGACGAGCGGTGCTACCAGCGTTTCGGCTGCGTCGAAAGTGGGCGACCGCGGCCCGACCGGCTTCTCCGGATTGCACGCCAGCGCCAGCAGCAAGAACGCTCCGCCGCCGGCGAGCCTTCCACTGATTCGTCTCATCGCGTCTCTCCTGTGAGCTGTGATTGCCGTGCCCGCGCAACGGGGCTAGTTTTCGCTTGCGGAGCCAGTTTAGGGGAGCCGCGTCACGCCCTTGTGATGCGACCGTCACGCCGGCCGTAACGGCGACCCCACACTGCTCGTGAGCCTCTGAACCGCGCCGCGTATCGAGGCCTCGCATGATCGAGCTCCGCATGCTCGGGACGTTGAGCCTCACCAGCGCCGACGGGCGCGACGTGCGGGCCCTGCTCGGCCAACCCCGGCGCCTCGCCCTCCTCGCCTACCTCGCCGCCGCGACCCCCCAAGGCTTCCATCGCCGTGACAGCCTACTGGCGCTGTTCTGGCCGGAGCTCGATCAGGAGCACGCCCGCGCCGCGCTGCGCCAGGCGCTACACGTGGTGCGCGACGCGTTGGGCGCGGGCGCCGTCGCGAGCCGGGGCGACGAGGAGATCGGCCTCGCCTTCGACCACGTCTCGTGTGACGTGGGGGCATTCGAGCGCGCGGTCGCCGTGGGGCAGTTCCGCGAGGCGCTCGACCTGTACCGGGGCGATCTGCTGGAGGGGTTCTTCATCACCGGCGCGCCGAGCTTCGAGCAGTGGCTCGAGACCGAGCGCGGTCGGCTGCGGGAGGTGGCATCACGAGCGGCGCGGACCTTGGGGGAGCGCTGCGCAGCCGACGGCAACCTCACCACCGCCGCGCACTGGACTCGCCGGGCGCTGGACCTCGCCCCCAACGAGGAAGCGCTGCTGCGCCGTCTGATCACCGTACTGGACCGGCACGGCGACCGGGCGGGCGCGCTGCAAGCGTATGCGGAATTCACCGCGCGCCTCGCCGAGGAATACCAAGCCCAGCCGGCCCCCGAAACGGAGGCTCTCGTTGCCGCCGTGCGGGCGCGGCAGCTGGCGCAGCCGCCCCCCGCGCTACCCGAGTTGGATCTCCTGCCCCGCCTGCGGACTGGACTCGCCGAGCGCTACCGAGTCGAGCGCGAGCTCGCCCACGGCCGGATGGCCACGGTATTCCTCGCCCGCGACGTGAAGCACGGCCGCCTGGTCGCGATCAAGGTGCTGCACCCTGAGCTCGCCGCCGCCGTCGGCACGACCCGCTTCCTACGCGAGATCGGCTTTGCCGCCCAGCTCCACCACCCGCACATCGTCCCGTTACACGACTCGGGTGAACAGGATGGGCTGCCCTACTTCGTCATGCCGTACGTGGAGGGTGAGTCCCTGCGGGACCGCCTGGAGCGCGAACCGCAGCTTCCAGTGCCGGAGGCGCTGCGGATCGCCGACGACGTAGCGAAGGCCTTGGGGTACGCCCATACCCTCGGCGTGGTGCATCGCGACATCAAGCCGGAGAACATCCTGCTCGAGAATGGCCATGCTCTGGTGGCGGACTTCGGGATCGCGCGAGCGATCAGCGCCGCCGGCAGCGACCGGCTCACCGAAACGGGGATCGCGCTCGGCACACCCGCGTACATGAGCCCTGAGC
>QHTX01000187.1:0-475 GCA_003220975.1 Gemmatimonadota bacterium | reverse complement strand
TGCCCCGCGGGGTCGAGCAGGCTGTCCTGAAAGCCCTGGCCAAAGTGCCGGCGGACCGCTACGCCGGCGCCCCCGAGTTCGCGCAGGCGTTGAACCAGCCAGCCCTCGAGCCAGCGCCGGGCGGGCGCCTAGGGAAGAGCCGGGGAGCGAAGCTCGCACTCGGCGTGGGCCTCTCGGCAGCAGCTACGCTGGCACTGCTGGTCGGCGTCAGTCTCGGGGGCGGACGGGAGCGGCCGCATCCCCGGACCCCATTGACCAGCAACGCCGCGGCGTACGATTTGTACCTGCGCGCCGACATGCTTCTCGCCCAGCGCCAGAATCGAGAGAACGATTCGGTCGCGATCACGCTGTTCGAGCGCATCGTTGCGCTGGACCCGAGCTTTGCAGCAGCTCAGGCCGGGCTGGCGCGCGCCTACGCGCTGCGGGTGAGCGAATTCGCTCCGGAGGACACGGCGGCGCTTGAACGAGCCCAAGT
>QHTX01000186.1:5414-12202 GCA_003220975.1 Gemmatimonadota bacterium | reverse complement strand
AGGCGCTGTACCAGGCAGGGGCGCTCCGCGCCGCGGCGGACTCGTTCGCGGCCCGCGCCGGGGCTCAGCCGCGCGTGCCCGCGCACTGGTACGACCTCGGCGCCACCTTGTACCGCGCCGGTGCGGACGGCAAGGCGCTCGCGGCGTGGGCGCGGGCCGGGCGGTTGGCGCCCCGGGATCGGCTGATGCTGCGCGCCCACGAGCTGCTCCCCACCCCCGACGCGGCGAGCGATCCGCTCCTCGCGACCGGCGTCGCCACGCCGGCGGAGTGGGCGCTCGCGGCCGCCGTCCTGTGGCTAGCCATGTGGAGCGCCGTGATGGCGCGCGCGCGG
This sequence comes from Gemmatimonadota bacterium, assembly GCA_003220975.1. GTDB lineage: Bacteria > Gemmatimonadota > Gemmatimonadetes > Gemmatimonadales > GWC2-71-9 > AG41. The sequence continues at coordinate 11,870 of QHTX01000186.1, read as the reverse complement.
CGCAGCGCGGTCGTCGGGCTCGCGGCGCTGGGCCTCGTGGCGGGAGGGCTCGCCTGGCGCGAGGCCGCGCGCCGCGCGCGACCGCTCGCGATCGTCGTCGACTCGGGTACCCCCGTGCGCGTGGCGCCCTATGGCGCCGCGAGCCCCGCCACGGCGCTGCAGGCGGGCGCGGCGCTGCTCGTGATGCGCCGGTACGGCGCGTGGCTCGAGGTGTGGCGCGCCGACGGGGTGCGCGGCTGGGTGCTTGCCTCCGAGGTCGTCCCCCTGTGACGGCGCGGATCGCCGTGCTCGCACCCCAGGTCGCCGACCAGATCGCCGCGGGCGAGGTGGTCGAGCGACCGGCGTCGGTCGTCAAGGAGCTGGTCGAGAACGCGCTCGACGCCGGTGCGCGCACGATCCGGGTCGAGATCGAGGACGGCGGGAAGAGCCTGATCCGGGTGAGCGATGACGGTGCGGGGATGAGCCGGGCGGACGCCGAGCTGGCGCTGTCGCGCCACGCCACGAGCAAGATCCGCGAGGCCGCCGACCTGATCGGCGTAGGGACGTTCGGGTTCCGCGGCGAGGCGCTGCCCGCGATCGCGTCGGTGTCGCGCTTCGAGCTCGAGACGTCGCCGGACGGCGCGAGCGGCACGCGCCTCCGTGCCGCCGGGGGCCGGCGCGAGCCGGTGGAGGACGCCGTGCGACAGCACGGCACGACGGTCACGGTGCGGGCGCTGTTCTTCAATACGCCGGCGCGCCGCAAGTTCCTGCGCGCCCAGGCGACGGAGACGCGGGCCGTCGTGGAGGCACTCACGGTGCTCGCGCTGACCCGTCCGGACGTCGCGTTCGCCCTCACGAGCGACGAGCGTGCCCTGCTCGACCTTCCCCCCGCGGTGCGGCCGAGCGACCGCGTCCACGCGCTGTGGGGCGCCGGGCTCGCCGACTCCCTACTGCCCGTGGCGCACCGGGAGGGGCCGCTCGAGGTGCGCGGTTTCGCGCAGCGGCCGGCCCAGGCAAGAGCCGCGGGACGGAAGGGGTACGTGTTCGTGCGCGGCCGGCCGATCCGCGACCCGTTCATCCTGCGCGCCGCGGAGGCCGGGTATCGCTCCACGCTCGCGCCCGGCGACCGTCCCTCGCTCGTGTTGTTCCTCGATCTGCCGGGCGACGCCGTAGATGTGAATGTGCACCCCGCGAAGCTCGAGGTGCGATTCCGGGACAAGTTCTTCGTCGAGAAGGTCGTCGAGGAGGCGGTGCGGCGGGCGCTCGGACCGCTCGCCGCGGCCGCCCCCTTAGGTGTCGGGGGCCAGGTGTCGGGTGTCGGGGGTGCATGGACCGGCGTCGGTAGCATGATGCCCGCCGGCACGCCGCAGGAGTTGTTTCCAGAGTCCCTGACACCCGACACCCGGCCCCTGACACCCCTGCTTCAGGTCTTCGACACCTACCTCCTCTTCCAGACTGACTCCGGGGTCGCGATCGTAGATCAGCACTCGGCGCACGAGCGCGTGCTGTACGAGGCGGTGATGCACCAGCTCTCGGGCGACGGCGCGCCCGCGCAGCGGTTGCTGCTGCCGCTCACGCTCGAGTTCGCGCCGCCGGAGCTCGAGGCGATCGAGGCGCACCGCGAGCTGCTGCGCCGCGTGGGATACGAAATCGAGCCCTTCTCCGGGCGCACGGTCGTGGTACACACGGCGCCGAACCCGCACCCCCGGTTCGACGCCGCGCGCTGTCTCCAGGAGCTCGTGGCCGATCTCGCGGGCGGCCGATTCCGCGGCGGCGCCAACCGGCTGGAGCGGTTCGCGGCGACGTTCGCGTGCCGCGCCGCCATCAAGGCTGGGCAGCGTCTCGAGCCCGAAGAGGCGCGCCAGCTCGTGGCCCGGTTGCTCACGGCCACCCTCCCCGCCCACGACGTGCATGGCCGTCCGACGATCGTGCAACTCCCGAAGGATGAACTGGAACGACGGTTTGGGAGAAGCTGAGCGGCCCCTGACGCCCGTCATCATCGGCCCAACGGGCGTCGGCAAGACGGCCGTGGCGGTCGCGTGGGCGCAGTTCGAGCCCGTCACCGTGATCTCCGCCGACGCGCGCCAGGTCTACCGGCAGCTCGACATCGGGACGGCGAAGCCGGATCAGGCCACGCGCGCCCGCGTGCCGCACCTGGGGCTCGACCTGATCGCGCCCGGCGAGCGCTACAGCGCCGGCCGGTCGTCGTGGGCGGGACCGGATTCTACGTCCGGGCGCTGGCGGAGGGCATGTTCCGCGAGCCGCCGCTCGACGCCGCGCGGCGCGAGCGGCTGCGGGCCTGGGCCGGGCGCCTGCCCCCGGCCCGCCTGGCGCACTGGGCCTCGCGGCTCGACCGACGGTTCGCGGGCGGGGGGCGGCAGCGGGCGGCGCGCGCGGTCGAAGTCGCGCTCCTCACCGGGCGTCCGCTCGGCTGGTGGCAGGGGCACGCGCGCGAGACCGGGGCGATGCGGGCATGGTACATTCACCTCACGCTGCCGCGAGACGTGCTGCAGCGCCGCATCGCCGAGCGCGTAGACCGAATGCTCGCCGCCGGCTTGGTCGGGGAGGTGCAGGACCTGCTCGCGCGCGGCGTCGCGCCCGCGGCCCCCGGGCTCGATGGCGTAGGGTACCGCGAGGTCGTGGCCGTGCTGGCGGGGCGGCTCGCCCAGCGCGAGCTGCGCGACGCGATCGTCACCGCGACCCGACAGTATGCGAAGCGGCAGGAGACGTGGTTTCGCAATCAACTGCGTCATCCGTCGTCCGTTATCCGTCGTCCGGATGATGTCTGGGCCATCGACGCGACCCGCGACCCGCAGGCGCTGGCGCGCGAGATTCACGAGCGCTGGACGGCTTGCCGGGCTGCAACGGATGACGGACGACGGATGACGGAAAACGCCTGATGCGCATCGGCATCACCTGTTACCCGACGTACGGCGGCTCCGGCGCCGTCGCGACCGAGCTGGGCCTCGAGCTCGCCCGGCGCGGCCACGACGTGCATATCATCTCCTACGCGAGCCCGTTCCGCCTGCGCGGCGGGTTCGCCGAGCGCGTCACCTTCCACGAGGTGGTCCCGGCGGACTATCCGCTGTTCGAGCACTCGCCCTACGAGCTCGCGCTCGCGGTGAAGCAGCACGAGGTGGCGCTGCGCGAAGGACTCGAGCTGATGCACGCTCACTACGCGATCCCGCATGCGGCGACCGCATGGCTCGCGAAGCAGATGCTCCTCGCGCAGCGCGACTTGAAGGTCGTGACGACCCTCCACGGCACCGACATCACGCTCGTGGGACAGGATCCCTCGTACTTCACGATCACCAAGTTCTCGATCGAGCGATCCGACGCGGTTACGGCCGTCTCGGAGTTCCTGAAGGAAGAGACGTATCGAGCGTTCGGCTGCATCGGCTGCGACGTGCAGGTGATCCCCAACTTCATCTCCCCGGCCGACTTCTTCCCGGCGACGGACGGCACGTGCCGGCGCGCCCTGGCGCCCGCCGATCACAAGATCCTGATCCACGTCTCGAACTTCCGCCCGGTGAAGCGGCTCGCGGACGTGGTGCGCATCTTCGCGACCGTGCGTCGTGAGCTGCCCGCGACCCTGGTGCTCGCGGGGGACGGGCCGGACCGGGATTTCGCGGAGCAGGAAGTGGACCGCCTCGGCCTGCGCGCCGACGTACGCTTTCCGGGCAAGGTGGACCGCGTGGCGGATTTGCTGCGGGGCAGCGACCTGTTCCTGCTGCCGTCGCAGACGGAGTCGTTTGGGCTGTCGGCGCTCGAGGCGATGGGGTGCGGTGTGCCGGTACTCGCGACCCGCGTCGGCGGCCTTCCCGAAGTCGTGGTGGACGGCGAGACGGGATACCTGGCGCCCGTGGGCGCAGTGGACGAGTTGGCGGAGCGTGCGGTGGCCGTGCTCAAGGACGCGACCCTCCACGCCCGGCTCCGCAGGGCCGCCGCGGCGCGCGCGCTCGAGTTCTCGGCCGAGCGGGTCGTGCCGCGCTACGAAGCGCTGTATCAGGACGTGCTGCGTGATTGACGTGCTGCGGCTCGTCCGGGCGCACAATCTCCTCATCGCGGCGGCCGGCGTGCTCGCCGGAGGCTGGATTGCGCGGGGCGCCTTCACCACGCCGCGAGAGCTCGCCTTCGCGGCGCTCGCCGCGGCTGGGTTCGGCGCGGCGGGCAACGTGCTGAACGACATCTGGGACACCGCGGCGGACCGAGTGAACCGGCCAGCGGGCGGGCGGCCCCTCGCCGCGGGCCGGATCGCGCGGGGGACCGCCGACCTGTACGTCGTGACGGGCGCGCTCGTCGGGGTCGCCGCGGCGGGGCTCGTGAGCGGGACTGCCGTGCTCGTGGGGCTGGGCGCGCTCGCCGTGATGATCGTCTACTCACCCGTGCTCAAGCGGCGCGCCGTCCCCGGGGGAGGGAACGTGGCGGTGGCCCTCGTCGCGGGACTGCCACTTTTTTACGGCGCGCTCGCCGTGGGCCGGCCCGCGGCCGGCCTCGTGCCGTGGACGCTCGCCGGCTGGATCCACCTGGTGCGCGAGATCGTGAAGGACCTGGACGATGCGCCGGGCGACCGTGCGCTGGGGCGACGCACCCTGCCCATCGCCCTGGGACCGCGCCGGGCCGAGCGCGTGGCGGCGGCCCTCGCCGGCCTCTTCGTACCCCTCTCGCTCGTGCTCCCCGCCCTGGCGCATTACCGACCCGCCTATTTCCTCGTCGCCCTGTTCGCGCAGGTCGCGGTCGTCCTCGTCGCCACCCGGCTGATCGCGGGACGCGCCCGGCGCAACGCCCTGCTGCTGAAAGGAGCGATGCTCGTGGGCATCGTGGCCCTCGTGGCCGGCCGGGTGACGTGACGCTGTGGCAGGCGGCGGTTCTGGGACTGGTCCAGGGGCTGGCTGAGTTCCTGCCCGTGTCGAGCTCGGGACACCTCAGGGTCCTGGAGGTGGTGACGGGCGTGCGTGCGCCGGGCGTGTTCGTGGAGGTGGCGCTCCACGTGGCGACGCTCGGGTCGGTGCTGGTCGTGTACGGCGCGCGGCTGTGGCGGATCGTGCGTGGCGTCGCCGGGCGGCGGCCGGAGGACCTGCGGACCGCCGGGCTGCTCGTGCTCGGCACCGTGCCGGCGGGGGTGATCGGCGCGCTGTTCCATCACCAGGTCGAGGCAGCCGCCACCTCCCTCGTGCTCGTGGGGACGGGTTTCATCCTCACCGGGTTCATGAATTGGTCCACGCGACGGCTGGGGGGGGGCGCACGGCCCGAGCCGACCGTCGCGGGCGCCGTCGCCATCGGCTTCGCGCAGGCGGTAGCGGCGGTGTTTCGTGGCGTCTCCCGATCCGGCTCCACAGTCTGCGCCGCGCTGTGGGGTGGTCTCGCCCCGGCCGCGGCGGCCGAGTTCAGCTTCCTGCTCGCGGTACCCGTGATCGCGGGCGCGGCGTTGCTCGAGGGACGTCACGCGTCCGTCGACATCGCCGCGGTGGGCGCGCTCCCGCTCGCCGTCGGCTTCGCCCTGGCCTTCGTGAGCGGGATCTGGAGCATCCGGTTCCTCGTGGCGCTGCTCCGGCGCGGGCGTTTCTACGCGTTCGCCCCCTACTGCTGGACGGTCGGCGTGCTCACGATCCTGTACGGGCTGTGGCGCTGACCCTGGACGGCGTCCCCGCGGGCGAGCTCGCGGGCCGGTGGCACGTGCCGCGCTGCGACCTGCATCCCCGACTCGGCTCCGCGCTCGACGCGATTCACGCCCTCGCCGCCCAGGGCGCGCCCCCCGGGACCACCGTGATTGCCGAAGAGCAGACGGCGGGCCGCGGGCGCGATGGGCGCACCTGGCACTCACCCGCGGGGGGCGTCTGGCTCGGGATGCTGCTCAAGCCGGCGCGCAGCGAGCTCGCCGCCGTGGCGATTCGCGCCGGGCTGGCGGTCGCCGACGCCGTGGACGCGCTGCTGGGCCGCCCCGAAACGCGCCTCAAGTGGCCCAACGACGCGCTGCTCGGCGACCGCAAGCTCGCGGGGATCCTGTGCGAGGGGCGGTGGCAGGGAAACACACCCCAGTGGCTCGCGCTCGGCGTCGGAGTGAACGTACGCAACGCGATTCCGGCGGCGGTCGCGCGAGGCGCCGTCGCGCTGGTCGAGTGGCTGCCGGCCGTGCGCCGCATCGACCTGCTCGACGGCCTGGTCCCCGCGCTCGCCCGGACGGCGTCGGGTGGGGGAGCGGGCCTTTCGCCCGTCGAGTGCGCGGCCTTCGCCGCGCGCGACTGGCTGCGCGGGCGCCAGCTCCGCACACCGGCCGTGGGGCGGGCGGACGGCGTCCGCGCCGACGGCGCGCTGCTCGTGGATTCAGGCGGGATAACCGTCGCCGTGCACGAAGGGCACGTCGAGCTCGCGTAGCGGCGCCCTGAGCGACCGTCTATCTTAGCGGCGCCATGCTCCTCGCGATCAACATCAACAACACCGAGACCAAGGTGGGGCTGTTTCGCGGCGACAGCCTCG
>QHTX01000186.1:2351-5388 GCA_003220975.1 Gemmatimonadota bacterium | reverse complement strand
CGCAGCGCACCCCCGACGAGTGGGCCGCCACGCTCACCGCCTACCTCGCCCAGGCGGGGCGCTCGACCCAGGAAGTGCGCGCGGCCGTCATGGCCTCGGTCGTGCCGCCCGTCACGCAGGGGCTGTGTGAGGCCGTCGAGCGGGCCACGACCGTGCGGCCGGTCGTCGTGGACGGTCGTTCGGCGCTCCCGATCGAGCTCGACGTGGACGAACCGCTCCAGGTCGGCGCGGACCGCATCCTCAACACCCTCGCCGCCGCGCAGCTCTTCCACCGCGACACCATCGTCGTGGACTTCGGCACGGCGACCACGTTCGACTGCATCACCGCCGAAGGCCGCTTCCTGGGCGGCGTGATCATGCCGGGGATCCGCACCGCCTCGGACGCGCTGATCCGGGGGACGGCGAAGCTCCCCGCCACCGAGCTGACGCCGCCGGCGCACACGATCGGGCGCCGCACCGACGAGGCGATCCGCGCGGGCGTGCTGCTCGGCACGGCCGACGCGGTGGACGGCGTCGTGCGCCGCATCAAAGCCGAGTGGCCCAATAAACAGACTCCCCAGGTGATCGCCACGGGCGGGCTCGCCGCCCTCGTGGCGCCGCTGGTGCGCGAGATCGAATCGGTGCACCCCGACCTGACGCTGACCGGACTGCGATTCGCCGCGACGGCGCTCGGGCTGAAGTGGTAGCGGACGCCCGCACGCTCAACGCCTGGCGCCGCTGGGGCTACCGCGTGCTGCCGGGCGAGCTGTTCTCCTACGTCCTGCACATGCGCCCCGCCGAATGGCCGATCATGGCGGGGCACACGCTGCTGGGATACGTCCTGGCCGTCGGCATCAAGGGAGCCGGGAGCGGGGAGCAGTTGCTCCCGGTGCTGTTCGCCCTCGCCCTGTGGGTGATCTGTCTGAACGGCGGGACGCTCGCGATCAATTCCGTGTTCGACAAGGACGAGGGCGACATCGGATACCTGATCACGCCACCGCCGCTGCCGCGCCACCTGCTCGCGTTCAGCGTGGCGTTGCTCGCGGGGGGCCAGCTCCTCGCGTTCGCGCTGCCGTCCGCGTTCCGCCTCGATTACGCCCTCTGCTTCGCGCTGTCGCTGCTCTACTCGGTGCCGCCGTTCCGCTTCAAGGCCGTGGCCGGTGTGGACTGGCTCATCAACATGTGGGGCTTCGGGACGCTCACCCCGTTCGCGGCCTGGGCGGCGACCGGCCGGCCGCTCGACGCCGGGCACGCGCTGGTGCTGCTCGGATTCTGCCCGCTCTTCGCGGGGCTCTATCCGCTCACCCAGCTGTATCAGTTCGAGGAGGATCGCCGTCGCGGCGACCGCACCCTCGCTCTCATCCTCGGGATGCGGGCGAGTGTCGCCGTGGCGATCGGCTGCACGCTCGTCGCGTTCGCCCTGTTCGGCTGGGCCGGGTGGTGGCTCGGCGCCGGCGCCGCCGCCGTGTTGCTGGTGGTGCCGTTCGCGGCCTGGCTGGTCGTGCTCGGGCCCTGGTACGCGGGGCAAGCCCGCTGGACCCCGGCCGATCACCAGCGCGGCATGTACCGGGCGCTCGGCGCGTGGGCGGTGACCGATCTCACGGTCCTGCTGGTGTTTGCCCGCTGAGGCCACGGGCTTAGATTTCGCGGAGCGACTCATCCAACCGGGGAGCGGCGACAGCATGTCGGCCACGGCGGCACCCGCAGGAACAGACCGTTCGGACTTTCGCACCGTCACCGTCGGCGGCGCCAAGCTGGGCGTCATCACGGCGCTCGCGGTGGTGCTGTTTCTCGCCGCCTCCCGCCTCCTCCCGGCCACGGGCGGCCTGCGGAGCGGCGTCGAAGCGCTGATCGTCCTCGCCGCGGGCATCGCCGCGAGCTTCCTGCCCGCCCAGTGGTCGGCGGCCCGTCAGGTCGAGGGGATCGCTGGTGCCGCGGCGACCGGGCTCGTCGGTACGATCGTGTTCATGGCGATCGACATCGTCGTGTTCCGCCCGCTGAAGGCGTACCCCTGGACGTGGGACGCGATCGGCGGCGGGAGCACGTGGTGGTATCTGCCGATCTGGTGGATGCTGGGCACGTTCCTCGCCTGGACGGGTGGCATCGTCACGGCACGGCAGGCGGCGCGCGCCGAGGCGACGCTCGCGCGGCGGGCGCTGCCCGCGGTCGTCGGGACGCTGCTCGTCGTCACGATCGCCCGGCTCGCTGGCGTGACCTGGACGCTGCCGTTCGCGACCGGACTCGCGTTCACCGTCATGGTCGCGCTGCTCGCCGTCGTCGCGCTCGCCCGGAAGGGCTAGCGCGCAAGGAGGAGGGGACGGCGGTGCCACGCTGGCTCGCCCATCTGCTCGTGGTGCTGGGATGGCTCTTCACTCCCGTGTTGGCGTGGGGCGCGTCGTACGCGGGCCTGTGGCTTGGCGCGGTCGTCGCGGCGCGGTTATCGCGCCCCCTCGTCATGCTGGGCGTTGCCGCGCTCGGGGCCGCCATCTTCGGGTTCGCCGCGCTCGCCATGTGGGTCCGCTTCATGCGCCGCGTCCCCCATCTCTTGTCCCACCACATGGCGCCACGCGCCTCGGAAGAGCACCGGGCGATTGCCGCCGCCGACTAGGCACTGGGGCCTCGCGACCCTGCTGTTCGTTCCCGCGACGCTCGTCGCGCAAGGGGACGGCCGCGAAATGGAGCTCCATCTCGGCCGCTGGTACAACGGCAATCGCGCCGACGTGTACGAGTTCCGCACCAGCTCGCGCCTCGGCGGCCAGTTCACCCACGGGTTCGCGGCCGCCGTGCTGGTACACGATTCGCTGGGGCGGCGCCGCGCGTTCTACGGGCTCGGCTACGAGCTGCAGGGCTGGCGCGGCCGCGCGACCCTCGGTCCCTATGCCCTCGCCGGGCTCGACCTCGGCCTCTCGACCGACACGTCCACCCAGGAGCTCGCGGCGCTGTGGAGCATCGGCGGCGGCCTCGAGTGGCGACCGATCTCGTGGTTTGCGATCGGCTCGGAGGTCCGCTATCGGCTGGAGGACCGCGGACCCCGGGGATTCTGGCGGCCCAGGAGCGA
>QHTX01000186.1:0-2266 GCA_003220975.1 Gemmatimonadota bacterium | reverse complement strand
GGACGGGGCAGGGGTGGGTACAGTGCTCCACCCGAGCTGCCGCCGCCCGAGCCGCCCACGACCTTCAGCGGCAATGCCGGCGACGTCGTCCAGACGGCGATCGAGTCGCTGGGAACGCCGTACGTGTGGGGCGGCACCCAGGACAATGGGTTCGACTGCTCGGGGCTGATCCAGTACGCGTACGCCCAGCACGGCATCCGGCTGCCCCGCATGAGCCGCGACCAGGCGCGCGCCGGTGCGGAAGTGACGCCCGTCGTCGACGCGCTCCGGCCTGGAGACTTGCTCCTCTTCTCGGCCCGTCCCGGCGCCGGCGTCACGCACGTCGGGATGTACGTCGGCGAGCTCAAGTTCATCCACAGCTCGAACCGGGGAGTGAAGCTCTCGCGGCTCGACCCCGCCGACCCGGAGGGCGCCTACTGGCTCGATCGCTGGGTGGGGGCGAGGCGGGTGATCCCGTGAACCGTTCTACGACGCCACGAGGCCACGTTGCACGAGAACCGCGAGTCGCGCCCAGGCTCTTGCAACTTGGTGTCGTGGAACTCGCAACGTTGCTTACGGCGTGCGCTCCCCCCTCCCAGTACGAGCAACCGACGGGACTGCGGGCCTACGAGATTCTGATCACCCGCGGGGACTCGCTCGGCCGCGAGCTGGCGCAGGAGCTGCGCCGCCGCGGCTTCACGGTGCGGCGCCAGGTGAAAGGCGGCAGCCGCCCTACGGCCTACCTGCTGGCGTTTACGCTCCGGGAGGTGGAGCCGCCGGCCCTGACGTGGCTGCATGTGCGGCTGGTCGATACCCGCACCGGAGCGATCGTAGCCGCCGTCGCGGCGCCGCTCGATTCCCTGGGCGCGACCACGGCCGCGCGGGTGCGCGCGATCGTCGACTCCCTGGCTGCGAACCCCGCCCTGAAACGACCACTGCCACCCTCTTGACACGGGCCCCCGGCCCGGAGAGATTCCTGCACGGCGGACTTAGCACTCATCGAACGAGAGTGCTAACGCACCTGTGCAACAAGTACTTAGCACCACGTTACCGAGCTGGAGGCACGGCACCATGGCACCTGCAACGGCTACGAAGACGAAGCTCAAGCTGTTCCCGCTTGCCGACCGTGTGGCGATTCGGCCCATGGAGGAGACGGAGACGATGAAGGGCGGGCTGTACATCCCCGACACGGCGAAGGAGAAGCCGATTCAGGGCGAGATCATCGCCGTCGGTCCTGGGCGGCGGGAGAAGGGCGAGCTGGTCCCGATGGAGCTGAAGGTGGGCGACCGCGTCATTTACGGGAAGTACAGCGGCACCCAGGTGGAGCTCGAGGGTGAGGAAATCATCCTCATCAAGGAATCCGACGTCATTGCGAAGCTCAGCTGAGGTCTAGGAGGAGAACGACATGGCTGCGAAGCAACTGGAGTTCAACGTTGAGGCCCGCGCCCGTCTGAAGCGGGGTGTGGACCAGCTGGCCGATGCGGTCAAGGTGACCCTCGGTCCGAAGGGCCGGAACGTCGTCATCGACAAGAAGTTCGGCAACCCGACGATCACCAAGGACGGCGTCACCGTCGCCAAGGAGATCGAGCTCGAGGATCCGGTCGAGAACATGGGCGCCCAGATGGTGAAGGAAGTGGCGACCAAGACCTCGGACGTGGCGGGCGACGGCACGACGACCGCGACCGTGCTCGCGCAGGCGATCTTCCGCGAAGGGCTGAAGTCGGTGACCGCGGGGGCGAATCCGATGTCGCTCAAGCGCGGCATCGACAAGGCGGTGGAGTCGGTCGTGGACGAGCTGAAGAAGATCTCGGTGCCGACGGCGGGGCGGAAGGAGATCGCCCAGGTGGGCACGATTTCCGCGAACGGCGACCAGGAGATCGGCGAGAAGATCGCCGACGCGATGGAGAAGGTCGGCAAGGACGGCGTGATCACGGTCGAGGAGGCGAAGGGCCTCGAGACCACGCTCGAGACGGTGGACGGGATGCAGTTCGATCGCGGTTACCTCTCGCCCTACTTCATCACCGATCCGGAGAAGATGGAGGCGGTGCTCGAGGACGCCTACATCCTAATCCACGACAAGAAGGTTTCCTCGATGAAGGACCTCCTGCCCATCCTCGAGAAGGTGGCGCAGGCCGGGCGGCCCCTGCTCCTCATCGCCGAGGATGTGGAGGGCGAGGCGCTGGCGACGCTGGTCGTCAACAAGCTCCGCGGCACGCTGAAGGTGTGCGCCGTCAAGGCGCCGGGCTTCGGTGACCGCCGCAAGGAGATGTTGATCGACATCTCCAAG
>QHTX01000185.1:20910-21414 GCA_003220975.1 Gemmatimonadota bacterium | reverse complement strand
CGAAACTCGGGCAGCTCGTCCAGGAACAGCACGCCGCCGTGCGCCAGGCTCACTTCGCCCGGCCGCGGGTACGAGCCGCCGCCGATCAGCCCGGCGTCCGAGATCGTGTGGTGCGGCGCGCGAAACGGCCGGCGCGCGACCAGCGACTCACCGAGCGGCAGCACGCCCGCGACCGAGTGGATCTTCGTCGTGTCGAGCGCCTCGTCGAGGCTCATCTTCGGCAGGATGGTGGGGAGTCGCCGCGCCAGCATCGTCTTTCCGGATCCCGGCGGGCCGATCATCAGGATGTTGTGCCCGCCCGCCGCGGCCACCTCGAGCGCGCGCTTGGCGTGCGCCTGCCCCTTCACCTCCGCGAAATCGACGTCGTCCTTTGCCCGCTCGGCGAACAGCGCGGTGAGGTCGACCTGCGCCTCGGGGAGCGTGCCGCGGCCGTCCAGGAAATCGGCGAGCTCCGAGAGATTCGCCGCGCCGAGCACGCGCACGCCCGAGACGACGCCCGCCTCC
>QHTX01000185.1:14932-20796 GCA_003220975.1 Gemmatimonadota bacterium | reverse complement strand
CGGATCGCCCCCTCAAGCCCCAGCTCACCGAGCACCGCCACCCGCCCCAGCCGCTCCGCCGAGATCTGTTCCGTGGCGGCGAGGATCCCGACCGCGATCGGCAGGTCGAAGGCGCAGCCGTCCTTGCGGATGTCGGCCGGGGCGAGGTTCACGGTGATGCGCTTCAAGGGGAACGTATAGCCCGTGTTCGCGAGCGCGGCGTACACCCGCTCGCGACCCTCCTTCACGGCTCCCTGCGGCAACCCCACGGTAGCGAAGGTGGGGAGGCCGTTCGCGATGTCGGTCTCGACGTCCACGAGATAGGCGTCGATGCCGAGCACGGCGGCGGAGCGGACGCGGGCGAGCACACAGGACGGTAGGACGTCGGGGTGGCAGAGCGGTAGGAAAAAACGCGCAGCTGGGGGCGAACTGTTGCGGAGACCTCACCCCCTGGCGCCCCTCTCAGCGTGGCGGAGAGGGGGGACGACAACGCTCTCCTTCGACAACTCCTCGTAGGAGTAACAGTCAATTACAACAACGCGCAACTCGTTCGGCCGCGGCGATCATCAACGGCGTCCAGCCCCTGCCCCCGAGGGTCTCGCTGACAGGCACCGACCACAATCTGGCAAAACAGGCTCGCCATGAGCGGCGCTCTCTGTTCGTCACTTCCTTGCCGCTTGAATTCGTCGACGTACACTGGCATGCAGGCAGCCCAAAGCAGTGAGTCCCGCGGCGGGCTCGGGGTCTGCGCGCGCGCCCCGGGAGACACGACACCTGCGATGCAAAGGACGAACGGGGCAAACAGCGCGACTGGTCTCATGGAGCATCCCTCCTATTCGCTGCAGCAATCACTCCGGCGCCCGCGCCGTGTCGCGGACTACGGGGATCGGCGACCCCTGAAAGTTGATCTCCCCCAGAAGGCGCTGCACCGCGTCCTTCCCGCGCGCGACTTGCTTCTCTCCCGGCTCACCCGCGCCGAACAACCCACCCGCCTCCACGTACAGCATGTAGAGAAACGCGCCTCTCGTCAGCACGAGGACGCCGCGGAACGAGTCCATGCGCTTGCCGGTCTTTCCGTCGACCACTTGAGAGGCCTCCGGGAACTGGACCAGGGCGTAGAGCTGGGTTTCTCCAGGGCCACTGAGTGGCTCCGCCGCGAGGATCTGGGCGTGGTTCGCAGTCACGACGTTGTCCAGGACCCCCTCATAGAGCAGCAGCCTCGTTGCCGAGTCCTGTGCGGCGATGGCTGCGGAGTCCACACGCACGTACTCGATTCGCTCCAGGTCCCCAAACCCGCCAATGAACACCACGAACCCACCGTCACCCTTGTTGGACTTCTGAACTTTGGTGCCGAACGCGTAGTTGGGAACCGTGATCGAAAAGTTCTTCAACGGTGAGACATACGGTTGTCCAGGCTTCTGGCCCTGCAGCGAGGACGGCGTGAGCTGTACCGCCAAGCCGATCCACAGCCAACGGGACAAGTGAGATGGCATGAGACGTGTCATGCTGACCTCACCGCAACCACCCGCTTACGCCCAGGGTAATCACGAGCAGATGCGCCTCGCTCCGGATCGGGCGGATGGTGAAGGACCCATCGCTGTTCTGCGTGACGCCGCCCGCCGTGACGTAGCTCGCCTCGCCGTTGCGCAGCGCCCGGATGCCGAGGTCGAGCGCGGCAGACGACACCGACCGACCCAGCGCGACGCGCACGCCGCCGCCGACCTCGGTGGCCCACGTCAAGTCGTCGTGCAGGGTCTGGGTGAAGTCGCACCCGCAGGCGTCGTCCGGATTGGCGTCGGTCGCGAAGTACGAAAAGCCGCCCTCCCAGAACCCGTAGAACTGGACAGGCCCCAGGGCGAGCGCGAGCTGCGGCCCCGCGCGGAGCGACGTGATGTACGACTCGGTATCGAAGGCCGGCGGGCCCGACCACGAGTCGAATCCGTGGAACAACACCGAGAGGTCGGCACGTAGCGCCAACCCGCCGTGCAGCGCGATCGGGAACGCGCCGTACCCGCCGAAGCCACCCGCGGCTTTTACAAACTGGTGGAACTGACCCCGGCCGAGCCCCAACGCCAGGTTGACCCCGATCTCCGGTCGGTCCCAGCGCTGGGCCTCCGGAGTGCCGGATTGCGGCGTCGCGGGCCTCATGGCAAGCAGGCTGAGCACCGCGCCTGAGGACAGCGTCCGTCGCCAGGTCATACCATTACGGTTCGGGAAACTTCCGCGCCGCGATCTCCCGATCGGGTTGCTTCCAGCATGTGGTCACCTCCCTAGAAAAAAAACGCGACCCACTCCACGGCTCGTGGAATGGGTCGTCATCGCTCGCGTCACGCGAGTGCTCACTGCATCGAGGGGCCGCACCACCTCGCGCCTCAGACCTCAATCAACCATTCGACCTGAAGCGCGTCAAGGTGGAACAGGGTGAGCGAGCTACCGCAATCCGATCGACACCCCAGCCTGCAGCACCACCAGATTGGCGTCGCTCCGCACCGGCTGGAGCGTAAACGAGCCGTCCGGATTCTCGACGATACTGCCTTCGCGCAGGTAGCTCACCTGGCCGTTGCGGACGTAGCTGGCACCCAGGTCGAGCGACACGGGATGGCGCCCGCGGGAGAGATCGATCAACAGGCCGCCGCCGCCCGCGAGCGACAGCGCGCCGTCGTCGTAGTTCGTAGTGCCGGCGAGATCGTAGCAGCCGCACCCATAGTCCGTGAGCGCGGTCCGGGTCGCGAAGTACGACACGCCGATCGTTCCGAAGCCGTAGGCCCGGACGCGCCCCTGGCCGAGCATGAGCTGCGGCCCGGCGCGCAGCGAGGCGATGAAGAAGCTGGTGTTCATGTCGAGACTCACGAGCCCGCCGCTCCCCGCGAGGGCGAGCGGCCGGTCTTCGTTG
This sequence comes from Gemmatimonadota bacterium, assembly GCA_003220975.1. Lineage (GTDB taxonomy): Bacteria > Gemmatimonadota > Gemmatimonadetes > Gemmatimonadales > GWC2-71-9 > AG41. The sequence goes on along the minus strand of QHTX01000185.1, from coordinate 17,924 downwards.
CCGTACTGGAGATACGCCCCGTCGAACCGCAGGGCGACGGCGCCGCGGCCGTCGAGGTTCACCGCGAATGAGCCGGCGACGCCGCCCGCGACGTCGACGAAGCTGCGGAACTGTCCGACGGGCAGGCCGACGACCAGTCCCAGCCCGCCCGTGCCCCACGACCGTACCTCGCGCAGCCCCGGGGGAGCCTGGCCGGCTCCCGTGACCGCGCCCGCGAGCGAGAGGCCGAGCACGAGGCCGGCCGCACGCCGCACGATAGTTTTCCTGATCCGCCGCATCGCTCCTCCCGGTTCGAGTCCGACCGCATCGGGCGGCGGGCGGGGCAACGCGCGTGCCTGGCGCCACGCGTGCATCACGCCGACGTCAAAACGGTGCGGGGCCTTGCGGTTCGGTGGGTTGGGGAGGCGAAGGCGCGGCGCGCGGCCGCGGCGCACTGGCCACTAACGAGGACACATGATCACCTGGGACGATTTCGCGAAGGTCGACATCCGCGTGGGGCGGGTCGTGCAGGTCGACGACTTCCCCAGGGCGAAGAAGCCCGCCTACCAGCTGCGCATCGACTTCGGCGAGCTCGGCATCAAAACGTCGAGCGCGCAGATCACGAAGCATTACGCGAAGGGCGATCTCCTGGGCCAGCTGGTGCTCGCGGTGGTGAACTTCCCGCCGCGCCAGATCGCCACGTTCTTCTCGGAGGTGCTGACCCTGGGCGTGGTGGTGGGGGACGGCGACATCGTGCTGGTGCACCCCGACCACGAGGTGCCGCTGGGCAGCCGGATCGCCTAGGGGGCGGCGGCCGCCGCGCCGGCCCCGTACCGCGCCTCTATGTAATCCTCGAGGATCTTCAGGAAATCGGCGACGATCGTGTCGCCCTTGAGCGTCACTTTGAGGCGCCCGTCCACGTACACGGGCGCCTTGGGCTCCTCGGACGTGCCCGGCAGGGAGATCCCGATGTCCGCGTGCTTCGACTCGCCGGGGCCGTTCACGACACAGCCCATCACGGCCACCCGCAGGTCGACGACGCCGGGGTAGCGCTCCCGCCACGCGGGCATCTGCCCCCGCAGGTGGGTCTGGATCTCCTCGGCCATCTCCTGGAAGAACGACGATGTGGTGCGCCCGCAGCCCGGGCAGGCGGACACCTGCGGCGTGAAGCTCCGCAACCCGAGCGACTGGAGCACCTGCTGCGCAACCTGCACCTCCTCGGTGCGATCGCCGCCCGGCCGCGGCGTGAGCGACACGCGGATCGTGTCGCCGATCCCCTCCTGCAGCAGGATCGAGAGGCCGGCGGCGCTCGCGATGATGCCCTTGGTCCCCATCCCGGCCTCGGTGAGACCCAAGTGCAGCGGGTAATCGCACAGGCGCGCCAGCCGGCGATACACGTCCACCAGGTCCTGCACGCCCGACAGCTTCGCCGACAGGATGATGCGGTCGTGCGGCAAGCCGCATTCCTCGGCGAGCTCGGCCGACCGCATGGCGCTCGCCACCATCGCCTCGAGCATGACGTCGCGCGCGTCCAACGGGTCCGATCGCCGGGCGTTCTCGTCCATCATCTCGGTGAGGAGCTGCTGGTCGAGGCTGCCCCAGTTGACGCCGATGCGCACGGGCTTCCCGTGCGCGAGCGCCACGTCGATGATGGTCCGGAAATTCTCGTCGCGCCGCTTGGCGCCCACGTTGCCCGGGTTGATGCGGTACTTGGCGAGCGCTGCGGCGCAGCGGGGATACTTGGTGAGCAGCAGGTGACCGTTGTAGTGGAAGTCGCCGATGACCGGAACGTCCACCTGCGCCACGATGGCGGGCACTGCGTCGGCCGCCGCCTCGTTGTTGACCGTGACCCGCACCAGCTCGCTCCCGGCCTGGTGCAGGGCCCGCACCTGCGCCGCCGTCGCGTCCACGTCGGCGGTGTCGGTGTTGGTCATCGACTGGACGACGATGGGAGCGGCGCCGCCCACCTTCACGCCGCCCACGTCGACGACGACGGTCTGTCTCCGGTGATGACCCGTCACGCCTCAAATATATGACGAACGGGCGTTAGAAGATCTTGTCGTTGATAAACACCGACAGCATGAGGGAGGTAAGCACCATCGTTCCCGTAACGGGTGTGACCGCGCTCGCGTTCGAGCCGTGCGCGGCGACGCGAACCCAGAGTTGGGTCTTGGCGAACAGCGAATCGGCGTTCGACAGCAGCTTTCCCTGGACGGTGTCCGGGACGACCTGCGTACCCGTGACCGTCTTTGACGTCACCGTCAGGACCGCCGCGGAGGGGCTGTAGGTCACGGCCGAGTCGGAGGCCATGAAAAGCTGCAACCCGAGCGTGCCCGTGCCGCCGGTGTTGTGCAGGTCGAGCGTCCCGAAGATCAGGATCGAGTCGACGATGGAAGAACCGACGCCGGGAAGACTAATCCGCTGCGGCACGCTCCCCGTATCGATGCCCGGCGTGCTCGGGGGAATGACGTAGGGTACCGAGTCCTGCTTCGGCGGGAGAAAGCTGTAAACATTGACGTTGAAGATGGCCTCCCCTTTCCCGCACCCAGCCGCGAGGCCGGCGAGGCAGATCATCCAGAGCCACTTCGCGCGCATCCGAGAGCCTCCCTAGTAGATCGAGAGCGACGTCGCCATCGTGATGCCGCGCTCGTTCGAGAGCGAGTTGGTGTGCGTCCAGAAGCCGACGTCGAGCCCGAGCCCGCCGAACCGCAGCCCGCCGCCCCAGCCGAACTCGATCCGCTTGCGCTGATCGCGCGCGATGCCGCCGCGCACCGCCCACGGGCCGATCCGTTGCTCCCCGCCGACGTGCACCGTGGCGCCGAGGCCGGTGTTCAGGACGTCGGCACCGAGCGTCGTCCTGCCGACCGTGTAGGCGAGGTTCACGATGTAGGAGACAGGGAGCTTCGTGGTCGTCTCGACGTGGTTCGCCACCGGTTTCGAGTAGCTCGAGTCCTTATAGAAGGCGTTGTCCTGGCGCGTGTCGGGCCACGTGATCGTGGCCCCGATGTCGTTC
>QHTX01000185.1:14388-14885 GCA_003220975.1 Gemmatimonadota bacterium | reverse complement strand
GACCCCGACGTCGCCGCCGATCCCGTGGCCCAGCGTGTTGCCCGGCTTCGAGTACTGAGTGAAGGTCGCGCCCAGCGGTGTCACTGGGTTCGTGCCGCCGAAAATGGTGTCGCCCGTGAGAAAGCCCGCGGTGCCGTCGGTGCGCGCGTATCCCGCGCCGAGGTAATAGTGGAGCGCGCCCCCGACGTAGAGCCCTGTGGCGCTGTCTCCCGCGATGCGCCCGGCGTAACTAATCGTCGGGGCGAACCCACCCTCGACGAGGCCATGGACCAGCACGTTATAGGTCGTGCTGTCCCGCGCGGGCACGGAGTCGTGCAGGAACGCGAGCAACGTGTCGCCCAGCTGGAACTGTACCTGGTCGTGCAACCACCCCATCACGCCGAACCGCACGCCCTTGATGTCGATGCCAAAGTCGATCGGCCGACTCGACCCGCTGATGCCAAATTGGTCCTCCGGCACGAGCTGCCCCGCCGCACCGAGATTCACCACCAGCTGGT
>QHTX01000185.1:7982-14315 GCA_003220975.1 Gemmatimonadota bacterium | reverse complement strand
AGATAGAGGGGCAGGTTGAGAATCGTGTTGACCACCAGGATCGGATTGAACCCCGCGGAATCGGGGTGGAACATCGGATCCTTCGAGATGTGGGGGTGGTCGTGCAAGAACTGAATGATCCCGAGCGGGATCGGGATCGTCACCTTGGGCTGGCCGCGGCGGTCCGCCTGCGCCGGTACCGCTCGGTAGGCGGGGTTGTAACGCACCGCGCTGCCCGATCTGCCGAGCGTCAGGCCGCCCATGCCGATACGACGCGCGTCGGTGACGAGCCACTGGCCCGCGGCGGGGGCCGCGTAGCCGAGGACGAGTGCCACAAGCCCCAACCCCACGACGGATGTACGCACCATGCTCCCCGGATGGGTGGCGGTTGACAAGGTTAATAAGGATCGCCGATTACGCCATGCTCGGGCGTGAGCCCGGTCACGAATTGGGGCTCGACACGCCCTGAAACGTGATGGTGACGGTCGTGCCCTGCCCCAGCGCGCTGGTCAGCCCGATGGTCCCACCCCAGCCCTCGACCAGCCGGCGGGCGATCGCGAGGCCCAGCCCCGAGCCGCTCGACGTCGTCGAGAAGGCGGGATCGAAGACGCGCGGCAGCGCCTCGGGCGCGATGCCGCGGCCGTCGTCCTCCACGGCGAGCCGGCGGCCGGCGTCGTCAACCCGCACCGTGACGTGCCGCGCGCCCGCGTTGCGGGCGTTCTCGAGCAGGTTCACGAGCACCTCTTTCACCTCGTCCTTGCGCGCGAGCACCGGCGCCCCCGCCACCCCGGCTACCTCGAACCGGGTCGCCGCCTCGGCACCGCCCAGGGCGTAGAGGCGCACCACCTCGCCGGCCGCGGCGAACAGGTCCACCGGCTCGAGCGGCAGCGCTTCCGCGGCCGGCGATGCGAACCGGGAGAAGGCGCGCGCGATGGCGTCGAGGCGGTCGATCTCCGCCAGGATCCGCTCTGCCGTCTCCCGCAAAGCGGCGTCGAAGTCGAGGCCCCCCCCGCCGGGCTTCGCCCGCACGCGCTGCAGGTGCTGGATGCCGAGGCGGATGGGGGTGAGCGGGTTCTTGATCTCGTGGGCGATCTGGCGCGCCATCTCGCCCCACGCCAGCACGCGCGCCGCGCGCGTGAGCGCGGTGGCGTCGTCCAGCGCCACGACGCAGCCGTCCGCCGGAGGGGGGCCGAGGGGCGCGAGCTGCACGCGGATCTGTCGCGCGCCGACGTCGAACTCGCGTTCGGCGATCGTATCGCCCCCGGCGGGGGCGCGGGGGGCGGCGAGGAAGTCACCCACGGCGTTCCACACCGGCAGCCATTCGGCCGGCGCAGCCCGCGGCAGCAGGTCCCCGGGCGCAAGGGGCGCACCCAACAGCTCGCCGGCGCGGGGGTTGGCCATCGTGACGCGCAACCCGTCGTCCACGGCGATCACGCCGGTGGCGACGTTGGCGAGCACCTGCGCGGTGCGCCGCCGCGCCTCCTCGAGCGCCGCCTGGCTGCGGCGCACGTCCGCCGCCATGCGGTCGAACGCCGACATGACGGGCTCGAACTCGCGCGGGGCGCCCGGTGCGAACGGGGGCGGCGGTGTGCCGCGCCCCACGGCCGCCGCGGCCTCCCGCAGCGCCGCCACCGGCCGCGCCAACCCCCGGGCCGCGAGGCCCGCGAGATACACGGCCGTCACGAGCCCCGCCAGCGTCGCGAGGACCAGCGCCAGCGCCAGGTCTTCCTGCTGCTGACGCACCCGCTCGTCGTCCAGCAGCTGCGGCGCCGCGAGGATCGCTTGCACCTCGGGAGGCCCGGCCAGGACGACGCGGTAGCCGACGCGGATCGACTGGCCCGCCGTGCGCCCGTCGGCCGTGAGCTCGAGCTCGTCCTGGAACGCGAGACGCACGAATGCATCGGGCGCGAGGAAGGGATCCACGAGCCCCAGCTCGCTGAGCACCGGAGCGCTCGTGCCGACCAGCACTCCGCGGCGGTAGAGCCAGAGGTCCGCATCGTGCTGGTGGCCAACCTCCTGAATCGCCTGCGATACGCCAGCCGTTTGCTCGGATACGAGCGTCCCGGCCATCGCCGCGGCGTCCCGCAGCGTCTGGCGCACCAGGAGGTCACCAGCGTTGCGCGCTTCGTCCCCGAGCCGCGCGAAGCTCCACACGGCGAACAGCAACACCGGCAGCACGACAAACGCCGACAACGTCGCGGCCAGCTGCACGCGGTAGCTCGTCCGCAACGACCGGATCACGGCGGGCAGGCGCGGGCGCCACCCTTCGGCCAGGACGACACTCAAGAGCCAGCACACGGCGAGCAGCACCACATCCACCGCCACCACCAGCGCGCCACGCACCACCAGGGACAGCGGGCTCCTGAGCTCCACGCGCAGGTGCACGTGCCGCATGCCCCCCGGCAGCTCGATCCGTCGCTCGCCGCGCACCGACCAGTCCGTCCGCGTCCAGATCACGCGCGCGCTCGCCTCGGGCCCCCCGGGCTCCGGGAGCGACAGCGAGATCTGGTACGGCGGCTCGACGCGACCCGCGCCTTCGAGGAACTGCGCGACGCGGTCGGCCGGAATCCACCGGGTGCGGGGCCCGACGCCCACGGTCAGCACTTCGCCTGAGGCGAGCGGCACCACGAGGACATAGTGCACGCCCGGAACCCGCTCGAGCCGCTCCACCCGCGGGCCGCGTGCGGATTCACGGGACCGCGCCAGTGCCGCGACGAGGGGCGACGGCAGGTCCACGCTCGCGAGACGGATCTCCGCCTCGGGCGCGCCTCCCGCCCCGGGCTGGGGCCAGAGCGCGAGGCTCGCGGGGTAAGCGTCCGCGGCGAGCGGCGAGGTGCGCCACCACGCGTACAGCTCGCCCGCCGTGCGGGGCGGGGTCCCAGGGGGCTCGCGCCCGAGCCGCTCGAGCAGGGCCACGGCGGGCGGGTCCCCCGTCCCTCCCAGGCGGCCGGCGTCGCGCGTGGCGAGCTCGAGCCGGCCTTCGACCGCGGCGCCCCACGTGACCAGCGCGGCCGCGGTCCCCGCCACCGTCGCGATCCCGAGCACGGCCCAGCGGCGTGGCGCCGGCACCAGCACGCCCACGAGTGCCGGGAGCCAGACGAACGTATACCATTCGGGCCAGGCGCCGTACGGCTGCCAGAGCCACAGGCCGCCGAGCGCCGCGAGCGCGGCCCAACCGCACGCGGCGGGGAGGGTCCACGGGACGCGGTCCGGCTCCCGCGGGCCTCGCACGAGACCCGCCGCGGTGAAGACCAGCGCCATCGCGGCGCTCGCGACCGCCACTTCCCAGAAAATCCACAGCGCGAAGCCGACGCCCGCGGCAGGTGGCGCGATGCCGCGGCCGAGGTAGCGCACGAGGTAGGGCGCCGCGAGCACCAGCAGGCCGGCGGCGGCCATGCTCCACCAGCGCCGCGGGAGCCCGCGGCGCCACAACACGCTCGCGGCGAGGAGCAGCACGACGCCGAGCACGGCGAGCGAGCCCGCCGACGCGCTGAGCACTCCCAACACCGGGCGATAGAACGCCGCGGGGGAGAACAACCCGGTGAGGGGGAGCGCCGGGCCGAGCGGCGCGCGCACGAGACACCAGGCGGCGGCGAGCGCGACGAGCCAGCGCTGCGGGCCGGGCGGGGTGGTGAGCAAGAGGCACACCAGGGCGACGACGAGTGCCGCACCGGCGCGGCCGGCGGTGACGCGCAGCGCCGCGAGTTTCGCGTCGCCCTGCGAGGGCGGCACGGGCCGGACGCTGAAAAGCGTATCGCTCTGCTCGCACTTCCCCGGACAGAAGTCGAACACGTCGGAGTCGCGGAGCGCGGCACGAGCCGGATAGAAGCGCAGGGTCACGCCGTGGGCGCGCTCGAACTGCGCGCTCACCGCGCGCTCGCGGTCCGGCACGGCCGGCGCGGCGTCGAGCAGGACGCTGCCGACGGCGACGCCGCCGCCTTGCGTCTGGCGCCGGGCCTCGAGCGACACGTAGAATGGAGTGATGACGGCGCGCAGCTCGGCGGTATCCGGCGCGGGCAGGAACCGGTGGCGGCCGGCCCAGGCCATCGGCTCGCCGTCCGGTGCGAGAATCACGACCCCGCGCTCCACGGCCGGAGCCCGGCCGCCCGACGCCAGCGCCGCGTGCAGCGGGGCGAACGCCGCCTCCCGCGGGAGCAGGGCCGCCGTCGCGCCCCGCTCGGCGAGGCGCCGCGCCTCGGCGGCCGCGCGGGACAGGGTGGTCGCGAGCTGCTGCGACGCCGCCCACACTCGCTCCTCGCGCAGCGCCGTCCAGCAGCACTCGATCCGCCACACCTGGCGGACGCTCCCGACCAGCACGGCGCCGAGCGCGAGGCACGCCAGGGCGGCCGCCCCCGGGCCCACGGCTCGGGGCCTTCGGGCGAAGGCGAGCACGGCGGTCGCCACCGCCGCGGCTCCCGCCACCCACGCCCACGCGGCCGCGTTACCGTGGAGCCACTCGCCCGCGGCGACCGCCACGGCGCAGCCGGCGAGCGCTAGGTGAGCGCGCCGCTCCACCTGAAGACCCTTGTCCCCGACGAGGTGCGTTTCATTCTCGAGCGCGATGCCCGCCTCCTCGTGCCGGTGGGGACCTGCGAGCAGCACGGCCCCCACCTCCCGCTCGGCTGCGACACGCTCATCGTCGAGCGTCTCGCCGACGACCTTTCGGCGGCCTTCGAGATCCTGCGCGCGCCGACGATCGAATACGGCGTCAACACCGCCACCCGCCGCTCGTTCCCCGGCAACGCCGCGGTGCGCCGCAAGACGCTGCACCGCTGGATGAACGACCTGCTCGGCGACTGGGAGCAGGCCGGCGTGGATACGTTCATCATCCTCACCGCCCACGGCCACGACCCACACCAGGAGGCGCTTTCCACGTTGCGCACCCGCCGGGCGCGCATCTTCACAGTGGATGCGTTCGCCCTCGACTTCACCGGCCACCTCGAAGACCCGGACGGCCCGATGCACGGCAGCGAGCTCGACACGTCCCTGCTCCTTTACGTCGCCCCGGCGCTGGTGCGCATGGAGCGCGCCCGGGATTTTACGCTCTCGGGGAAGCGGCGCACCGGCGGCAGCATCGGGAAGCTCCCGGCGCACTCCCCGGGCTCGGTCGGCCGGCCCAGCGTCGCCACCCGGGAGAAGGGCGAGCGGCTGTATAAGATGATTTACGACCGCATCGCGACGCGAGTGCTGGGAGCGCCCGTCCCGTGAGCGGCGCCGCGCTGCTGTGTGCGCTGCTCGGGGTCCAGGGCCCCCTCGACGAAGGCGCGCTCGTCGTGCGCGAAGATACCGCCGAGATCGCGCGCGAGACGTTCCGGCTCACGGCGGTGCGCGTGGGCGTCGGCGCTGGCTGGAAGCTCGCCGCCACGATCCGCTACGACCGCACCCGGCCTGTATTGGTGCTCGACCCGATCGTCGAGATCGGCCCCGATTCCGCCCCTGCGAGCCTCGAGTATACCGTGGCTGACCCGCGCGAGCCGGTGCGCATCCTCGGCCAACTGTCCCGCGGTCGTTTCGGCGTGCGGCTGCTCGGCCGCCGCACGGAGCGGGCCCGCGAATTCCCCGCCCCCCCGCCCGCCGCGATCCTGGACGACTCGGTGTTCGCGCTCTACCTCCCCGTCGCCTGGCGGGCCCGGTCCCAGCCCGTGGCCGTCACCGGGATCTTCCCCCGGGCGGGACGCCGCGAGGTGCTGGCGGTGCAGGACCTGGGCACGGGGGCCACGACGCTCAACCGCGACGCCGTGGCCCTGCGGCACATCACGGTAACGGGGGGCGCGAACCAGCTGGTGCACCTCTGGCTCGGCGCGGACGGCCGCCTCCTCAAGGTGCAGGTCCCGTCCCGGCACCTGACCGCCGAGCGGGCGCGGGCGCCCTGACCCCTTCGTTGCATTGCGCGACAGAGGTTAGATTCCCGCCGGCCCGCGACATCCGCGTTGCGGGCGGAAACCCGTGACGGCGCCCGTGCGTATGAGGTGACGTCCGAACGACCGGTCCAAGGATCCTCATGAGGCATCTGTCGTTGTCCGTCGCCCTCGTCGTGTGCCCGGCCGTCGCCTTCGGCCAACACCCCGTCCCCGCGACCCTCTCCCTCGCCGACGCCATCACGCTGGCGCGCGCCAACAATCCGGCCTACCGCCAGACGATCCACGACCGCGCGCCAGCCGCGTGGGGCGTGCGCAACGCCTACGCGAGCCTGTTGATCCCGACGGTCACCGCGTCGGGCGGCCTCGGCTACGCCGGCCCCGGGCAACAGCGCTTCTTGACCTCGAACTTCTCGCAGAGCGTGTCCACGTGGTCGTCGAGCTACAACCTCTCGCTCGATTGGACGCTCAGCGGCCAGACGCTCAGCGAGCCGGG
>QHTX01000185.1:1088-7960 GCA_003220975.1 Gemmatimonadota bacterium | reverse complement strand
GGGCGCCGAGACGAACCTGGTCACGGCGGTGACCCAGCAGTACCTGACCGTGCTCCAGGCGCGGGACAACCTCGGTGTCGCGCGCCAGCAGCTCGAGCACGACGTGGAGTTCCTGCGGCTCGCCCAGGCGCGCTACGACGTGGGCCGCGCGTCGTTGATCGACGTGCGGCAGGCCCAGGTGGCCCGCGGCAACGCCGAGGTGGTGCTGCTCCGGGCGCAGACGAGCGTGGACGTGGAGAAGCTCCGCCTGTTCCAGCAGATCGGGTTGACGGCCCCGGTCGACATCCAGAGCGTGCAGCTCACCGACACGTTCGTCGTGCAGGCGCCGACCTGGAAGCTGAACGAGCTGCTCACGATGGCCGAGCAGCAAAACCCCGCGCTCAAGGCGCTGCGCGCGCGCGAGAGCGCGGCCGGCTGGGGCGTGAAGGCGGCCACGGGCAGCTGGGGGCCGGCGGTGTCGCTCTCGGCGGGCTGGTCGGGCTTCACCCAGAAGTTGTCGGACATCAACCCGTCGCTCGCCGCGATCGACACCAATGCGACCGCCAACGACTCGGCCTGTGCCTACGAGAACGCGTATTGGCTCAATACTGGTGGGCCGGCGCTCCCTTGCACGTTCCGCGCCGCGGCCCCCGCCGAGAAGCAGGCGCTCATCGCCCAGAACGCCGCCTACCCGTTCCATTTCACGCCGCAGCCGTTCCAGGCACGGCTGACGATCAGCATCCCGCTGTGGGGGAATTTCCAGCAGCCGCTGCAAGTGTCGCGGGCAAAGGCGCAGCAGCAGGATCTGCAGGAGTCGGTGCGGGCGCGCGCCCTGCAGGTGCAGACCGAGGTGAGCCAGGCCTACTTGACGGTGGCGACGGCGTACCGCACGACGGCGATCCAGGACACGAACCGGGCCGCAGCGCGCGACGGGCTGCAGCTCGCCACGGAGCGCTACCGCGTGGGCTCAGGAACGTTCTTCGAGCTGCTCGACGCGCAAGTGGCCGCGCTGCGCGCCGAGACGGACTACGTGAACTCCGTGTTCGACTATCACAAGGCGCTGGCCGCGCTCGAAGCGGCGGTCGGCCGGCCGCTGCGCTAACCGAGAGGACGCGAGACACATGTCCACACGCAACAAAGTGCTGCTCGGAGCGGGGGCCGCCGTCCTCATCGTCGGCCTGGTGGTCATCAGCGCCGGCGCGCGCCGCGACCGCGGCCAGGAGGTGCGGTTCGAGAAGGTGGGCCGCCGCGACCTCGTCGCCGCCGTCACGGCGAGCGGCAAGATCCAGCCCAAGAAGAAGGTCGACATCAGCGCGGACATCACCGGGCGGATCACCAAGATCGCCGTGCGCGAGGGCGAGCTCGTGACCAAGGGCGAGTTCCTGCTCCAGATCGATCCGACGGTGTATCAGGCGAACCTACAGCAGGCGGCGGCCAACATGGCCTCGTCGCAGGCGGCCGCGGTGCAGGCGAAGGCGAACCGCGATCAGGCGGACCGCGCCCTGCAGCGCACCAAGGAGCTGCGGACGCAGAGCCCGAACCTCGTGTCGCAGGAGCAGCTCGAGCAGGCGCAGACGGCGTTCGACGTCGCCGAGGCGAATCTCACCGCAGCGACGCACCAGGTCGACCAGGCGCGCGCCGCGGCGCAGTCGGCCCGGGACAACCTCCGCAAGACGACCCTCATCGCGCCCATGGCCGGCCGCGTGACGCGGCTCCCCGTCGAGGAAGGGGAGGTCGCGGTCCCGAGTACGTTCTCGAAGGACATCGGCCTCCTCATGACGATCTCCGACCTGTCGGTGATCCAGGCCAAGGTGAAGGTGGACGAGACCGACGTGGTGCGGGTCCACCTCGGTGACTCGGTCGAGGTCTCGATCGACGCGTTCCCCGATACCACCTTCACCGGCCAGGTGACCAAAGTGTCGAACTCGAGCGTACTCGACGCGACCCAGACCGCCACGGGCTCGAACGAGCGCGCCGTAGATTACCAGGTCGAGGTGACGCTCAACAAGCCGCCGGCCGACATCCGGCCCGACCTCTCCGCCACCGCGCGGATCGTTACGGACACCCGCAAGCAGGCGCTGTCGATCCCGATCATCGCGCTCACGGTGCGCGAGAACAAGCCGGTCTCCACGGAGAACCGCCCGGTGGACACGGCGACCGCCCGTAAAAAGAAGGAGACCGAGGGCGTGTTCGTGGTGAAGGACGGCGTCGCCACGTTCCGGCCGGCGAAGGTCGGCATCGCCGGCGACGAGTACTTCGAGGTGCTGGACGGGCTCCAGCAGGGCGAGTCGATCGTCGCCGGGCCGTATCAGGCCATCCGCGACCTCAAGGACGGGGCGCACGTGCGACCGATGAAGCAGGCGGCCGACACGACCAAGAAGAAAGCCGCCACATGACCGACGTCCAGGCGTTCCGCACCGGCGACACGCCGCTGCCGGACATCGTGATCCTCACCCACAAGCTGACCCGGGATTACGACATGGGCGGCGAGGTGGTGCGCGCGCTCCGGGGCGTGAGCCTCCAGATCCGGAAGAACGAGTACGTCGCGGTGATGGGGCCCTCCGGGTCGGGCAAGTCCACCCTCATGAACCTGATCGGCTGCCTCGACACCCCCACGGCCGGGGAGTACTGGCTCAACGGCCAGAAGGTGTCGGCCCTTTCCGACGACGAGCTGGCTCGCATCCGCAACAAGGAGATCGGGTTCGTGTTCCAGACGTTCAACCTGCTGCCCCGGGCCAATGCGCTCCACAACGTGGAGCTGCCGCTGATCTACGCCGGGCTGCCCACCAAGGACCGCCGGGCGCGCGCGGCGCGGGCGCTCGCGCGGGTGGGGCTGGCGGACCGGATGGACCACAGGCCGAACGAGCTGTCGGGGGGCCAGCGCCAGCGGGTGGCGATCGCGCGGGCGCTGGTGAACGAGCCGAGCATCCTGCTCGCCGACGAGCCGACGGGGAACCTCGACTCGACCACGAGCGCGGAGCTGATGCAGGTGTTCCAGGACCTGCATCACCAGGGCCAGACGATCGTGATGGTGACCCACGAGCACGACATCGCGGCCCACGCGGCGCGCGTGGTGACGCTACGCGACGGCCTCGTCGCGACCGATCAGCTGCGGGCGGCCTAGGTGCCGTTTCTGGAGGCGGTGCGGCTCGCGCTCCAGACGATCCGCGCCCAGAAGCTCAAGAGCGGGTTCTCGGCGATCGGCGTGTTCATCGGCGTCACGTTCCTGATCGGCGCGTGGTCGATCGTGAACGGCATGAACCGCTACATGACCGACAAGTTCGCGGGAACGCTCGTCGGGGTGAACACGTTCCACCTGCGCCGCCGGCCCAATGTGAACTTCAACGTCGAGGACTCGGTCTGGCGGGCGTGGCGGCGCCGCCCCCGCATCAAGTTCGCAGATGCCGACGCGGTCACGCAGGGCCTCCGGATGCCGGTGGTGACGGCGTGGTACTCCGAGGACCGGGGCAGCGTGGAGTACAACGGCAAGGTCGCCAAGGACATCACGCTGGAGGGCGCCACCGAGCGGTACTTCGACATCATGAACCTGAAGATCGCGGACGGCCGCGCGTTCACGCCCCAGGAGTCGAAGGCGGGGACGACCGTCGTGGTGCTCGGGTACGACCTGGCGCAGAAGCTGTTCCCCGGCGTCAACCCGATCGGTCGCACCGTGCGGATCCACGGCATTCCCTATCGGGTGATCGGGGTGGTGGAGCGCCAGGGCAACCTGCTCGGCATCTCGCTCGACAAGTTCGTGGTCGCCCCGGCGCTCTCGCCCATACAGCGCGAGGTGAACCCGCCCGGCGTGGTCGACGCCCTGATCGTGAAGGCGAACTCCGAGCTCGAAATGCGCGACGCGATGGACCAGACCGAAGCCATCATGCGCAGCCGCCGGCATTTGCGCCCCCGTCAGGACGACAACTTCGTGATGGAAACCTCGGAGGGTGTGCTCGATTTCTGGAAGAAGCTCAGCCGGATCCTCTATGTCGTCGGACCCGGATTGGTGGGCGTCGCGCTCGTGGTCGGCGGCATCGTGATCATGAACATCATGCTCATGGCGGTCGCGGAGCGGACCCGCGAGATCGGCATCCGCAAGTCGCTCGGCGCCCGGCGCCGGGACATCCTGCGCCAGTTCCTCGCCGAGTCCGCGGCCCTCGCCACGGTGGGCGCGACCCTGGGGATCGGGACCGGGATCGTGCTCTCGCTGCTCCTGAAGGTCGCGACCCCCTTGCCCGCCGCCGTATCGCCGTTCTCGATCCTGCTGGGCGTCGTGGTCGGCGGCGGGGTCGGCATCGTGGCGGGCGTGTATCCGGCCAGCCGGGCGTCCCGGCTCGATCCCATCGCGGCGCTGCGACAGGAGTGAGCGCCTGACCCCCTTGCTCGAAGGCGTCGGCATCGCGCTGGAGTCGCTGCGCGCCCACAAAGCGCGCGCCGCCCTGACGATTCTGGGCGTCGCGATCGGGGTCATGGTCGTGATGGTGATCGGCGCGATCATCAGCGGCTTCAACAAGGGCATCGCCGACATGCTCGAGCAGTCCGGGCCCAAGACCTTCTGGGTGGGCCGGTTCTTCCAGGGCGGTGTGAACGTCTCGGACGGGTCGGACGAGATGAGCCCGTGGCGCCGCAATCCGCCGATGTCGCTGGAGGACGCCAGGGTGATCGAGCACGTGCCGTCGGTGAGCTGGCTGGCGCTGGACGAGGGCGGCCAGGCCGACGTCTCGTTCGGCAGCAAGACCCAGCACAGCGTGCGGGTCTACGGCCGCAGCGCCGCCTGGCCCAACGTGGCGGGCGGCGACGTGTCGCCGGGGCGCTCGTTCACCGAAGTGGAAGAGGCCGCTGCCGCCCAGGTGGCCGTCGTCAACCAGAAGCTGGCCGAGCTGCTGTTCGACCAGATCGACCCCATCGGGCAGCGCATCCACATCCAGGGCGTGCCCTACACGGTGATCGGGGTGTTCAATCCCCCGCCGCAACTGTTCGGCGGCCAGCCGTCGCCCGAGGCGATCATCCCGCACGCCGCGCTGGTGAAGTACGTGCAGTACTGGAAGGGGTGGATGGACTTCCTGGTGGGGCCCGCGCCGGCGGCGACGACGGCGCAGGCGATGGAAGACGTCACGGAAGCGCTGCGCCTGCGGCGACATCTCCGGCCGGGCCAGGACAACAACTTCGCCGTCGTGAGCCAGGAAAAGTTCCTGGAGAGTCTCAACAGCACGACGCTGCTCGTACGCATCGTGATGCTGGCCCTCTCGGCCGTCGGGCTGCTGGTGGGCGGGGTGGGGGTGATCGCGATCATGATGATCTCGGTCACCGAGCGCACGCGGGAGATCGGCGTGCGCAAGGCGCTCGGCGCGACGCGCCGCGAGATCCTGTGGCAGTTCCTCGTCGAGGCGGCGACGCTCACGCTGGTCGGCGGCATCGTGGGCATGATCGCCGGCGGCCTGGTCGCGCTCGTGCTCGCGGTCGCGACGCCGGTCCCGGCCCACGTGCCGCTCGGCTCGATCGTGGCCGCGCTCGCGGCCGCCGCGCTGACCGGGATCGTGTTCGGCCTCTATCCCGCCAACAAGGCCGCCCGGCTCGATCCGGTGGAGGCGCTGAGGTACGAGTAGATGCCCTTCGTCGAGGCCGTTCGCCTCGCCCTGCAGACCATCCGGGCGCAGAAGCTCAAGAGCGCCTTCTCGATCATCGGGGTGTTCATCGGCGTGATGTTTCTCATCGCCGTCGTGTCGGTCGTTCAAGGGATGAATCGGTACATGACCGACAAGTTCGCCGGGACGATCCTCGGCGTGAACACGTTCCGGTTGCGGCAGTTCCCCGACGTGCAGCTCGGCAACGTCACCGACTCGACGTGGCGGGTGTGGCGACGGCGCCCGCGGGTCACGTACGAGGACGCGCAGGCCGTGGCGCGGGGCGTGACGATCCCGGTGCTCGCCGCGTGGGAGTCGAGCACCCGCGCGGCGCTCACCGCCGGCCGGAAGCAGGCGAAGGACGTGCAGGTCACGGCGGCCACAGAACTGTATTTCGACATCCGCTCCCTCCGGCTCGAGCTGGGCCGCGCCTTCACCGCCCAGGAGGTGGAGGCCGGCGTCCCGGTCCTCGTGCTGGGGCACGAGCTGGCGGATAAGCTGTTCGAGGGCCAGGACCCGATCGGCCGCGAGGTGAAGCTCTTCGAGCTTCCCTACCGGGTGATCGGGGTCGTGGAGAAGCAGGGCAACCTGTTCGGGTTGTCGCTCGACAAGTTCGTGGTTGCGCCGGCGAGCGCCCCGCTCAAGCACTACGTCAACCAGCCGCACGTGGTCGACGCGGTGGCGATGAAGGCCCGCTCCCAGCCCGAGATGCGCGAGGCGATGGCGCAGGCTGAGGCGGTGATGCGCAGCCGGCGCCACCTGCGACCGCGCGAGCCGGACGACTTCACCCTGGAAACGGCAGACGAGGTGCTCGACTTCTGGGGCAAGATCAGCCGCGTGTTGTTCGTCGCGCTCCCGGGTCTCGTCGCGATCTCGCTGGTCGTGGGCGGGATCGTGATCATGAACATCATGCTGATGGCGGTCGCCGAGCGCACCCGCGAGATCGGCATCCGCAAATCGCTCGGCGCCCGGCGGCGCGACATCCTGCGGCAGTTCCTGGTCGAGGCCACGACGCTGGCGACCGTGGGCGCCGCGGGCGGCGTCGGCCTCGGGCTCGCCCTCGCCGCCGCCGTGGCGACGACGACCCCACTCCCCGCCGCCGTCGCGCCCTGGTCGGTCCTCGTGGGGGTGGTGCTGGGCGCCGGCGTCGGCATCCTCGCGGGCGTATATCCGGCGAGCCGTGCGGCGCGCCTCGACCCGATCGCCGCGCTGCGGCACGAGACATGACCGGCCTGTTCGAAGGGGTCGGCATCGCCCTGGACTCGCTGCGCG
>QHTX01000185.1:0-965 GCA_003220975.1 Gemmatimonadota bacterium | reverse complement strand
TGGCGGCGCAACCCGGTGATCACCGAGGTCGAGGCGGACCGGATCGCCCTGCTGCCCTCCGTTCGCTACGTCACGCGGCGCGACGAGAGCTCCGCGACCGTGGAGTATGGCGACCGGCGGCTCGAGTCCATCGAGGTGTCGGGGCTGTCGGCGCAATGGGTGGAGGTGAACGGCGGAGACGTCAATCCCGGACGCACCTTCACGCGGCTGGAGGACGTGGCCAATGATGCGGTGGCGGTCATCAACCGGAAGCTCGAGGACCAGCTGTTCCGCGGACGCGACCCCATCGGCCAGGCGATCCACGTCGCCGGCGCGCCGTTCCGGGTGATCGGCGTGTATACGCCGCCGCCGAGCCTGTTCAGCGGCGCCACCCCGCCGTTCGTCGGGATCCCGCATGGGGCGTTCGTGAAGCACGTGCCCTACATCAAGGGATGGATGCGGCTCGCCGTCGCGCCCGCGCCCGCGTACACGCAGCAGCAGTCGATGGACGAAGTGGTGGCGACGTTGCGCTCGCTGCGTGGGCTCAAGCCGGGGCAGGACAACAATTTCTCGATCGTCACGCAGGACAAGCTGCTGGACTCCTGGAACCAGGTCACCGGGATGTTCTTCCTGGTGATGCTGGTCCTTTCGTCCATCGGGCTGATGGTCGGAGGCGTCGGGGTGGTCGCGATCATGATGATCTCGGTCACCGAGCGAACCCGGGAGATCGGGGTGCGCAAGGCGCTTGGCGCCACGCGGCGCGCCATTCTGTGGCAGTTCCTGGTGGAGGCGTCGACCCTGACGCTGGTAGGCGGCGCCGCCGGGATGCTCGTGGGCGGCGGCGTCGCGTTCGCCATCTCCCGCCTCACGCCGATCCCTGCCAACGTCCCCGTGTGGTCGATCCTCGTAGCCCTGGGCGCCTCGGCCCTCACCGGCGTGGGCTTCGGCCTCTACCCGGCCAGTCGCGCCGCCCGGCTCGATCCGGT
>QHTX01000184.1:5328-12036 GCA_003220975.1 Gemmatimonadota bacterium | reverse complement strand
CCGTACTAATTGCCCGTGAGGCTTGATCTCTTCTCGTGGCCTCGAGGTGACGCCTCGACATCACGACACACGCTCGTCATCCGTCGTCCGTTGTCCGTTATCCGTAACTGCGGATGACGGATGACGGACAACGGAAAACGTCTCTGCTGGCGACTAGCGCGACAGGGCCACACCCGTTCCCATCCCGAACACGGTCGTTAAGCCTGTCAGCGCCGATGGTACTGCGATCGCGAGGTCGTGGGAGAGTAGGCCGTTGCCAGCGTTCCCCTCCCCCACATACAAAGCCCGCCCGGGTTTCCCCGAGCGGGCTTCGTACGTTTGGGCGCCAAGCGCTAGGGGTTCGTGCAACCCACCGTCTGGATCGGGCCCGTGCCCTCGATCTTGCGGCCGGCGACCGTCCGGCCCGTCATCGTCAGCTGCGTGTCGCCGCAGCCGATCCGGGCCGCCTGCGTCGAGAAGTGGACCACCATGTCGGGACGGCCGTCTCCGTTCACGTCGATGTAGGACTCGTGTACCGCGGACGCCCCACCAGGCCCGAACGCCATGCTCGCCTCGTCCATCTGCGACGCGTCGAAGTCGGCGCTGCTCAGCACGGCGACCGGCGTCACGCCCTGGCTCCGCGGATTGATGGGGCTCGGGTCGCTGCCCGGCTTGACGTCCAGGGCCACGTGGATCGTGGGCGGCGCGCCCGTGCCGAAGGCGAGGTTGTCCACGCCCACGACGTTGTTGCCGGGCACGGTGATCTTGAGGCGCGTAATGGGCTCGTCGGCCTTGACGCCCCAGAAGGAGCCCAGGGACGTGCAGGGCGCCGTCGTGGATCCGATCACGCCCTTCGCCCCGGAGACCTCGATCGTGCAGGTGCCATTACGGAAATACGTGACCAGGTCGGCACCGACGGCCGCGATGTTGCCGCCGGGAAAGGTGATGACGAAGGCGTCGCCGAAGAAGTTCTCGACGAGGACCATCGAGGGCGCGCCAAACGCGCCCCTCCCCAACAGCGCGAGCTCGCACGTCGTGACACAGCGATCGTGCGCCGGGCTGCTAGTGAACTGCACGCCGGGCCGGATTGCGCCGGCCGAGAAGCAGGGACTGCTGGTGGCCGCGTCAATGGGGCCAGGGCAGCCCATCACCCCGCCCGTCGGAACCTTCCCCTGCTCGAAGTCTTCCACCGCCAGGTTCGGGGCCGACGCCTGAAACGCCGCGCGATCCGTGAAAAAGGTCAGCGTGGCGGCGCCCACCGACCGGGCGTGCGGTGCCGGGCGGGCGGCCATGATCAGGCCCACCAGTGACACCACGGCGGCGAAGCGAGTTGCGGACGACATGAGGCCCCCTGCGTTGGAGGACAGGTTACACTGGGCCGCAGGGGCGCTTCGGCGGCCAGCCGGGTGACGTGTGACTTAGCTCACGCTCCCCGGCATGCCTACACAATTGCCTCCCGCCGCCGCAGGGGCGGTGACGTACCTCCCACGGTTGCAGCAACCATCGGATCGGCTTGGAGTTAGCTTTGGCGGCATGACGCGGTGCGGCAATGTCGTGCTGGCGGGACCCCCCAACGTGGGCAAGTCCACGCTCCTGAACGCCCTCGTGGGCGAGCATCTCGCGATCGTGTCGCCCAAGCCGCAGTCCACCCGGCTGCCCGTCGTCGGCCTCCTCACGCGCGCCGACGCGCAGTTCATCTTCACCGACTCGCCCGGGCTGCTGGAGCCGGAGTACCGGCTGCACGAAGCGATGCGCGCCGCCGCGCTCCGCGCCATCGCCGACGCCGACGTGATCGCGTACCTGCATCCGCTGTCCGAGTACCCGGCGCCGGCCTTGCAAGGCGTGGCTCGACTCGACCGGCCACCACGGGCGCCGGTCGTGACCGTGTACACGAAAGCCGACTTGGTTCCACTGTCCGACCGTCCGACGGTCCGACCGTCCGACGGGATCGTGGTTGCGGCGGGGCGGGGCGAAGGCCTCGACGCCTTACTCGACGCGCTGCGCGCACGCCTGCCCGACGGCCCCTTCCACTACGGCCCCGACGACCTGGCCACGCAGCCCTCCCGCTTCTTCGCCGCCGAGTTCGTCCGCGAGGCGGCGTTCGAACTGCTCCACGAAGAGCTGCCCTACAGCGTGGCGGTGGAGATTGACGAGTTCCGGGAGGGCGCGGCGCCGGTGTATATTCGCGCCGTGGTCTACGTCGAGCGCGACAGCCAGAAGGGCATCGTGATCGGAGCGGGGGGCCGCACGATCAAAACGCTC
The DNA here is from genome assembly GCA_003220975.1 of Gemmatimonadota bacterium. Classification (GTDB taxonomy): domain Bacteria; phylum Gemmatimonadota; class Gemmatimonadetes; order Gemmatimonadales; family GWC2-71-9; genus AG41. The sequence continues at coordinate 9,795 of QHTX01000184.1, read as the reverse complement.
GGCCAGGCCGCGCGCGGCAAGATCGAAGCGCTGCTGGGCGAGCCCGTGTTCCTCGAGTTGCGCGTCAAGGTGCTCCCCAAGTGGCGCCGCCACGCGCCGTCGCTCAAACGTCTGGGATACGCCGGATGAGCCTCGCGCCTGACCTCCTCGAGATTCTCGTCTGCCCGAAGTGCAAGGGACCGCTGGAACACCGCACGGCACCCGAGGAAGTGCTCGTGTGCCACGCCTGCCGCCTCATCTACGCCGTCGAAGACGATATCCCGATCATGTTGATCGATGAGGCGAAACATTTCTAAACGTGGCCAGTCGGCTAGCCGGTTAGGCGGACAGGAGTTGTCGTTCGCGCTGTTGCTGCTAGCCGCCTATCCGGCTAACCGCCTACCCGCCCAGGATCTCGCCAACAACTCGGGCGCCTTGTTCCTCGTGCTGCCGGTCGGCGCGCAGGCCGTGGGCATGGGACAGACGGCCGCGACGCTTGAGGGGAGGGGCGAGGCCGCGTTCTGGAATCCCGCGGGGCTCGCGACGCTGGAGCAGAGCGAGGTCGCCTTCAACACGGCCAGCCTCGCCGCGGGCGCCACCCACGCGCTCACCGCCTACTTTCCGTCGCACGGCCTCGGCGTGCTGGGCGGCTCCGTGTACCTGGTGGACTACGGCGACCTGGACCGCACCGACTCGGCGAGCAACACGGTGGGCCGCATCTCGCCCCGCAACTTCGAGTTCCTCGCGTCGTACGCGACGGAGCTCGCCGGGTCGTTCACGTTCGGCGTCAACTACAAGCTCGTGGAGTTCGTGGTCGACTGCAGCGGCGACTGCACCGGCGTACCGTCGAGCCGCGGTGTGACGCACGCGATCGACGTCGGCGGCCAGGTGGCCGTCGGGCCCACGGGCGCGCTGCGCGTGGGCGTGGCCGTGCGGAACGTGGGGTTCCGGTTACAGGTGAATAACCGCGATCAGGCGGACGCGCTTCCCGCCCGTCTCGTGGTGGGCGCGCTGTATCGCGTCGCGCTCCCCGGGACGGCGGGGCTCGCGGGCAACGACCAACTCGATCTGCGGCTCGCCGCGGACGTGGACGGCCCCTGGGGCAGCTACGGCGACTCCCAGATGCGGGTCGGCGTCGATGTCGGCTACCAGCGTCTCGTGCGGCTGCGCGGCGGATACGCCTTCGTGCATGACGGGCTCAGCGGCCCGAGCATCGGGATGGGCGTCTCGAGCGGCGCGATCGGCGTCGATCTGGCGCGCACCTTCCTCACGGGCTCCGACCTCGTCGCGCAGAATCCGACGTTCTTTTCGTTCCGCGTGGTGTTCTGAGCGCTCGCCCCGTCGTGTTCGTGCTGGTCGGGCTCGCCGGCCCGCCGGGCGCGGCCGGGGGGATGGCGCAGGCGGCGGATTCGACGCCGCCGCCGCTCCCCACGGCGCGCGGCCGATTCTGGGTGCGGCCCCTGCTCTCGCTCGCGGTCCCCGGCGCGGGTCAGCTGGCGGCGCACCAGGATCGCGGCGCGGTCTACCTCGCCGTCGAGCTCTACACGCTCGCGCGCGTGCTCCAGCTCAACCACGACGGCAACACCGCGGGCGGCCGGTTCCGGGACCTGGCGTTCGACGTGGCGCGGCGCGGCTTCACCGCGGTGCGGCGCGACACCGTGTTCGAGTACTACGAGATGATGGAGCGTTTCACGGAGAGCGGGGAATTCGACCGCGACCCGGGGCCCGCGCTCGCGCCGGAGAGCGACCCGACGACCTTCAACGGCTCCGTGTGGCTGCTCGCGCGACGCACCTTCTGGGCGGATCCCAACACGCCGCCCGATCCCAGCTCGCCCGAGTACGCGGCCGCGCTGCAGTTCTACGAGCAACACGCGGTCGGGCCGGGGTTCCGCTGGTCGTGGCGCAACGCGGCCGCCCAGCAGCAGGTGTTCCGCCAGACGATCGCCCAGAGCGATCACGCCTTCCGCAGCGCGCAGAGCCATCTCGGCGTGCTGCTGGCGAACCACGTGGCGAGCGCCGTGGACGCCCTGATCTCGAGCCGGCTCTCCACGCTGGCCGGGCGCACCGCCGCGCTGCATACGGTGATCGGCCCGACCACGGTCGTGCGACTGTCCGTCGCGTTCTGACGTCGCTGTTTGTTTGACACCCGCGGGCAGCAGACCTAAGTTTAAGCGCGGTCGACCCTTACGCGAGGAGCCAGGTGCGCGGCACGCGCCCGACGATTCTGTTTTTCTCGCCGGCTGGCCGCAAGGTGCCCGATTTCCTGGCGCGCTGGGTGGAAGGGCGGGGCCTCACGGTCCAGCCCGTGCCCGAGCCGGCCGACGTGGAGCGGCGCGTGCTGCGTTCGCTCCCGGCCCTCGTTGTGGTCGATGCCGACGGCGGCCCGCTGGGGCTCGAGCTGTGCGCGCGCCTCAAGGCCGATTCGTACTCGGCGATCGTCCCCCTGGCCGTGTTGACGAGCCGCCACACGACGGATCGGGTGCAGGAGTGGTTCACGGCGGGCGCCGACGAAGTGATCACGCCGTTGTTCGAGCCCGCGGAGCAGGCGAGCCGGCTGGACGTGCTGTTGGCGCGCACGGCGCGCGACGTGGCCGTGAACCCGTCCACGCGGCTGCCGGGCACCACGGAGATCGAGCGCGCGATCCGGCGGCGCATGGAGAACGGCGAGCTGTTCGCGGTGTGCTACGCCGATCTCGACCACTTCAAGGAGTACAACGATCGCTACAGCTACAACGACGGCGATCGGGTCATTTACATCCTGTCGCGCATCCTCCACGACGTGGTCAAGGGGATGCTCGGCCCGCGGGGGTTCATCGGTCATATCGGCGGTGATGACTTCATCTTCATTATTCCCGTGGACGCGATTCCCGATGTGTGCGGCGAGATCCTGGAGGTGTTCGACACGCTGATCCCGTACCAGTACAACGAGCAGGACCGCCGCGCAGGGTATTACTTCGGCAAGGATCGGCGCGGGCAGCTGCATCGCGTCCCGCTGATGACCCTGTCCATCGGGATCGTGACCAACCAGCATCGGCGGTTCGCGCACCCCGCCCAGGTGAGCGAGCTCGCCACGGAGATGAAGTCGTACGCGAAGACGCAGCCGGGATCCGTGTTCGTCGTCGACCGGCGCCACGACCCGGAGCTGGACGAGAAAGCGGACGCGCGGTAGCCGGAGCGGAGCGTGAACGTCACCTGTCCGTCGTGTGAGACCGTGTATCGCGTGGACCCTGGCAAGATCCCCCCGGGGGGCCTGCGCGCGCGCTGCGCCGTCTGCAGCAACGTGTTCCCGGTGAACGTTCCGGCCGGGGCGGCGGTGCTCCCACGCGGCGCCGACACGGCGCCGCCCGTCGCGGCAGCCCAGCGGGCGCCCGCCGCTCCGGGAGGCGTCGTGTCGGCGCCGCCGCGGATGCCGCCCCTGCGTTCCCCTGCGGCCGCGCCGCCCGCCCCGACTCCCGCGCCCGCCCCGCCGCGGCCACCGGCGATGCCGCGCTTCTCGGGGCCGGTCGTGTCGCCTCCCGCGGCGCCTCCCCCCGGGCCGTCCCGCACCCCGCCCCCCCCTCCGGGCCGACCCGTCGCGGCTCCGGCATCGCCACCTGCAACGCAGCCTCGCCCGGCGACCGCACCGCCGCCGGGTCGGCCGTCTGCGCCCACGATGCGGCCCGCTGCTGCGCCGGCCGCGGCACCCGCCGGCGGCCCGGCGCCCGGCCAGCGCATGACCGGCCCCCTCCGGCCGGTGAACCCGTTCCTGGTGCAGGACCCGAAGCAGAAGGCGCGCCGTCTCGCGCGCGCCCTCGTCTCGGACCTCGTGGTGTACCATCCGGAGAAGCGCCAGCAGGGACTGCGTGACGGCACGCTGGGCCAGCTCTTCAAGGACGAGATCGAGAAGAGCTGGCAGGAGTATGTGGAGCAGGTTGGCGCCGACCTAGCCAAGACCACGCCGTTCTGGACCGAGGCCCTCAACGAAATCCTCGCCGGCGGCAACAAGCTCTTTTGAGGCTGGTGCGGGGCGTGCTAACCCGTTATTTTTCCTAGCAGTTAGAGCCGCCCTCCGGGAGCTCCGGTGGCGGCTCATTTCGCGAGAGCCAGCGTGGCCCTATCCGATCGCTTCACAGAGTTCGACCGTCGTCTTACCGAGCTGCGGAGCTTCCTTTGACGTAGAAGGGAAGACCAAGCGGCTGGGCGAGCTGGAGCACGCCATGGCGGAAGGCAGTGTCTGGGCCGACCCGGAGAAGTCGCGGCAAGCGGTGCAAGAGATCAAGGAGCTGAAGCGCTGGGTCGACCCGTACCACGCGGTGCGGAAGCGGATCGACGACGCGCGCGCGCTGCTCGAGCTCTCAGGGGGCGAGTCGGACGAGGAGCACGCGCGCCTCGTCGCCGAGATGCTCAAAGGCAGGTCCCTCGAGCAGGAAGCCGATGGTATCGCCGCCCAGCTCGAGGCGCTCGAGCTGCAGAACATGCTGCGGGGCCCCGACGACACCCGCGACGCGC
>QHTX01000184.1:0-5280 GCA_003220975.1 Gemmatimonadota bacterium | reverse complement strand
CCCAGGACTGGGCCGAAATGCTGATGCGGATGTATACGCGCTGGGCGGAGCGCCACGGCTTCAAGGTCGAGGTGCTCGACCTGCTTCAAGGTGAGGAAGCCGGGATCAAGTCGGCGGAGATCCAGATCAGCGGGCAATACGCGTATGGGCTGCTGAAGGCGGAGAAGGGCGTCCACCGCCTGGTGCGCATTTCCCCGTTCGACGCGCAGTCCCGCCGCCATACCTCCTTCGCATCGGTGTTCGTCTATCCGGTGGTGGACGAGGACATCGAGATCGACATCAACGACGACGACCTGCGGATCGACGTGTACCGTGCCTCGGGGAAGGGCGGGCAGCACGTCAACAAGACGTCTTCGGCGGTACGGATCACGCACCTCCCGACCAACATCGTGGTGCAGTGCCAAAACGAGCGCAGCCAATTCAAGAACAAGGCGACCGCGCTCAAGATGCTAAAGGCGCGGCTGTATGAGCGCGCCGTTGCGGAGCGCGACGCGAAGAAGGCGGAAGTGGACAAGCAAAAGGGCGACATCGCCTTCGGGAGTCAGATTCGCTCGTACGTGTTCCAGCCCTACACCATGGTGAACGACCACCGCACCGAGCTGAAGGTCGCGGACGTCCAGAAGGTGATGGACGGCGACATCGATCCCTTCATCGAGGCGTACCTCAAGCGCTTCGGGAGCAAGGCGGCGTGACGAGCTTCGTCGAGGCGGCGCGGCGCGAGAAGCTCACGGAGCTCGTGAAGCGGGGCGTAGCGCCGTTCGCCTATCGCTTCGATCGCACCAGGACCGCCCGAGCGGCGCTCGAGGGATTCCGCGAGGGGGACGCGGCGCTGCACCGGCTCGCCGGGCGGCTCGTGGCGCTGCGTCCCCACGGCAAGACGACGTTCGCGCACCTCGCCGATCAGTCGGGCAGGATCCAGCTCTACTTCAAGCAGGACGAGCTCGGTGCCGACGCGTACGAGCTGCTCGGCCTGCTTGACCTCGGCGACCTGGTCGGCGTCGAGGGTCCGCTGTTCAAGACGAAGACGGGCGAGATCTCCGTCCGCGTGCAGCGGTTGACGTTGCTGACGAAGTCGCTCCGCCCGCTGCCGCTCGGCAAGGAGGACGCGAGCGGCGTGCGCCACGGCGAGCTGTCGGACCCCGAGCTCCGGGCCCGCCAGCGTTACGCCGACCTCGCCGTGCATCCGGAAGTGCGTGAGCTGTTCCGGTTGCGCGCGCGGGTGGTGAGCTACGTCCGGGCGTTCCTGGATGCCCGCGGCTACCTCGAGGTCGAGACCCCCGTGCTGCAGCCGCTGTACGGCGGCGCCACGGCACACCCGTTCAAGACGCATTACGAGGCGCTCGACGCCGACTTCTACCTCCGGATCGCCGACGAGCTGTACTTGAAGCGCTGCATCGTGGGCGGGCTCGAGAAGGTGTACGAGATCGCGCACGACTTCCGGAACGAGGGCATGTCGCGGTTTCACAATCCCGAGTTCACGATGGCCGAGTGGTACGAAGCGTACGCCGATTACGAGGTGATGCTCCAGCTCACGGAAGAGATGCTCGCCGGCATGGTGCGGGAGCTGTTCGGCGCGACGACGCTCGAGCGCCACGGTGCAACGCTCGCGTTCGAACGGCCGTTCGCGCGCCGGGATTTCGCCACGCTCGTGCGGGAAACGGCGGGCGTGGACCTGGGCCGCGCGAGCGAGGGCGAGCTGCGCGCGGCGCTCAAGCGCAAGGACGTCCCCGAGGCCGATCAGCTCGCCGGCGCGAAGCTCGTGGACGAGGTGTTCAAGAACTATGTCGAGCCGACGCTGGTGCAACCGACGTTCGTGCTCGACTATCCCGTGGCGCTCTCGCCGCTCGCGAAGCTCAAGCGGGGAGACCCCCCGCGTGTCGAGCGCTGGGAGCTCTTCATCCAGAAGCGCGAGATCGCGAACGCGTTCAGCGAGCTGAACGACCCGGAGGAGCAGCGGCGCCGCTTCGAGCAGCAGGCGCGGCTGCGTGCCGCCGGGGACCAGGAGGCCCAGCTGCTCGACGAGGATTTCCTGCGGGCCCTCGAGTACGGCATGCCGCCCACGGGCGGGGTGGGGATGGGGATCGACCGGCTGCTCATGATCCTGGCCGACCAGACGAACATCCGCGACGTCATCCTCTTTCCGATGCTGCGGCCCGAATGAACCGCCGGCGCGTCCTCTTCGGCGTTCTCATCGCGTTCGGCCTCGCCCTGCAGGCGCTGGCAGCGCTGGGTGTCGTGCGCGCGGGAACGCTCACGTACGCCGGGGCCGCGGTGACGCTGCTGCTCGTGGTCGGGATCATCGTCGACCTCGTCCGCCTCGACCGGCTGGAGCTCCTGATCACCCTCCGCTACCTGCGCAGCCGCCGCGCGTCGCGGCTGCTGTCGCTCATCACGGTGATCGCGGTGGGGGGGGTCACGGTGGGCGTGATGGCCCTCGTCGTCGTGCTGGGCGTGATGAACGGCCTGCAGGCGGATCTGCGCGACAAGATCCTCGTCGCCAATCCGCATGTGCGCGTCCTCACGTACGGCGAGGGCCTGCGGCTCGACGACTGGCGGAAGGTCCTGGGCGAGGTGCGCGGCACGCCCGGGGTCGAAGCCGCGGCGCCGTTCGTGCTGACCCAGGGGCTCATCTCCGCCGGCCACGACTACGCGGAAGGGGTCATCGTGTACGGCGTCGAGCCCGATACCGGGCACCACGCCGTGACGAGCTTCGCGCGCCACTTTACGAAGGGCGACCTCCGCTTCCAGGTCACCCGCCCCGACGTCGAGGGTGGGATCGCCCTCGGTACTCGGCTCGCCAACAAGCTGTCGGCCTTCCCGGGCGACCCGGGCGAGATTGTGACGCTGGTCGCGCCCGCCGGCGCGCGCTTCAACCCGAGCCTCGGCGCCTACGTGCCGCAGTTCCACCGCTACGAGGTCACCGGGATCTTCGACACCGGGATGTTCGAGTACGACAACAGCTACGTGGCGCTCGACCGCCGTGCCGCCCAGCGGTTTGCCGGGCTCGACACGGCGGTGACCGGCGTCGAGCTCCGGCTGCGCGACCCGTGGGAGGCCCGGAGCTTCGCCGGACAGCTCGAGGCCCGGCTCGGCTACCCCTATCGCGCACTCGACTGGCAGTCTCAGAACGCGTCGCTCTTCTCGGCCCTGAAGCTCGAGAAACTCGCGATGGCGCTCGTGGTGTTCCTGATTTGCGTCGTCGCCGCGTTCAACGTGGTCGGCACGCTCACCATGGTGGTGCGCGACAAGACGCGGGAGATCGGCATCCTGCTCGCGATGGGGCTCAAACAGGCGGCGATCCGCCGCATCTTCCTCGCGCAAGGGATCCTGATCGGACTCACCGGCACCGCGCTCGGCGTGGTGCTCGGGCTCGTGCTCGGCGGCATGGTGAATCGTGGACACTGGATTCCGATCGATCCGTCGATCTACTTCGTCGACCACCTCCCGGTGCACACGCAGCCGCTCGACGTGCTGGTCGTCGTCGCGGCGAGCCTCGTGGTGGCGACGCTGGCGCCGCTCTACCCGTCGCTCCAGGCCGCCCGGCTCGATCCTGTGACCGCGATCCGCTACGAATGACCGCGTTGCTCGAGGCGCGGGGCATCCGCAAGGTGTTCGCCGGCGGCGACGGCCAGCCGCTCGAGGTGCTGCGGGCGGTGGACCTGAGCGTGCGCCGCGGGGAGTTCGTCGCCATCGTGGGCGCGTCCGGGGCGGGCAAGAGCACTCTGCTGCACCTCTTGGGCGCTTTGGACCGGCCCACCGGCGGGGACGTGTGGCTCGATGGCTCGCGCTACGCCGACCTGGAGCCGGACGCCCTGGCCGACCTGCGGAATCGCAAGTTGGGCTTTGTGTTCCAGTTCCACCATCTCTTGCGGGAATTCTCCGCCCTGGAGAACGTGATGATGCCCCTCTTGATCGGGGGACAAGACACGCGCCGGGCGCGCTCGCGGGCGGAGGAGGTGCTGTCGCTGGTCGGGTTGGCGGGGCGCATGACGCACCGGCCCGGCGAGCTGTCGGGGGGCGAGCAGCAACGCTGCGCGGTGGCGCGCGCGCTGGTGCACGACCCGAGCGTCGTACTGGCGGACGAGCCGTCGGGCAACCTGGATCACGCCAACTCGGACCGGTTGCACGACGTGTTCTTCCGCCTGGCGCGGGAGTACGAAACGGCGGTCGTGGTGGTGACGCACAACCGGCAGCTCGCGGGGCGGGCCGACCGGATCATGATGCTCGAGGACGGCCGCCTCGTCGCGGTCGGCTCGGTGGACGCGATACCCTGATGATGTGCGACAACTGTAAGGAGCGCGAGGTGGAGATCCATCTCACCAAAGTGGAGAACGACACGAAAGTGACGCTCCACCTGTGCAAGCAGTGCGCGCAGCAAAAAGGGTTCGAGACGGGCGAGTCGATCCTCAAGTCGCCCTTGGGCGGCTTCATCCAGGCGATGGGGAAGGGGGGGACGAATGTCCTCCCCACGCCGGCCGACGGGCTGCGCTGCGCCGCCTGCGGCAGCACGCTCAAGGACTTCCGCGAGTCGGGCCGACTGGGGTGCGCTCAGTGCTACGAGTCCTTCTCCTCGCATCTCAAAGACCTGCTGCGCCGCCTGCACGGCTCCAGCCAGCACGTCGGGGAGCGCTACGCGCTCCCGGGCGCCGCCGGCGCGACCGACCCGCGGCTGCAGCTGCTCGAGCTCAAGGAGCAGCTGCGGCGCGCCGTGGAGAACGAAAACTTCGAGCTCGCCGCCGAGCTGCGCGATCGCATCCGGGTGCTCGAATGATCGACCTCTCGCTCCTGCCCGATGGTGGGATCGGCTGGCTGGACGCCTCGGGGCCGAAGGGCAGCATCGTGCTCTCGACCCGGATCCGGCTGGCGCGCAACCTCGAAGGCTACGTCTTCAGCCAGCGGGCCAAGGACTCCGACCGCACGGCGGTGCTCACGCGCGTGGAAGAAGCCAGCGCGGCGAGCGACCTGCTGAAGGGCGCGGCGACGATCCGGCTCGACCGGCTGGAGCGGATCGAGCGGCAGCTGCTGCACGAGCGGCACCTCGTCTCTAAGGAGTTAGCAGGCCTGGATCGCGAGGCCCGGCCCCGTCCCGGGGCCGCCCTGGTGGTGCAGGGGACGGTCGGCGTCATGGTCAACGAGGAAGACCACCTGCGATTGCACGGAATGCGCTCGGGATTCGCCCTGGAGGAGGCGTACGCCGATTTGGAGGCGCTCGACGCCGACTTGGGGCGGCTGCTGCCCTTCGCGTTTCATCCGGAATTTGGCTATCTTACGTCCTGCCCG
>QHTX01000183.1:20426-23402 GCA_003220975.1 Gemmatimonadota bacterium | reverse complement strand
TCACCACACCGTTCACGCCCTTCGAGCCGTAGATCGAGGAGGCGGCGGCGCCGCGCAGGATTTCGATCGACGCGACGTCGTTGGGGTTGAGATCGGTGAGCCGGTTGACCGGGTCATCCTGCTTCTCGCCGTCGTTGCGCGTCGACTGCGGGTTGCCGCTCGCCGTCACGGAGAACAGCCCCGTTGAGATCGAGGCGTCGCTGTAGATCACGCCGTCCACGACGTACAGCGGGTTGGAGGAGCCGATCACGGTGTTCGAGCCGCGGATCTGCACCTGCGTGCCGCCGCCCGGTGCGCCGGAGTTCTGCTGGATGACCGCCCCCGCCACCTTGCCCCGGATCGCGGTCTCCACGCTCGGCGCGGGAACGCGGCTCAAGTCGGCCGCTGCGACCGTCGCCACCGCGTTCGGCGCGTAGCGTTTCTCCACGCCGGTCGCCTGGCCGGTCACCACGACCGCCTCGAGGTTGAACACGTCCGGCTCGAGCGCGGCATCGGCGGTGGTTTGCTCCGCCGCCACGGTGACCTCGCGCCGCTTGAACGCGATGTGGCGGAACACGAGCGTGACCGCGCCTGCGGGCGCGGAGATCGCGTAGCGACCGTCGGCGTTCGACACCGCCGCGAACGCGCTACCGGTGACGGTGACGTTGACGCCGGCCATTGGCTCGCGCGTCGCCGACGAGGTGACCTGCCCGGTGATCTGACGCTGCTGGGCCGATGCGCCGGCCACGCCGACGAACGCCCCGAGCGCCAAGGCGAAGAGCGGAATGCGTATTACCACGACGCCTCCTCGAGCAGTACCACGGGTTACGGGAAACGGGGGAGGGAGCATGGCGATATGCTGTCGCGCGGACGGCGACCCCGCAAGAAGGGGTGGGCAGGTTGCGGCCTGTGACAGAAGATGCGGGCCGGCGCATAAAAAACCGCGACCGAGGGTGCCGCGGGGCCGCGCCCGGAGCTAAGTTGCGCGCCGAACCCACGACCTGGGAGGTCGTTCATGAACCTGGACCGCCGAGCCTTCCTGCACGACACGGCCGCCGCCGCCGCCGCGCTCGCGTTGCCCCGCCACGTCTTCCCGGATCAATCCGACCTCGCCCCGATTTTCGCGCAGATCGACAAGCGGCACGACGAGGCGGTGCAACGATTGCAGGAGTGGATCCGGCAGCCGTCCATCGCCGCGGAGAACCGGGGCGTGAGCGAGGGGTGCGAGCTGACCATGAGAATGCTGCGGGAGGCGGGATTCGATCAGGTGACGAAGATCGCCACCGACGGCCAGCCCGGCGTCTTCGCGACGCTCGATGCCGGCGCGTCGCGCACCCTGGGCCTCTATTTCATGTACGACGTGAAGCAGGCGGATCCGGCGGAGTGGTCGTCGCCACCGTGGCAGGCGGCCCTGGTGGACCGGCCCGAATACGGCAAGGTGCTGGTGGGTCGCGGCGCGGTGAACCAGAAGGGCCCGGAAGCCACGTTCCTCGCGGCGCTGCACGCCATCCGCGGCGCGGGCCGCAAGCCCCCGCTCAACTTCGTGCTCGTGGCGGAGGGCGAGGAGGAGATCGGGTCGCCCCATTTTCCCCAGATCGTGCGCCGGCCCGAGGTGCAATCCGCCCTGAGCCGCACGCTGGGGATTTTCATGCCGTCGGCGGCGCAGGGGTCGGATGGGCGGGTGACCATCACCCTCGGCGCCAAGGGGGTGATCGAATGCGAGCTCGTCGCGAGCGGGGAGCGCTGGGGTCGCGGGCCACGCAAGGACATTCATTCCAGCAACAAGGCGCGGGTGGACAGCCCGGCGTGGCACCTCGTCGAAGCGCTCGCGACGCTCGTCTCTCCCGACGGCAACGAGCCGGCGATCGAGGGCTACGCTGACAAGGCGCGCCCGCTGTCAGCGAGTGAGAAGGCGATGGTCGCGGAAGCGGCGCGCCGGCTCGACGAGGCCGTGGTGAAGCGCGAGCTCGGCGTGGACCACTGGGTGCACGACGTGAGCTGGGTGGAGGCCCTGGAGCGCCTCGTGTCGCGGCCCACGGTCAACATCGAGGGCCTGGTCGGCGGCTACACCGGGCCGGGGGGAAAGACCATCCTGCCCCACCGGGCGGTGGCGAAGCTCGACCTGCGGCTCGTGCCGGACATGACGGCGGCCGAGTCGTTGGCCGCGCTCACGGCGCACCTCGCGAAACGGGGCTTCGACGACATCGAGGTGAACATGACGGGCGGCTATGACCCCACCACGACACCCGCCGACGCTGGACTCGTGAAAGCGCAAATCGCGGTGTACCGGCGCTCGGGGATCGACCCGGTGATGCTCCCGCGCATCGCGGGGTCGTGGCCGGGCTACGTCTTCACGGGCGACCCGTTGCGGCTCCCCGCCGGCCACTTCGGGCTGGGCCACGGCAGCGGCGCGCACGCGCCGGACGAGTATTATGTCATCGAGTCGGGCAATCCGAACGTCCGGGGCATGGACGGCGCCGCGCGCTCCTACGTCGAGTATTTGTACGAGCTGGCGCGAACGAGCTGAACCGCCGCGAAAAAAAGACCGCCGAGCGCGGGGCGCGCGCTCGGCGGCAGGCAAAGCGGAGGCGCGACTACTCCCGCGCTTGCACCTCGAACAAGTTGATCGGCAGCGTCGAGAAGACCGTGTCCGGCGGGATGCCAGCGGACGCGCAGCCCGCGGGCCGATCGATGATGACCTGGTTCAACCGGCCGTAGCGCCGCATGTCCACCCAGCGATGTCCTTCGTACAACAGAGAATACAGCCGCTCGTGCAGCAGCGCGTTCACGAACTCCGCATCGGTGCTGGCCGCCGTTACCGTCGATATAGGAAGGTTACCCGACGTTTGCCGAATGAAGTTCAGGTCGCTGACGGCCTGCAGCTTGTTCGGGGTAGCCGAGAACCAGTTTGCCTCCGCCCGCAGCAGGAACAGCTCCTCGTTCCGAATCATTGGGATCGCGGAGTTCGGGGTTGGGTAGCGGATCCACGACAGCGCC
>QHTX01000183.1:16164-20376 GCA_003220975.1 Gemmatimonadota bacterium | reverse complement strand
GTCACCTTGGCGAGAAAGCGGCGGTCCAGCAGCGTGCTGGCGTTCTGGACCTGGGCACTGTCCTTGACCATGGGATGGGCCAGCTGGATCGCCGACGCCGGATCCTGTGACAGCGCGTTCGTGACGTCCCGGTTTCCCGTGCTGTATGAGTGGTACACGCCCATGTCGAGCGGTGCGGCCGGGTCGATGAATGACGCAGCGAGGTCTGTCAGCACAGTGTCCCAGCACGCGGTGCAGCCCACACCCGGCGTGAACGGGCTCGCGCGGTACGCCTGTACGCGCGCGGCCAGGGCCCGGTTGACTTCGAGAAACGTGGCAGGGGTGTTGAAGCCCACGAACCCGGGGCCGGGGTCGAAGGAAAACGCCGTCGCCGCTTGCAGCTCCGTCTGGGCGGAATCGAGCAGCGAGAGAACGTGCTTATAGGCCGAATCGTTGGACACGAACGGCGCGAGCGGCTGGTTGATCGTGCGGTTCACGTCGATCGGGATCGAATCTTCCGTGTGCGAATTCAGGATCATCAAGAAGGCCACGGCTTGCATCGTATGCACGAATCCCCGGACCGCATCCTGCTGCCCGGCGGGGATCTGGGCCGACCCGATCACGTTGAGAATCGCGTAGCCGCTCTGGATCGCGCGGAATTCCGCCGCCCATTGCCCGCCGCCGAACGCATCGTTGCTGGGATCGAGCGGACCCGCGAGCAGCTCCGTGGTGAAGCGGGGATCGGCGGTATCGAGGCGGTAGCCCTCACGCCCGAGGATCCCGTTGTTGAGCACCCAGCGGTTGACGTCTACCCGCAGCGCCACCAACAGTCCGACGGCCGCCGACTTCACTTGGTCCGGGGTCGCGTTCGGTCCGATCGGCGGCGGACTGTTGGGATCGGTCAGGTTGAAGTTGCAAGCGCCGACCACGAGGGCGCCTACCAGGGTGAGGGCGACAATCGCCTTGGTGTTGTGCGTGCGCATGGTCAGAACCCCACGTCGATCGAGAAGAAGAAGCTGCGGCTCGGCGGGAACGGCGCCACGTCGATGTTCCGCGCGATGGCCTGGTTGCCGAAGTTCGACACCTCGGGGTCAAGCCCCTTGTACGGGGTGAACCGCAGCAGGTTACGCCCGCCGAACGAGAGTCGGGCGGTGCGCATCCCGAAATGCTGCGCGACGTCGGGCGGGAGATCGTAGCCCACGTTCAGCTCGCGCAGCTTCAGGTAGGAGCCGTCCTGTATGTAAACCTTCGTCTGCCCGCCGGCCCAGTTGGTGATCCGGGTGTTCCCCGCCGGGACCTGGTCGACGGAGTTGCCGAAGGCGTCGAACAGGAGCTGGGTCAGGTTGATGATGTCCCCACCGTGCTTCCAATCCCACAGGAAGCCCAGGCTGAACCGCTTGTAGCTCAAGTCGCTCGAGAACGACATCTGGAAGTCGGGGTTCGCGTCGCCATCCACCCCATCCGACCCCACGATCTGCGTCGCCGACTTGTTCTTCTCGATCCGGAACGCGCCCAGCGACAGCCCGAAGCCGCCCGTGTTGAACGCCGGCACGGGGAGCTGCTCGATCTTGCTGCGGTTCAGGTAGAAGGTGGACCGGAGAACCCAGTTGAGGTCGGGCTTGCGCACCGGCGATACCGCGAGCGCTGCCTCGATGCCGCGGTTGCGGAGCTTACCGCCGTTGAAGATGCGCTGCCGGTATCCGGTCGACGGCGCAACGGACTGGAGGAGCAGCATGTCTGTCACGTTTTTCTGGTAGAGCGTGATGCCCAGGGTCGCAAACTGGTCGCCGAAGGTCGCGTCGAACCCGCCCTCGACCTCGGTGTTCCGCTCGGGCGTGATCGAATCGAGCCCGAGCGTCAAGGCGCGGAACTGTCCGACCTGGCCGCCGAGCGCGCCCGTACTATCGAGGATGAACCGGACGCCGTACAGCGGCGGGTTACCGGTCTGCCCCCACGCGGCCCGCAACTTGAACTCGTCCAAACCGCCCATCGGCTGGACGAGCCGGTAAGACGCCGCCGCCTTGGGATAGACGAAGTACTTCTTCTGGTCGCCGTTCACGGTGGAGCGGTCGCCGCGGACGCCCAGGGTCAGGAGCAGCCGCTGGCTGGCCGCGAGGACTTCTTCCTGGGCGTACAGCCCCAGGTTCTTCACCGGCTGCTCCGACTGGTTCGACGTGATGCTTGCCGCCTGGCTCACGTTCTGCAGCCCGAGCGCGATCGTCCGCCCGACGATGTTCGTGAGGTTGAGATCGCGGTTCTCGTACTGGAAGCCCGCCGAGGTCGTCGCCTGAAACGCGTTCGAGGCAGGCGTGTAGGTGTGCACCGCGCTGCCGACGAGGTTCAGCCGGAGATCGGACGACTTCCCGAGCACGACGGTGCCGGGCTGGCCGTCTTGCGGCTCAAACTGAAGGTCGGCCGGCGACAGGACGTCGTTCCGCTGGCTGAAGAAATCCACGCCCCCGGTGAGGTTGAACACCACGTGCTGGGTGGGCGTGGTCACGGCGTCCACCTTGGCGGTCGTCGTGCCCAGGATGCGCCACACGTCCTCGGCGTTCCGGAGCTCGGCGAACGTCGCCAGCGGGTTCGACGGCGCGAATGGGTTTATTGGATAGACACCGTTCACTGGTCGCAGGTCCACGAAGCTCGGGGTCGTCGGGTATACGAGGTACGTGCTGGTCCCTGTGTTGTCGTTGTTCGAGATCCCGCGGTTCGACAGGCTGTGAATCGCGTTCAAGTTGAGGCTGAGCTTGAAACGGCTGCCGACCAGCTGGTCCAGGTTCGCGCGGATCGACTGCTTCTGGTAGCCGGTGTTCTGAGCGATCCCGCCGTCCTTCTTGACGAGACCCGACAAAAAGTAGGTCGTCTGATCGTTCCCACCGGTGACGCTGGCGTCGGTCTCCACTGACAGTTGGTGCTCTCCGTACAGCGCGCGCTCGTTGTCGAAGAAGGGGCACGCGCCGCCCGGCAGGGTGCAGAAGTTCGCCGCGTTTGGCCCGAACGCCGCCGTCGCTTCGGTGACGTCGCTGAAGTGACGGAAGCCGAGGGTGTTCGACAGGGCGGAGGTCCCGAACCGCTGCGTGACGCTGAAGCGCGGCGCGCCCGGGTGCCCGCGCCGGGTCGTGATGACGATCACGCCGTTCGCCGCCTGCGACCCGTAGATCGCCGCGGCGGACGCGCCCTTCAGCACTTCGATGCTCTGGATGTCGTTGGGGTTCAGGTCCGCGATGCGGTTCACCGAGTTGTCCTGGGTCGACGCGTTCCCGCCCGCCGCCGCCGCGGTGATGGCGTTCATGTTGCTCGGGATCGCGTCGTTCGCGATCACCAGGCCGTCCACCACGATGAGCGGATCGACGCCCCCGTTGATCGTCGTGACGCCCCGCAGGTTGATCTGGCCCCCGCCGCCCGGCGCCCCGGAGTTCATTTGGATGACCGCACCGGGAATCTTTCCTTGCAGCGCGCTCTCGATCGTCTGCGTCGGCGCGCGGTTCAGCTGCTCGGGGTTCACCGTCGTCACGGCGTTGGCGAGGTTGCGCTGCTCGACGCCCGTGGCCTGGCCGGTGATGACCACCGCCTCGAGGTTGAACACGTCCTGCTCGAGGCTGACGGCGACGCTCCCCTGATCCGGTGGGACGGTCACCGTGCGGTGCTTGTAGCCAACGCTGCGGACGACGAGGGTGACAGCGCCCTGGGGCGCGGAGAGCGTGAACTCGCCTCGGTCGTTCGTCACGCGGGCGCCCGGCAAGCCCACCACGGACACGGTCGCGCCGGCGACCGGCTCGTTGGTCGTCGCGCTCGACACCTTGCCGCTGATGGAGCGCTGCTGAGCGAGCGCGCTCGCGACGCCGACGCTGGCGACGAGCGCGAGCAAAATGAACCAAGTGCGCTTGACCACGGTCCCTCCATACCTAGTTGCGCAAGATGGCGGCTGTTGCTACCGGAAACCGGACGGCACCCGCTATGTTGCGCGCCATTCCGAGGGTCCGCAAGGAGGCGCGAGAATCCCGGCGCGGCACGGGAAAAACCCCGCGGCGCCCGCTACCGGGTGAGGGCCGGGGCGCGCTGCCGCGCACGGCGCGCGCGCAGCGCCACGTACACCGCAGGGCCCAGCGCGGCGAGCGACACGGCCACGACCACGCCGGGCAGCCCGGTCGCGCGGGCTCGCACCTCGAGCGCCACGCCCAGCGCGAGCAGCAGCAGCGGGAAGGCCGCGAGCACCCCCAGGGCACCGACGCC
>QHTX01000183.1:641-16091 GCA_003220975.1 Gemmatimonadota bacterium | reverse complement strand
AGCGCGGCGAACTCGAGCGCCAGCGCCGCGGTGTAGAGCAGCACGTCGGCCGCGAGCAGCCCGCCGAACGACAGCAGCGTGAAACCCGAATACACGACGGCCGAGACGAGCACGGCGTTGCGCGGCGTGCCGCGCGCGTCCGTCGCCGCGAGGGCCGCGGGCAGCAGGCCGTCCTGCGCCAGCACCAGCGGGATGCGCGAGTAGGCGAGCAGCAGCGCGTTGAACAGCGCGAACGCGCTCACCATCCCGGCCGCGGCGATCCAGCGGCCGAGCCACGGGCCCACCACCGTCGCCGCGAGGTGGGGCCAGGCGCCGTCCGTCCACTCGGTCCAGTCGGTGAGCGCGAGCACCGGAACGATCGACGCGAGGTACACGGCCGTGACGAGCGGCAGCGCGCGCGCCAGCGCCCGCGGGTAAGTCGCCGACGCGTCCTCGATCTCCCCCCCGACCGTCGATTGGTTGTCCCAGCCCGAGTAGTTCCAGATGCTCTGCGAGACGCCGAGCCCTAGCGCCCCCAGGAACGACGTGCCGGCGGCATGGAACGGCGTTACCGGGAACGGCGTTGCCGGTTGCCCGATCCACCGCGCCAGCGCCACCGCTGCGAGCACGCCGAACGGCGCCAGCACCAGCGTGACGAACCACCCCGACGCCGTGCCCACCACCCGTGTGCCACGCAGGTTGAGCCAGGTCGCGCCCCAAATCAGCGCCAGCGCCAGCAGCCAGCCGTCGAGGGGCCTGAGTCCCGGGAGAAAGAAGTGCAGGTATTGCAGCAACAGCACCGGGTAGATCGCCATGTCGATCAGCGAGTAAGCCCAGGAGAGCCAGCCGTTCCAGAATCCCCAGAACCGGCCGAACGCGCGCTTCACCCACTGGTAGTAGCCGCCTTCGACCGGGAGCATCGACGCGAGCTCCCCGATGAGCAGCGCCTCGGGCACGCTGTACACGAGTGGGGTGGCGACGAGCAGCAGGACGGCGACACCGGGACCCACCGACCCGACGAGTCCCTCCAAACCGAACGGCCCGCCCGAAACGGTGAAGAACATCACCGCCACGAGGGGCCCGAGCCGGAGTCCCCCCGCTTTCATGCGGGCAGGCTTTGTCACGGCGGGTAATTTACAGGTCATGATGTTCGATGTCGCAGTGGTGGGCTCGGGCCCCGGCGGGGCGACGGCCGCGCTGGAGCTCGCGCGCCAGGGGCTCAAGGTCGTGCTCCTCGAGAAGGAGCGGCTGCCCCGCTACAAGACGTGCGGCGGGGGCCTGGTCGAGCGCGGCCTCGCGCTGCTCCCACGAGAAGTGGGAGACGTGGTGGAGCGGCGCTATGCGAGCTCTGAACTCCACCTGCTCGACGCGGATCTTCGCTTCACGGCCCGACGAGACCACCCGGTCGTGTCGCTGGCGATGCGGGACCGCCTCGATTTCCTGCTCGCCTCGCGCGCCGCGGCGGCGGGGGCCGAGCTGCGGGCCCCGTGCCGGGTGACGGGCGTGAGCCTCGAGCGCCACCAGGTCCGGCTCGACACGGACGATGGAGACCCCGTTACGGCCGAGCTCGTGATCGCAGCGGACGGGGCCATGAGCGACGTGGCGCGCCTAGCCGGGTGGATCGACGGGCGGCACCTCATCCCTGCGCTCGAGCACGAGATCCAGGTCGACGACGCCACGTTCGAGCGCTGCGCCCGCGCGCCGCGCTTCGACGTCGGGATCGTCCCCCACGGCTACGCCTGGGTCTTCCCCAAGGCCGCACACCTGTCCGTGGGCGTCCTGAGCATGCGTCGCGGCGCGGGCCATCTGCATCGCGATCTCGAGCAGTACCTCAAGGCCCTCGACATCGTCCCGCGCGCCGTCGAGCGCCACGGGTTCGTGATTCCCGTGCGCCCGCGGGCGGAGGGATTCGCGCGCCATCGGGTGCTGCTGGTGGGGGACGCCGCCGGATTCGCGGATCCCGTGACGGCCGAGGGGATCAGCCTCGCGGCGCGGAGCGGCCGGCTCGCGGCCGCGGCGATCGTGCAGGCCGGGCTCGACGAGGCGCGGGTGCGCGCGGGCTACCGCGCCGGGCTGCGTCCGCTCCTCGCCGACCTCCGGGTCGCGCGCGGGCTCGCGCGCCTGCTGTACGATCACCCCCGCGCCCGGCGCTGGCTGTTTCGCCGCGTCGGTCAGCGACTCGTGGACGCGATGACCGACGTCTTCCTGGGCGTCCGGACGTATCGGGGCTCGCTGGCCGAGCTGGCCGCGGCGCTCGCGCTCCGGCCCTTCGCCCGCGCAGCCAGTACGCGCTCGTAAACGGCGAGCTCGGCGCGCGCGATCCGCGGCCACGCAAACCGTGCCGCCTTCTCGAGCCCCGCGCGCCCCATCGCGGCACGCCGCGCGGGGTCGCCCAGCAACGCGATCGCGCTCTCCGCCCAGATCTTGGGATCGTCCTTCGACACGATGAGCGCCTCGGCGCCCCCGTCCACGACCGAACGGTAGCCGTGGTTGTCCGCCACGACCATCGGCGTGCCGCACGCCATCGCCTCGAGCAGCGTCACGCCGAACGAGGCGATGTGCGTCGGACACAGGTACAGGTCGGCGCAGCCGTAGTAATCCGGCCGGTCCTCGAACACCTTGCCCACGAAGCGGACGCTCGCGCCGAGCTCGCGCGCCCGGCGCTCGTAGTAGCCGCGCCACGGGCCGTCGCCCGCGACGGTGAGCAGCGCTCGGGGGTAGCGGGCGAGAATGTGGGGCATCGCGTCGAGCAGGGTGCTGAGGCCGTTGCGCGGCTCGATGCGGCCGAGAAACAGGAGCCGGGGGCGATCGGTGAGCGCATCCGTCGGCCTGCGGCCGTTCGGCTTGAAGAAGCTCGTGTCCACGCCGTTCGGGATGATCTCCCAGTCGGCGTCGAAATAGCGCGCGTTCGCCTCCACCACCGGCGCGCTCACGGCGATCGTCGCCGCGTGGCGGTCGAGGATCTTCTGGAGCGGACCCCGGAAGACGCGGCAGCCGACCGAGCGCGCGAACCACGAGTGGAACGTCGCCACCACCGGAATGCCGAGGCGCCAGGCGGCGAACGGCGCCGCTAGCCCGAACGTCGGGGCGAGCCCGCCGTGCACGTGCACGAGGTCGTAACGCTCCGCCCGGAACAACTCCTCGAGCCGGCGCCGCAGCCGCCACCCGGTCGTGACCCGCGACACGCCGCCGTTCGCGTAGATCACCCGGCTCGTGCCCACCCGGCGCACGAAATCCGCGTCGCGGTGCTCGCCCATGTGGGACGTGACGACCGCGGCCGTGTGCCCCCAGGCGTTGAGCTGGAGGGCGAGGTTGTGCACATGCTCGGGAACGCCCCCGAGCTGGGGATAGTAGTCCTCGGCGACCAGGGCGATGCGCATCGCGGTCCTATCGGGCGAAGGGTGATGGGCGCGGCGGGGTCACGGTCGTCTGCAGCCGGCCGAGGGCCGCGAGCACGGCCGCAGGCTGCTCTTCATAGATGAAGTGCCCCGCCCCGGGCACCGAATCGAGCGCGAACGAGCGCACGCTGCGCCCGAGCAGCGCCACCTCGGTCGCACCGACGTCGCCGTCGTGCTGGGCGCCTCCGACTAGCAGCCGCACCGGACAGCGCACCTCCACGAGATGCAAGGCCAGCTTGACGGGCTCCCGCGCCTGGGCCATGGCGAGGTACGCCTTGAGGGTCGCGTCGAGATTGCGCGCGGCGCCCGCCGTGTAGCCCTCCACCACGTCATCCGTCACCCAGGTGGAGTCTCCGGAGGAGTCGAGCAGGAGACCTCGGATCTTCCGGCGGATCAGCTTGATCCCGCCGAACAGCTTGATCCAGGGCGCGAATCGCAGGGCGCGCTTGAACGCCGGCGTGATCGCCGCCTCCGTGGGCCCGCCCTCGATCGACAGGAGCCCCTTCACCAGATCGGGTCGCCGATAGGCGAGTCGGAACGCTTCCGAGCCTCCGATCGAATGCGCGATGAGCAGCGCCCCTCGCACGCCCAGCGAGTCGAGCACGGCGGCGATGCGGTCCGCCTGGGCGGTCAGCGAGTAGTTCGCCTTCTCGGGCCGCGCCGACGAGCCGATGCCGAGCGGCTCGATGACGATGGCGCGATAGCCGGCCTGCGCGAGGAGGGAGACGAGCTTCCGGAAGCCGAACGCCGAGCCGAATAGGCCCGGAATGAGGACCACCGGATCGCCCGTGCCCGCGGTCTCGACGCTGAGCGATTCGGCGCGACCGAGCGGAACCTTGAACGTCTCGACGGTCGTCGAGCTGTCTGCAAGCAGCAGGGGGGGGAGAAGCCCACACGGATGCATGGAGACCCGCTTCAGGGCGGCGGGGTCACTCTCCAGTGCGACGTCTTCATATTACCCGGCGTGCGCGCCCTTTGGTTGGAAGACCGCCGCCTCAGCGTCCGGGACACGCCGACCCCGGAGCCCCCGCCCGGCGAAGCGTTGGTGCGCGTCGTACGCACCGGAATCTGCAACACCGACATCGAGCTCACCCGGGGCTACTACCCGTTCACCGCCGCAACACGGGTTCGTGCGCGCTCGATACTCTTCGCATCGGTGACGTCGAGCTGGCAGGCGCGGACGGTGCCGCCATTCCTCGCGAGATCCGCGGCGGCACGCTCGCCCTTGGCCGCGTCGCGCGATCCGAGCACCACGTCGTATCCGCGGCCCGCCAGCTGGCGACACACTTCGAGCCCGATCCCGCGGTTCGCACCGGTGACGAGCGCCACCGGGGGTCCCTCTCGCCCGCCCGGTTCCCCTCCCCCCCCTACCGGTCCGTCCACACTGCCAGCTCGTTGCCGCTCGGGTCGGTGAAGTGGAACCGGCGGCCGCCCGGAAAGGAAAACGTGGGCTTCACGATCTTCCCGCCCGCCTCCTTGACCTTCGCTTCGACGTCTTCCAGTCGGGTGGCGTAGATCACGACGAGCGGGCCACCGGGTCGCACCGCCGACGCTTTCGCGAACCCGCCGCTCAAGCGTCCGTCCTGGAAGCTCGTGTAGTCAGGCCCGTAGTCTTCGAACGGCCAGTCGAAGACCTGTTGATAGAATTGCTTGATCCGGCCGAGGTCGGTCGCACCAAACTCGACATAATCGACCTGCCGGTCGTGATCGGCCTGCGCCATCCGGCCTCCTTCGTGGTGGAGACGCTCCGGGAGAAAGACGCCCCGTCGGTCACGACCGGCGGGGCGTAGGCTCTTGCGTCCTGAGTGGCCAGGGGCAGAATCGAACTGCCGACACGCGGATTTTCAGTCCGCTGCTCTACCAACTGAGCTACCTGGCCAAACCAAGCAGGAGAACAACTTAGCGGGCAGCCCGAGGCCGTGGGAGTGCCGGTCACCCTCGGCGAAATGCGAGCAGCCGGGCGCCCTGGTCCGCCGCCACGTCGCCCTTGCGACACGAGAGGTCTTGAAGCGCACTTGAGACGTGCGCGCGATCCTGTCGCCGTACGCCAGCGGAGCACACGACATGCGCAGGGTCTGTTTCGCCGTTTCGGTGATGGGACTCGTCACCCTCGCCAGCCAGCGCGCGCGGGCCCAGGAGCCCGACACAACCAGCGCCGCGCAGCGCGCGGGCTTCGCTCTCGCACGTCTCGGGGGTGGCCAGCTCGTGCGCATCCACAACAGACGAGTCGGGCGCCGCCAAGGCGTGGTTGTGAGCAGTTCGGCCGATCGTCTCACCCTCGAGACATCCTTCTGGGGGCGAATCGAGGTCCCTGCTTCCGACGTGGACTCGCTCTGGGTGCGTGGCGGCGGCCACGCGGGAACGGGCGCGCTGATCGGGGCAGTGTTAGGCGGCGTCGCACTGGGCGCGGGCGGCGTCGCCGTTGCCAAAGCCAATTGCGAAGGCTCGGTGAATTGCGGCGAGGCGGGCGGCTTCGTGTTCGGGCTGGCGGTCGGAGGCGCCGTCGGTGCCGGAATCGGCGCGCTGATCGGCTCGGCGTTCCCGAAATGGCGGCTGCGAGCGCCGTGACGTAGGGAGCGACCGCCTGCGTCGTGGCGTCGTGGCGTCGTGGCGTCGTGCAACGCCTCACCCAGTAGTGCCGAACCCCGCCGCAATGCAATTGATCGATAACAGCAATGCCGCGAGCTGGTCTTCCGGCGGCTGCTCGGTCGCTGTCGCGCGATAGCGTCGCAGCAGCTCGATCTGCTGGCGGACGACGCGCGACTTCAAGCAGCTCGTGAACGAGATCGCCATGCTGATGGCCTACGAGGTGACCAAGGACCTGGCGCTCGAGCCGTTCGACGTGGAGACGCCGCTCGAGCGGATGCGCGGCGTCCGCGTCGCCGGCAAGAAGCTGGCGCTCGTGCCGATCCTGCGGGCCGGGCTCGGCATGGTCGAGGGCATCGCCCAGCTCATCCCCTCGGCCCGGGTCGGGCACATCGGGATCTACCGCGAGCACGACACGCTGGAGCCCGTGGACTACTACTTCAAGATTCCCTCGGGGGAGGACGCCCGCGACTTCTTCGTGCTCGATCCGATGCTCGCGACCGGCGGCTCGGCGGTGGACGCCGTGAGCGCCCTCAAGCACGCCGGCGCCCAGCGGGTGCACTTCCTCTGTCTCGTCGCCGCCCCCAGCGGCGTCCGCGACATGCTCGAGGCCCACCCCGATGTCCCGGTCTACGCCGCCTTCGGCACGCGATGAGCGATTGACATTTATCGTCACATTGATAGATTGTGACGTTATTCGTCATATCTGACATATGTGACGTAAAATGTCATCCAAGGTCTACGTCGCCGCCATCGCCGATGCCACGGCGTCCCGCCTGCTGCCCCCGGCCCGCCGCGCCCGGCTCCAGGCCGAGCTGCGGGCCGCGCTCCCCGAGCTCAATCGCCGCTATCGCCGCGCCCTCGCCGCCCGCTTCGCCGTGACCCTGGGCGACGAGCTGCAGGGCCTGCTCACGCGCCCCGCCCCCGTGTGGGACGTCGCCCACTTCATCCGCGCCCGGTTTCCCGAGATCGCGTGGGTCGTGGCGTGCGGGCGCGGGCCGATCAGCACGCCCCTCGCCGCCACCGCGCCGGAGGTCGACGGCCCGTGCTTTCACGAGGCGCGCGCCGCCTTGGACCGAGCCAAGCCGGGGCGGCTCGTCTTCGCCTTGGGCGGATTCCCGGCCGCCATCGAGCCGCTCGCGAGCTACTACTCGGCGCTGTACTGGAGTTGGACCCCACGCCAGCGGCGCGCCGCCACCCTGCTGCGCCTCGGCTCCCCGGCCGACGCCGCCGCGCAGTTGCGCGTCGACCGCAGCGCCATCTCTCACCTGGCGCGCCGCATGGCCTGGCCTCTCGTGGCCGCCGGCGATAAGATGTTCCGGGCCATGCTCGAGACCCCATGAACCCGCTCTTCGTGGTGCCCCTCCTCGCCTACACCCTCGCCGCCACGCTCTGGCCGGCGCAGGTGGACGGCCACCGCCGCGCCGCGACGCTGCTCCTCTGGGAAGCGGTGTTCGTCATTATCGCCCTGGTGGCGGGCACGTACTTCGCTCGGCTCGCGAAGCCGAGCCTCGATGGGCTCTGGTGGGGCCGGGTCGCGCTGCTCGCCACGGGCTACCTCTACGTCTCGGGCCGGGGGGTCGTCCTGATCCGCAGCGTGCTCGAGCTCCCCACGCTGCAGATGCGGCGCGACGAGGATCGCACCGCGGGCGCGATCGAGATCGCCCGCGGCCGCGCGATCGGCGCGCTCGAGCGCGCCCTCGCCCTCACCCTCGTCCTGCTGGGGGAGTACAGCGCGGTGGGCTGGATCATCGCCGCCAAGGCGCTCGCCCGCTTCAAGGCCCTGGAGGACCGCGAGTTCGCCGAGTACTTCCTGATCGGCACTCTCGCCTCATTCCTACTCGCCGTGCTCGCGGGCATCGGGATCCGCATCCTCTTGAAGCAGGGATAACACCGCTCCACGCAACCCTTCCCGCACGCCGCGTGTCGCAGGGATAACCGACATCGCCCCGACCCCGCCCCCCGCTCCGGAGCCCGGTGGACGAACGCGAACTGATAGCCCGAGTCCGTACCGGGGACGGCGCCGCGGAGCGCCTGCTCTACGACGCGCACGTGGACCGCGTCTACCGCCTCGCCTACCGCATGGCGGGCGACGACGAGCTGGCCCGGGAGTTCACGCAGGACACCTTCGTGCGCGCCTTCGAGCGGCTCGGCTCGTTTCGGGGGGAGGCGAAGCTCTCCACGTGGCTGCACGCGATCGCGACGTCGGTCGTCCTGAACGGGCTCCGCAAGGTGAAGCGGTTGCGGCGTGAGACCGACCTGGAAGACGCGGGCGGCGTCGCGGCGGGCCGGCGCGACGCGGAGCCGGATCTGAAACAGCGGCTGGCGCGCGCCATCGACAATCTGCCGGAGGGGTACCGCGCGGTGTTCGTGATGCACGACGTCGAGGGGTATACGCACCAGGAGATCGGGAACGCCCTCGACATCGAGACGGGGACATCGAAGGCGCAACTGTCGCGGGCGCGCGCCAAACTGCGAGAGGCGCTTGCGGATTTCGCGGGGGAGTGGGTGTCATGACAGAAGACCGGGTCGATCGCTTGCTGCAGGACGCGGTGCAGGACTATCACCGCCCGCCCCCGACGCCGCGCGAGGAGATGTGGCAGCGGATCGTGGCGGCGCGCGCGGCCCGGCGGCAGCGCGCCATCGTGCTGCGCCCGTGGCTGCGCTGGGGCCTCGGGATCGCGGCCGTGCTCGTGCTCGGTTTCGCGATCGGCCGCTGGACGGCCGGCGGTCCCGGGCCGGCCGGCGCACCGGCGGCCGCCGACGCGGCCCGTGGGGCCGATCGGGTCAACGCGCTGGCCTACCGCGTGGCCGCAGCGCAATACCTCACCCGCACTGAGGCGCTGCTCACCGGATTCCGCGCCGAGACCCGCGCGGGCGAGCCGGCGGCGCAGTTCACCGCGCAGGCCCGCGAGCTCCTCACCACCACGCGCCTCATGCTCGACTCGCCGGCGGCGCGTGACCCCCGGCTCAAGAGCCTGCTCGAGGACCTGGAGCTCGTGCTGGCTCAGATCGCGCAGCTTTCCTCGAGAGGCGAGCGCGAAGATGTGCAACTGATCAACCAGGGATTGGACCAGCGGAGCGTGTTGCTGCGGCTGCAGACGGCGATTCCCGCCGGGCCCGGCCCCGTGCGCACGCAAGGAGCTCTGTGATGCCGGCGATGTATCTCGTGTGCGCGGCCGTCGTCGGAGTGCAGCAGCCGGCCGTGCCTCCCCAGGCCGCGCAGGCGCTCGCCCGAGCCCAGGCGGCCCTGGCCGCCGCTCAGCCGACCATGGCGCGGCTCGGGACGATGCTCAACAGCGACGGGCTGGCGCAGCTGGACGACCTGGACGGACAGCTCGCCGCGCTCGGTGTCGCGCTCGCCCAGGACGGACAGGATCCGACCGATTCGCTGTGGCGCGCCGGGCGCCGCGCGCTGAACCGCGGGGATTACGCGACCGCCGCGAACCTGTACGGCGATCTCGCGCGCACCTACCCCAGCTCGTCCCGCGCCGGGGATGCGCTCTACTGGTCGGCCTTCGCCCTGTACAAGAACGACGACCTGGACCACGCCCGCAGCCTGCTGGTCACCCAACAGCGCCGCTACGCCAAGGCGGCGACGCTGCACGATGGAGACGCGCTGCTGGCGCGCATCCAGACCGCCCTCGCCAGGCGGGGCGACTCGGGCGCGGCGGCGTGGCTCGCCGAGCACGCGCGGGAAGCGGGTGGCCCGACGGGCAAGCCGCCGAAGGGCGAGTCGCCGACGGGCGCCCCCGGCGCTCCCGGCGCAGGTCAAGCGAGCTGCCCGAGCGAGGACGACGAGGACGACGTGCGCGTCGCGGCCCTCAACGGCCTGTTGCAGATGGACGCCGCCAACGCGCTTCCGATCCTGAAAAAGGTGCTGGCCCGCCGCGACCCGTGCTCGGCGGGGCTGCGCCGCAAGGCCGTCTTCATCGTGTCGCAGAAGCGGGACACGGAGACGGAGAACATCCTGCTCGACGTCGCGCAGCACGACCCCGACGCCGAGGTGCGGCAGCAAGGGGTCTTCTGGCTGTCGCAAGTCCCCACCGACCGCTCGGTGAACATGCTCGACTCGATCCTGCGGACGACGGACGACGAGGAGCTGCGGGAGAAGGCCATCTTTGCGCTGTCGCAGCAGCACAGCCCGCGCGCGGCCGAGATCATCCGCGCCTACGCGGACAACCCACGCGCCCCTGCCGACGCCCGGGAGAAGGCGATCTTCTGGCTGGGACAGCAGCACTCGACCGAAAACGCCGCCTTCCTGCGGGCGCTCTACGCCAAGCTCACCGAGGAAGACCTGAAGGAGAAGGTGATCTTCTCGCTATCCCAGATGGGCGGCGCGGAGAACGGCCGGTGGCTGATGGAGATCGCGCTGAACGAGCGCGAGACCATCGAGATGCGCAAGAAGGCGCTGTTCTGGGCGGGGCAGACGGGCACGGACTTGGGCCAGCTGGTAGCCCTGTATGACCGCATGCAGAACGAGGAGATGAAGGAGCAGCTGATCTTCGTCTACTCACAGCGCCACGAGCCCGGGGCGCTCGACAAGCTGATCGCGATCGCGAAGACAGAGCAGAACCGGGAGCTGCGCAAGAAGGCCGTCTTCTGGCTCGGCCAGTCGCACGACCCGCGCGCGGCGCAGGTCCTGCTGGAGATCATCAATCAGTGATCGCACCCCTAGTGCTCGTGCTCGCGCAGAGCCTGGGGGGCCGCGTCGCCGCCGCTCCCGACGGCACGGTGCGCCTGAGCTTCGCGGCGCGCCCCGGGGTGTGCGGGAACGGGGTCAACATCATCTCCCTCGAGTGCCGCGACGGCAGGTGCGGCAACCGCACGATCACCCACGGAGGGATGTTCGACCGCGACGACGTCGACTGCGACTGCGAGCCCGGCCCGGTCCGCGTCGCGCTCACGGTGCGTGGCGGCGTCGTGCAGTCACTCCGCGCCTACGTCGGCGGACACTGGGCGACCCCGGCCGCCGGCACGGTGGTCGCGGACTTGGGCGCCGTCGCCACGCGCGACGCGGCGGACTTCCTGCTCGACCTCGCGAGACGGGACGGCGGCCGCGCAGCCGACGAAGCGATCTTCCCCGCCACCATCGCGGATTCCGTGACGGTCTGGCCCGCCCTCTTGAAGCTGGCCCGCGACGAGCGCGTCGCGCGCCGTGCCCGGCGCCAGGCGGTCTTCTGGCTGGGCCAGGCAGCGGGGGACGCTGCGACGCGTGGCCTCACCGATCTGGTGGACGACTCCAGGGTGGATCGGGAGGTGAAGGAGCAGGCGGTGTTCGCGTTGTCCCAGCGGCCGCCGGACGAGGGCGTCCCGGCCCTGATCCGCATCGCCCGCACGCATCGCGACCCCGAGGTCCGCCGCAAGGCGCTCTTCTGGCTCGGGGAGTCCGACGACCCGCGGGCGCTCGCCTTGTTTGAAGAGTTGTTGACGAAACCCTGACAGGGCCCGCGCTCCCGCAGGGCGCGAGTCGCTCGTCACTCCAGCATGTTAGTGGGGAATCCTGCTCGCACTGCCCCCCCGGAGGGTCGTGAATGTTGTTTGCCGTCCCGGCGCTGCTGCTGCTCCCCCCACAGTCGCCCGACACCGGCGCCGCGGCGCTGCGCCACGCCGACGGGCGCGTGCCGCCTACGATGACGGCGGTGCGGGTGAGCCGCCCACCGACGCTCGACGGCCGGCTCGATGATCCGGCGTGGGCCGGGGCGGTCCCGATCCGCGGCTTCACCGAGACCGACCCGGACGAAGGCAAGGCTGCCTCCGAATCGACGACCGTGATGCTGCTGTACGACGCCGACGCGATTTACGTGGGCGCGCGGCTGTACGACGACGCGCCGGCGAAGATCTCGAGCCGCCTGGGCCGCCGCGACGACAACACCCAAAGCGACGTCTTCTACGTCGACTTCGACAGTTACCATGATCACCGCACGGCGTTCGAGTTCGCCGTGAATCCAGCGGGCGTGAAGCTGGACGACTTGTGCAGCAACGACTTCTTCATCGGCGACCGCTCCTGGGATCCCGTGTGGGAGGTGGCGACCGCGATCGACTCGCTCGGCTGGGTCGTGGAGATGCGGATCCCGTTCTCGCAGCTGCGGTTCCCCCAAGTGCGCGCGCAGGTGTGGGGCGTCAACTTTTTTCGCTGGGTGTTCCGCAAGAACGAGCTCTCCCAGTGGGTATTCAAGAAGAAGACCGAGACGGGGTACGCGTCGCGCTTCGGTCACCTGGTCGGCCTGCGCGACATCCCCTCCCCGCGACGGCTGGAGCTGCTGCCGTACAGCCTCGGCCGCGGCACGTACGACAGCCCCGCTGCCGGGAATCCCTTTGACGACGGCCACAGCTACTTCGGCGGCGCGGGGCTCGACCTGAAGTACGGCGTCACCTCGAACCTTACGCTCGATGCCGCCGTCAACCCCGACTTCGGTCAGGTCGAGTCGGATCCTTCGTTCGTGAACCTCACCGCATTCGAGCAATTCCTGCCGGAGCGGCGGCCGTTTTTCGTGGAAGGGGCGAGCATCTTCGACTTCGGCGGCACGGGCCCCTACATCCAGTTCGGCAACACGCCCCAGTACTTCTACTCGCGCCGCATCGGACGACCGCCCGAGCACGAGGCAGCCGCGCCGTCAGGGGGCTTCGTCGACGCGCCGACGAACAGTACGATCCTCGGGTCCGCCAAGCTCTCGGGGAAGACGCCGGGAGGCTGGTCGCTCGGGGTGCTCGACGCCGTGACCGCGCGGGAGCAGGCCACGTTGGCCGATTCGAACGGCGTGCGGTGGCGGGACGACGTGGAGCCGCTCACGAACTACCTGGTCGGCCGGGTACGGCGGGAGATCGGAGGCCACACGGGATTCGGCTTGCTCGCGACGGCCGTCGCTCGCCACAGTCGCAGCCCCGCCGTGGACTCGCTCCGGAGCGGTGCGTACGTCGCGGCCGCGGACTTCTACCACCGCTGGGACAACAACACGTACTCGGTCTTCGGCTCGATCGGTGCCTCCTACGTCACCGGGGACACGCTCGCCCTGCGCGTCACCCAGCAGCAGTCGGCGCGCTACTACCAGCGACCCGACGCGGCGTACTTACACTACGACTCGCTTCGGACCTCGCTCGCCGGCGCGGGCGCGGACTTTTCGATCAACAAGGAAGGGGGGAACACCATCTGGGCGGCGGCGCTCAGCACGAGCACGCCAGGGTTTGAAGTGAACGATTTGGGCTTCCAACACCGCACCGACCGCGTCGCGGGCGACGTGTTCTTGGCCTACCGCTGGACCACACCGGGACGTGTGTTCCGGCAGGCGAGCGTCTCCTCGGACCCCTTGGCCATGGCCTGGAACTACGGGGGCGATCGGATCCAGCTGGGTCGCGTCGTGGGCGTCTTCGGGCAGCTGTTGAACTACTGGAGTGCCAGCTTCTTCGTCTACGAGCAGCAACAGGGCGTGGACGATCGGCTCACCCGCGGTGGTCCCGCGGCTCTCGCGCCGCAGCAATGGAACCTCGGCGGCACCATCTCCTCCGACCAGCGCCGGGCCGTGAACGGCACCGCCAGCGCGA
Source organism: Gemmatimonadota bacterium (assembly GCA_003220975.1). GTDB lineage: Bacteria > Gemmatimonadota > Gemmatimonadetes > Gemmatimonadales > GWC2-71-9 > AG41. The sequence continues at coordinate 2,586 of QHTX01000183.1, read as the reverse complement.
ACTACTTCCGCGACGCCGCCGGCACCTGGACCATCAACGTGAACCCCGTGATCAGGGTACCGCGGTGTCGCTGCAGCTCGGCCCGAGCTACACCACGGGCTGGACGGCCGCGCAGTTCGTCACCTCACAGGCCGATACCTCCGCCGGGGCGACGTACCGCGCGCGCTACGTGTTCGGGGAGCTCGACCAGCGCCAGCTCGACCTGACGACGCGCCTCAACGTCACCTTCACGCCGACCCTCAGCTTTCAGCTGTACCTGCAGCCGTTCACCTTCTCCGGACGCTACCGCACCTTCAAGGAGCTCCGGGCGCCGCGTACCTTCGCCTTCAATGTGTATGGACAGGACAACGGGTCCACCATCACATACGATGGCGGCAACGCCCGCTACACCGTCCACCCCGATAGCTCGCAGCCGAGCAACTCATTCCAGTTCTCGAACCCGGACTTCCGGGTCCGCTCGCTCCGCTCGAACGCCGTGCTGCGCTGGGAGTACCGGCCCGGCTCGACGCTCTTCCTGGTCTGGACCCAGTCGCGCTCCGCCGACCTCTCCGATCCCACGCTGGACGTAGGGCACTATCTCGCCCGCGAGCTGCTCCGGGATCCACCGACCAATGTCCTGTTGATCAAGGTGAACTACTGGTTGAGCCTGTAGGCCGATCGGCCGTCGTATATTCCGCCCATGTCTTTCTGGACCTGGCGGCGGAAACTCACGGCCGGGATCGCGGTCGTGTTGCTGCTCGCGTTGGGCTGGGCGGCGGTGGTGGTCGCGGTGGCGCTGGCGGCCGCGCGCGATCAGGCGACGGCCGCCGACGCGATCGCGGTGCTTGGCGCGGCGCAGTACAACGGCCGGCCGTCACCCGTGTTCCGGGCCCGGCTCGACCATGCCGCGGCGCTATACCAGCGCGGCCTCGCGCCGGTGGTGCTCGTGACGGGCGGCGTCGGCTCGGGCGACACGGTGAGCGAGTCCGAGGTCGGGCGCCGCTACCTCGTCAAGGCCGGACTGCCGGAGGGCGCGGTCGTCGCGCTGCCGGCGGGCGCGAGCACGTTCGCCTCGCTCGCCGGCGTGGCGCGCTGGTTCGCCGGCAGAGACAATCGCCGGGTGCTGCTCGTCTCGGATGGATTCCACATGCTGCGCCTCCAGATCCTCGCGACGCGACTCGGCCTCGTGCCGTTTACGTCGCCCGCGCCCAACTCGCCCATCCGTTCGAACCCGCGACGCAACGCCGCCTACTTCCTCGCCGAGGGCTTCAAGGTCCCGCTCACGTGGGCCTTCAACCGCTGAGGCGCAACGGGGAACGCTCGATGCAACTCGCCAGCCGTCGCATTTACACGGGCCGCGTCGTGCGGCTCGACATCGACACCGTCCAATTCCCGGACGGGTCCACCGGGGAACTGGAGCTGATCCGTCACCCCGGCGCCGCCGCCGTGGTGCCCTGCGCCTCGGACCCGCGCGGAGAGGACCCGATCCTCCTCCTGATCAAGCAGTATCGCTACGCCACCGGGGGACCCTTGTGGGAAGTGCCGGCCGGCACCCTCGCCCCGGGCGAGGACCCGGAGACCTGCGCCCGGCGGGAGCTCGGCGAAGAGGCCGGCGTCAGCGCGACCGAGCTCGTGCGCCTGACCTCCATCTGGACAACGCCCGGCTTCACCGATGAGGTCATTCACCTCTACCTGGCGACGGGGCTGACGGCGGGGACCCCCGCGCGCGAGCGTGACGAGTTCATCGAAGTCGAGCCGCACCCCCTGTCGCGGGTGCTGACTCGCATCCGGGACGGGGAGATCCGTGACGCAAAGACGATTGTCGCTATCCTTTATATGGCAGGGTTCATCCTGGGCCTGTAGCGCGGCCGTGTCACCCGCCGGGGACGGCCCCACAGGGCCGAGCTCCCCGGGAGAGCACAACTTGCTCGGACACAGTGACTTGCATTTGACCTGCGACCGGTAC
>QHTX01000183.1:0-596 GCA_003220975.1 Gemmatimonadota bacterium | reverse complement strand
GAAGGCCTTGCCGTCTCGAGTCCCAATGTTCGATCTGAAACAGCGGAGCGGCCTCATGCGAGCAGCCCTCAAGCGGAACCCGCCGGACGTCGTGAGCGCCCGCGCGCTGGAGCGCAAGGTGCTGCACGAGCTGGACGACGGACGGCTGGTGCTCGAGCACCTGGCGGGCGACCCTCAGGCGTTCGGGACCCTGGTCGACCGCTACCAGACCCGCCTGCTCAACTTCATCAACCGGACGATCGGCGACCGCGAACGGGCTGAGGACCTCGTGCAGGAGGTGTTCATCCGCGTGTTCCGCCACCTCCACCGGTTCGATCAGACCAAGAAGTTCTCGACGTGGATCTACACGATCGCCTCGAACCTGGGTAAGAACGAGCTGCGCAATCGCAGCCGCAACCCTCTGGTCCTGTTCCAGACGATCAAGAAGCACTGGGAGGCCGACCACCGGCCGCTCCAGTTCGAGGACACCACGGCGCGCCCCGACGACCTGTACCGCAAGCGCTATCTGAAACAAGCGGTGGACCAGTGCGTGGGCCAGCTGCCGTCCCATCACCGCGCCGTGTTCGTGCTGCGCGAGCTCGAGGGGAAGAGCTACG
>QHTX01000182.1:1543-14914 GCA_003220975.1 Gemmatimonadota bacterium | reverse complement strand
GGACTGGCCTCCGTGCTCGCCGTCGCGGTGATCTCCTTCCTGCACGTCGTGTTCGGCGAGCAGGCGCCGAAGGCGTGGGCGATCACCTATCCCGAGCGGACGAGCCGCTGGATCGCCGCCCCGCTGATCGTCTTCTCCTGGATCACGCGGCCGTTCACCGAGCTCTTGAACCGCAGCGCCAACCGCGTCGTCCGGCTGCTGGGCGTGAAGGGCACGACCGCGGAGCTCGATCGCATCCATTCGCCGGAGGAGCTGCGGATGCTGGTGGAGCAGAGCCAGAAGCGCGGCAAGCTCGACGCCGACGACGCGCGGCTGCTCCAGGGCGTGTTCGAGTTCAGCGAGAAGAGCGCCCGCGAGGTGATGACCCCGCGCACGGAGATGGTGGCGCTGCCGGCCGACCTCACGCTCGAGGAGGCGGCGGACCAAGTGGCCGTCGCCGGGCGCTCGCGCTATCCCGTGTACGGCGAATCGCTCGACGACATACTCGGTGTGGTGCACGCGAAGGACATCCTGGCGGGCGTGCGCTCCGCGAAGGGGGGCGGTCTCCGGGCGGTGGTGCGGCCCGCGATGTTCGTGCCGGGCACGCGCGAGGTCGAGGACGTGCTGGCGGACATGAAGCGGCAGAAGAGCCATCTCGCCATCGTGCTCGACGAGTTCGGGGGCACCGCGGGCCTCGTGACGATGGAAGACCTGCTCGAGGAGATCGTCGGCCAGATCTACGACGAGTACGACCGCCCCACCGGTGATCTGGTGCGGGCCGCCGCCGCGGGCGAAGCGCCGCTCGTGTCGGGCTCGACGCCGATCCGCGATGTGAACGGCGCGTTCGGACTGCAGCTCGACGAAGGGGACTACACCACCATCGGCGGCTACCTGTTCGGCGTGCTCGGCCGCCTCCCCAAGGTCGGCGACCAGGTCGCCGTGAAGGGCGCCGTCTTCGAGATCGTCGAGATGGACAGCCGGCGCGTGGGCGCCGTGCGGGTGGTACGGTGAAGCCGCGCTCGGCGATCGCGCCGATTCCACCCGGGGCGCTCGATCTCGCAGGCGAAGCCGTGCGCCGGCGGCGCCAGCTGCAGACGCGCATGCTGGAACGGCTCGAGGCGGCGGGCTACGAGGAGATCATCCCGCCGACGTTCGAGTACGCCGAGGTGTTCGTGCGCGCCGGGGGGGAGGCACCCGATGTGGCCGACCGGCTGATTCGCTTCCTCGATCTCGACGGGCGGCTGCTCGCCCTGCGCTACGACTTCACGGCGAGCGTGGCGCGCCTCGCGGCCACGAAGCTGGCCGATCGACCCACGCCGCTGCGCCTCTCGTACGCCGGCAAGGTGTTCCGCCAGGACCCCGAGCGCGAAGGTCGCCGGCCCCGCGAGATCCTCCAGGTCGGCGGCGAGCTGCTCGGTGAGGCGGCCACCGGGGCCGATGTCGAGGTGCTGCGCCTCGCGCTCGGGCTGGTACGCGCCTCGGGCGCGCGGGAGTTCCAGGTGAACCTGGGGCACGTCGGCGCGCTCGCCCCGGCGCTCGCCCGGCTCCCGCCCGAGGAGCGCGCCGCGGTGCGCCGCCTGATCGACCGCAAGGACGCCGCGGGCCTCGCGGCCGCCGCGCCCGGCCCGCTCACCGAGCTGCCGTTCATCATCGGCCGGCGCGACGCGCTCGACCGCGCGGCGCGCGTGGCGCGCGACTCGTCCCAGGCGCGCGAGGCGATCGACCGGCTACGGGCCGTCGACGCCGCGCTCACGGACGACGACCGGCGGCACGTGGTCTATGACTTCGGCGAGGTACGCGGACTCGATTATTACACGGGGATACACTTCGAGGTGTTCGTCGCGGGCGCCGGCGCCGCGGTGGGCGCGGGCGGCCGCTACGACGACCTCATGGCACGCTTCGGCCGGGCGCTGCCCGCGGTGGGCCTGGCGCTCGACCTCGACACGCTCGTGGAGGCGGTGCCCGTCTCGTGAACGCCCTCCTCAAGGTGGCGCTCGCCAAGGGGCGCCTGCTCGAGCCCACGCGTGAGCTGTTCAGGAGGATCGGTGCGCCCGTGGGAGTGGGGGAGGACCCCGCGAGCCGCCGGCTCGTCGTACCGTCCGAGGACGGCGCGCTCGCGTTCCTGTTCGTGAAGCCCGCCGACGTGCCCGTGTACGTCGGGTCGGGCGCCGCGGACCTGGGCGTCACCGGTACCGACGTGCTGCGCGAGACGGAAGCCGACGTGCTCGAACCGCTGGCCCTCGGCTTCGGTTCCTGCCGCATGGTCGTCGCGAGCCCTCACGACGTCCCGTTTCCCTCACTGCCGAGCGGGGTGACGCCTCGGGTCGCGACGAAGTACCCGCGGCTCACGCGGGCCTTCTTCGCGGACACCGGGCTCGGCGTCGAGGTCATCACCGTGGCGGGATCGGTCGAGGTGGCGCCGTTGCTCGGCCTGGCGCATTGGATCGTGGATCTCGTGGACACGGGACGCACGTTGCGCGAGAACGGCCTCGTGGAGCGCGTCAAGATCCTGGATGTGGGCGCGGTCGTGGTGGTGAACCGGGCGAGCCAGAAACTGAAGCTGGAGCTGCACCAGAAGCTGTTGGCCAAGCTCCAAGAAGCCAGCCGTAAGGCGTAGGTCGAGACCCGTACGGCTTGCGGCCTACGGCTTGCGACTGCGCTGCGCCAGCTCCACTGCCAGCTCCAGCGCCGCCCGCATCGAGCCGGGATCGGCGACCCCCTTCCCCGCGATGTCGAGCGCCGTGCCGTGATCGGGCGCCACACGGGGAAACGGCAGTCCGATGGTCACGTTCACGCCCGTGCCGAAGCCCGCCACCTTGACGGCCGTCATCCCGACGTCGTGATACGGCGCGAGCACGGCGTCGAACTCCCCCTTGAGCGCCCGCACGAAGACGGTGTCGGCGGGCAGCGGCCCAGCAGCGCCCAGCTCCCTGGCCGCCGGCAGCAGGATCCGGTCGTCTTCGTCGCCGAACAGCCCCGATTCACCGGCGTGCGGATTCAACGCGCATAGGGCGAGACGCGGCCGGGCGATGCCCCACCACGCGGCGAGCGCCCGCTCGGTGACCCGGCCGCAGCGCAGCACGCGCTCCGTCGTCACCTGCGCGGGCACCTCTTTGAGCGCGATGTGCGTGGTCACGAGGACGACGCGCAGCTTCCCCGTCGCCAGCATCATCGCCGCCTCTCCACCGCCCGCGAGGTGCGCGACCAGCTCGGTCAGGCCTGGATACCGGAACCCCGCGACGTGGAGCGCGTGCTTGTGCACCGGGCCCGTGACGATTGCATCGACCACACCGTCCCGGGCGAGCGCGACGGCCTGTTCGACTGCGACGCCCGCCAGCCGCCCCGCTCCCTGCTCCCCGCTCCCCGCTCCCCCTCCCCAGGACCCGACCCCGATCTTCCGCTGCGCCGGAATGTCCGCGATCTGCTCGTCCGCGCCGATCAGCGTGATGCCCGCGTCCAGGCCCGGGGCGAGCGCCTTGGCCACGACCTCCGGCCCGATGCCCCGCGGGTCGCCGAGCGTGACGGCGAGACGGGGTGGGCGGCGGGACACGGCGTCAGAACCGGACGTCGACGTACGTGGTGCGACGCAGGATCTCGAGGTAATGCTTGATCGCGAGCTGCTGGGACAGGGCGTCCTTAATCCGGTCCTTCACGTCCTCGAAGCTCAGCTCTCCCTCGGGCAGGCGCTTCAGGAGCTCGAACACGATGAAGCGGGGCCGCGGCGTCGCGGCGCCGGCGACGAACACCGGCTTGAGGCCCGGCACCGTGTCGTTCCCCACCGCCTTGGCGTAATCGGGCGGCAGCTGCGCGATGGGCAGCCCGTCGGCGAGCTTGGGCTCGTTGGGGTCGGAATAGCGCCGGGCCAACGTGTCGAACGAGGCGCCCCCTCCCGCCGCCAGGGCGTCGTGCACCGAATCCGCTGCGCGCTTCGCCAGGGCGATCTGCGCCGGCGAGAGCTTCGCCTGGATCAGCACGTGGCGGGCGAGGATTTCCGCGGGCTGCGCGCGCTCCACCTGGATGATGTGGTAACCGAACTCCGTCTCCACCGGCGGCGAGATCTCGCCGGGCTTGAGCCGGAACGCGACGTCCTCGAACTCCTTGACCATCAGGCCGCGTCGGAACCAGCCCAGCTCGCCGCCCTGCTCGCGCGACGCGCTGTCCGCCGAATACTGCTTCGCCACGTCGGCGAAGCTGGCACCGTGGCGCAGCGCGACGAACAGCGATTCCGCGAGCTGCAGCGCGCGGGCCCGCGCCGCCGAGTCGGGCTTCGGGACGACGACGATCTGCCGGAACGAGATCGCCGGAGGGCGCTTCGGCTGCTGCCCCCGGTTCGCCTCCCAGAACTCGTGCATTTGCGCATCGGTCGGCGGGATCGGCCGCAGCTTGCCCTTGCCCTTCAGCTCTTCGATCAGCCGCTGCTGCAGGATCGAGCGGCGCTGTTGGTCGGCGAGCCAGCGCCGCCACTCCTCTTCGGACACGAACCCCGCGGCCTGAAGCTGCGCCCGGAACTCCGGGATGGACGCGAACTGCTTGCGCACGTTCTGGACCGTCTGCTCCACGGCTTCCTGGACTTCCTGCTCCGTCACCTTGATGGTGGTGTCCCGCTCCGCTTGTTGCACCATCAGCTCCTCGTCCGCCATCTGGGCGAGGATCTGGTGCCGCGCGGCGTCGCGTCCGGCTGAGTCATCGGGGATCTTCCCTCCCTGGGACTGCGCCAACGCGAGCTGCTCCTCGACTTGCGAGGCGAGGATCGGCTTCGAGCCGACGATCGCCAGGATGCGGTCCACCGGACGCGGACCGGTGGGCGCGGGGGTCCGCGCCCCCCCCTGCGCCGCGATCGGTCGGGCCCCGAGGGCGGCGAGGCACAGCAGGACGAGCGCCGGGGGACGCGTGCGCATGCTAGCGAGGCGGTTGCTTGCCACTCTCCGGGGGAACCGGCGGTGGGCCGGGCGCGCGCTTGAGACCGGAGGGCGGCGCGGCCGGAGCGCCCGCGGACGGACGGGGACCGCCGCCGGAGTCCGCCGCGGAGCGGATCACCTGGGCGCGCTCCAGGGCGCGGGTGATCCCGGCTTCGTTGAGCGACCACGGCCCGCCCTGGCGCAGCGCGCCCGCGAGGAACGGCGGCACCGGGAAGAGCTGCGCTTTCCCTTCCTTCAGCGCACGATCCAGGTAGGCGTCGAGCCGCGCCATCGCGAGCCGAATCCGCGCCGGCTCGCCGGCGGCGGAGTCTTTGAGCAGCTGCGGCGAGACACCGATCAAGCCCTCCAGCACGTTCAGCGCCGAATCGTGCTCGGCGCGGATCTGCCGCCAATCCTCGGCGGCGAGCGTCACGCCCGCCGAGTCGACTTGGCGCAGCAGCATGTCGCGCTGCGCCAGGATCCGCACGAACTGGGTCAGCTGCGCGTCGCTCGCCGACGTGATGCCGCGCACGTCGTTCGGGTCCAGGGCCAGGAGCCAGCGCGCCAGATCCTTCACGCGGAAGGCACCCCCCTGGTAGGTCGCGAGTTTGCGGCCGTCGTCGCGCGCCCCGACGATCTGCGGGATCGCCTGCCGCACCAGCGCCGGCGCTGACGACGCGATCTCGAGCCGGCGCACCTTCGCGAGACTGTCGAGGTAGAGCGAGTCGAAGCGCATCGTCCGCCCGTTCTCGAGCTGCGCCTGGAACGAATCGCGTACCTCGGCGAGCGGCGGCCGCCGGATGATGTGGAACCCGAACGGGGAGCGGACCACGTCGCTGATCGCGCCCGGCTCGAGCTTCCAGGCGGCGCTGTCGAACGCCGGCACGAATTGCCCGCGGCCCGTCGCGGGGAGATAGCCGCCCCGCGCCTTCGAGCCGGGATCGTCGGAGTAGCGCTTCGCGAGCTGGGCGAAGTCGGCGCCGTGCCGCGCGGCGGCCTGCCGCAGCAGCCCTTCGGCCTGTTTCCGCTGTTTGTCCTGCTGGGGCGGCGCCGCATTGGGTGGCACCCGGATGAGAATGTGCTGGAACAGCCGCACCGTGCCCGCACGGTAGGCCGACTCCGCCTGCGCCGGCGTCACCTTCACCCGTGCCGACACCAGCGCCTCGTGAAACCGCTCCCACCGGACCTGCGACACCGACGGCCACTCGGCGGCGAGCACCAGCGCCGAGTCGTCCATGTCGCGACCGCGCGCCAGCTCCACGACGAACACGGCGTAGTCGAGGTAGGCGCCCGCGACGCTCGTCAGCACCTCGGCGCGGAGCGGGATCCGCTTCGCGTGCCCCGCCAGGTCCGCCAGTCGCTCGACCGTGAGGGTCTGCCCGGCCGCCGTGCCCGCGACCTCCGGGTGCGCCGAGAACGCATCGCGCAGGGCGGTGCACCCCGCGAGCGCGAGCACGACGAGAACCAGACCCGACCGCCGCATGCCGTCTCCTTTATGTACGAGAATCCTGCAGGACCGCCGTGAGAGCCCGCACCAGCCCGGGGCCCACGGCCTCGCCCCCGAGCCGGCGGAGCCGCAGGGAGAGCGGGGCCGAGCGCCGCACGTCGGCCTCGAATTGCACCGCGTCCAGCGCCGCCGTCAAGCCGGCGAGACGGGGGCGGGCGTCCCGCCGGAACGCGAGCCGCGCCTCGTCGCCCTTCACCAGCACGGTCTCGAGTCCCGCCCGAGCGCCGAGCGCGCGCAGCTCGGATACGAGGAGCAGCCGCTCGGCGGCGTCGGGCAACGGCCCGAACCGGTCGCGCAGCTCCTCGCGCACGGCTTGAATCTCGCCAGGCTCCGAGGCCCGCGCCAGCCGCCGGTACAAATCGAGCTTCGCGGCCTCGTCCGGCACGTAGTCGTCCGCGAGATGGGCGGGTTGATCGAAGATGACTTCAGGCGGCGCGAACGTCCTGCTCCCCGCTCCTTGCTCCCCGTTCTTGAGTGCTTCCACCATCTCTTGGAGCCACCGGAGATAGGTGTCGAACCCGACGGTCTGCGCGTGCCCCGTTTGCTCCGCGCCGAGCAGGTTCCCGGCGCCGCGCAGCTCGAGGTCGCGCAGCGCGATGCGGTATCCAGAGCCCAGGTCGGTGTGATGCTCGAGCACGCGCAGCCGCTCGTCGGCGTCGGGGTCGATCACGTCCGGCACCAGCAAGTAGCAGTAGGCGCGCCGGTGGCTTCGCCCCACGCGGCCCCGCAGCTGGTACAGCTGCGCCAGCCCGAACTGATCGGCGCGGCTCACGAGCATCGTGTTGGCGTTGGGCACGTCGAGGCCGGACTCGACGATCATCGTGGAAACGAGCACGTCCACTTCGCCGCGCACGAAGCGCGCCATCACCGCGTCGAGCTCCACCTCCTTCAGCTGGCCATGCGCCACGGCAACGCGGGCCCGCGGCGGGGCCAGCGCGCGCACCCGCTCGACGATCGTGTCGATCGTCTCGATGCGGTTGTGGACGAAGTACACCTGACCGGCGCGGTCCACCTCGCGCGCCAGCGCCTCCTCGATCAACGCGTCGTCCCACGGCTCGATGAACGTCAGCACCGGCGAGCGGTCCTTGGGCGGCGTCTCCAGCAGCGTCAGGTCGCGCAGCCCCGCGAGCGACAGGTGCAGCGTGCGCGGGATCGGCGTCGCGGTGAGCGTCAGCACGTCCACCGCGAGCTTCAGCGCCTTGAGCCGCTCCTTGTGCCGCACGCCGAAGCGGTGCTCTTCGTCCACGATCAACAGGCCGAGATCATGGAACCCTAGGTCTCGGGATAGCAGCCGGTGGGTGCCGATCACGATGTCCAAATCGCCGCGGGCGAGCTGGACGAGGGACCGGCGCGTTTCGGCGGGCGTGCGGAAGCGCGACAGCACCTCGATCCGTACCGGGTAGTCCGCGAGCCGTTCGCGAAAGGTGCGGCCGTGCTGCTCGGCGAGAATCGTCGTGGGCACGAGCACCGCGACCTGCTTCCCGGCCTGCACGGCTTTGAACGCGGCCCGCAGCGCGACCTCGGTCTTCCCGTAACCCACGTCCCCCACGAGCAGCCGGTCCATCGGGCGCGGCCGCTCCATGTCGCGCTTCACTTCCTCCGACGCGCGCCGCTGGTCCGGCGTGTCCTCGTACAGGAACGCCGACTCGAGCTCGCGTTGCCACGCGGTGTCGGGCGGAAACGCGAAGCCCGACGCCAGCTGGCGCCGCGCGTACAGGTCGAGCAGCTCGACCGCCATCCGCCGGATCGCGGCGCGCGTTTTCTCCCGTTGCCGCTGCCAGGTGGTGGCGCCCAGGTGATGCAGCCGCGGCGGCGGCGCGTCGCCGTCGCCGGCCGCGCGGTACGGCTCGAGCTGATCCAACCGGTACAGCGGCACATTCAGCCGGTCGCCGCCCGCGTACTCGACCACGGCGACCTCGAGATCCCGATCCCGTGCTCCAGGTGCACGACGTAGTCCCCGGAGGCGAGGGCGCGCGTCGCCGCGGTCGGCGCGGCCTCGCGATAGCGCCGCGGCCGCCGCAACCGGCGCGCGCGGCGGAAGATCTCGTGATCCGTGAGCACCCGGAGCCCGGGGAGGACGAACCCGCCGTCGAGCGCACCCACGGCGAGCGTCGCCCGTTGCGTGTCCAGCAGCTCGTCGAGGCGCTCGAGCTGCCCCTCGTTGTCGCACAGAATCACGGTGGGCGGCTCGCCGGCGACGATGCGTCGCAGTTGTCTGATGTCCCGGTCCACCGCGTCCGGCGGGGCCAAGGGGAACCGCGCCGCCGCATCGTCCGCGTTCAGCGCCAGCCGGCCGAATCGGGTGAGCTGCCGGCGCCACGCTCCGGGCTCGACGAACAAGGCCTCGCGCGCCGGGGGCTCCTCACCCAGCCGGCGCGCCACGTCGAGATGATGCGCCGCCTCAGCCCACGCGCGGTCGACTTCCTGCTCCAGCGCGGCCTCCTGTTCCAGCACGACCAGGGCGTCACTGGGCAGCAGATCGAGGAGCGACCGTCGCTCCGTCGTTCCGTCGTCGCGTCGCGCCGTCGCCTCCGTCTTTACGGGAAGCACCGTCACCCGGTCGACCGGCTCCCCCGAGCGCTGCGAGTCGAGATCGAAGCTGCGGAGCGACACGATCTCGTCTCCCCACCATTCGATCCGCGCGGGCGCGGCCATGCCGAACCCGTACGCGTCGAGAATGCCGCCGCGCACGCTGAACTGCGCCACTTCCGTGACCGTGGGGACCCGGGTATAGCCCATCGCTTCCAGGCGCCGGGCGATGTCGCTGAGGGTACCGCTCCCCCCTCCCCGCTCCCCTGCCTGGAGCACCAGTCGCATGGACTCGAGCGCCGCCGGCACACCCGTGTGCTCGGCGGTGGCGCGCGCCGTCGTCACGACGATCCGCACGGCGCCCGACAGCAGCTGCTCGAGCGTTTCGATGCGTTCGCCCGCGATCTCGAAGTGCGGCTCTTCCGCCCCCAGGGCCTCCCGCTGCGGATACAGCACGGCGGAGTCGCCGACGAGGGTCTGCCCGTCGGCGAGCCAGCGTTCGGCGTCGGTGGGCGTCGGTGTGACGACGACGAACACGCGTTGCGGCAGCCGGCGGGCCAGGGCGGCGAGTAGCACGACGGCGCTCGAGCCCGGGAGCCCCGCGACGCCGAGTCGTGCGCCGGGCGCGGGCAGCTGCACCGCCAGCGCGCGCGTCGCCGGCAGCTCGTCCAGACGATCAATCAGGAAGTCGAGGGACATCAGCGGGTGAGCGTCGCGACCCCCAGCTCCACGACGGCCACGACCAGCGCGAGCGCCAGGAGGAGCCAGCTCCCGTCGGCGCGCCCGGTGCCGGCGAAGCGCGCGGCGGCAAAGGCAGGGTCCTCGAGCACCTCCGCGCCCAACAGCCGGCGCACCAACGCGGGCGGCGCCGCCGCGAGCTCCGATTCGCGGGCGTCGATTCCGTAGACCGTCGCGCCCACGGTGTCCGTGCCGCGCGTGCGGAACTCCACGCGCGGCGCGCCTTCCGCTTCCGCGACCGGCGCTTCGCCCCGCGCCAGCCGGTTCACGAGCGCATCCACAAACGGCACGAACGCCGGCGCCGCGGGGAGCGCGGTCCAAGCCGTGTCGAGGCGGCTGCCCAGGAGCAGCACGCGCCCCTCCCCCGGGTCGCGCACCAGCCACGGCTCGCCGTTCACCCTCGCGACGACTGTGCTGTCCTCGCCCCCTTCCAGCCGATACCGCCGCGTCACCTGAATCCCGTCGATCCCCGCCACACTCGACGCCGCGATCGGGCCTGGAGTTCCCGGTCCGCCGAACCTCCAAGGGCCCCCGCCCGCCGCCAGCGCGCGATTGACCTGGCCGACGAGCGCAGCGTCCACCGGGGGGATCACGACGTTCGTCCGCGCTCCCCCCCTTCCGTCGGGCCGCTCGCCGATGGAGACGTCCGGGCCACGTGCCCCCCCCGCCCCCCCCGCCCCCGCTATCCCCACCTTGCCGCCCTCCGCGAGCACGGCGAGCGCGGCGGCCACGAAGGGGCCCGCGTCCTGCGGCGCCGTCACCCGGGCGGGGGGGGCGACGCGCCAGGCGAACACGCGGCGGTCGTCCGCGCGCAGCTCGTCGGGGTCGAGCGTCGCCTCCCCCACCCACCAGCCGGGCGCAAGCGGTGGCAAGGCGATGGAAACCGCCGCTCCCGGTGCCGCGAGCGCGCGACCCACTTCGCGACCGCGCACGCGCACCGTCACGGCCGCCGCCGCCGCGCCCGGCGTGCCGACGACGCCGACCGTCACGGCTCCGTCCGTGACGCGCGCCGTGCCGATGCCCCGGTTCGCGGGCGGTTGCGGCGGGGGCGCGAGCGCCAGCACCCGGACACCGCGCGGCACGTCGGCACGCCCAGCGCCCAGGGCGGTGCGCTGCAGGTCGCTGACGACGTGCACCTCTCGCGCCGGGAGCGGCTCGGCATCCACCAGCCGCGCGGCCTGCTGCACCGCGGCCGAGAGGTCGAGTCGCCGCGGCGACACCGCCGCGCTGTCCACCGTCGCCAGCAGTCGCTCGCGCACCCCCCCACGAGCGACGCCGTCCGCGAGGATGAGCCACACCCGGTCGCCCGCCGCGGTGCGCGCGAGCGACCCGCGGGCTACCGCCCGAAGGCGATCGAGCACCGGCCGCCCATCCACGACCACGCCCGAGGATGCCGAGTTATCGAGGATCAGCGCGAGCGCCGTGGGCGCGTGGACCGTTGCCCCTCCGGTCCGAGCCGGGACGAGCGGCCGCGCCGCCGCGAGCACGATGAGCACGATCAGCAGCGTGCGCAGGATCAGGAGCAGGAGATGGCGTAGCTTCAGGCGACGCGCGCTCTGACGCTCGGCCTCGCTCAGGTAGCGGAGAGGGGGAAACTCGGCCTCGGGGGGAACGCGGCGCTCGAGCAGGTGCAGCAGTGCGGGGATCGCGGCCGCCACGAGTCCCACCAGCGCCAGCGGATGCAGGAACGTCACGCCAGCAGCCGCAGCGCCATACCGAACGGCATGTCCGTCAAGACATGATGGTAGGCGATCCCGTGCCGCCGGCATGCCGTGCGCCACGCCGCGATCTCGCGCCGCACCGTCTCGCCGTACACGCGGGCCAGCTCGCGCGGCCGCACCACCACGCTGGCCGCCGACTCGGGATCGCGGAACCGCACCTCGGGGGGTCCCGAGAGCTCGGCCTCCGCCGGATCCATCAGATGCACGACGATCACCTGATGGCCGCGGTGGCGCAGGTAGCGCAGCGCCGTGAGCGCGAGGTCGCGGTCGAACAGCAGGTCGGAGACCAGGACCACGAGCCCGCGCCGCGCCAGCAGGGCCGTGAGCCGCACCAGCGCCGCCTGCGCCGCCGTGCCGCGTCCGTCCGGCGTCCTCACGAGCCCGCGCACCAGTCGGGCCCACTGTCCGGACTTCACGCGCGCCGGCACGACCTCGCGAACCGCTTCGTCGAAGGTGATGAGGCCCGTCGCGTCCCGCTGGCGCAGCAGGATGAGCGCCAGGGCCGCCGCCAGACGATCGCCGTAGGCGCGCTTCGTGAGGCGCGCCGGCGCGCCGCGCCACGCCATCGAGCGGCTCGCGTCGACCAGGATCATCGCCCGCAAATTCGTCTCCTCCTCGAACTGCTTGACGAACAAGCGGTCGGAGCGGGCGAGCATCTTCCAGTCGAGATAGCGCGGCTCGTCGCCCGGCTGATAGGCGCGGTGCTCGGTGAACTCGACCGAGAACCCGCGGAATGGCGAGCGGTGGATGCCGGCGAGGAACCCCTCCACGACCCCCTGCGCCACGATCTCGATCCCACCGAGGCGAGCGACTTCGGCGGGATCCAGCAGATCGACGCGCTGCACGTCAGTCATGGCTCGCGGAAGGTAATGGCCGGCGGTTTGTCCCGGGTAGAGGACACCGGGGCCAAGGTGATGCCCGTCTCACGATCACAACGGTAACCATGCCAATCGGTTATCTCACGGCCCGGATGGCTGGGCACCTGGCATGCAACCTGCCCCCTGCTGCGGATGGAGGGGAGTCCCATGTTCACGACCTTAGGCTTGCTCAGCGTGCTCACCGTTGCCGACCGCGCGCCCGCGCACGCCCCGACCAGCGGTGACTACCGCGCCCGCATCGAGGTGTGGACCAACCGCGGCGACGATCCGTATGGCTCCGGACAATCCGTGCGCGTCTACTTCCGCGCCGATCAGGACGCCTACGTCACGATCCTGCGCGTCGACACCGATGGCCGCGTACGCGTGCTGTTTCCGCGTGAGCCGTGGGAAGACAACTTCGCCCGCGGCGGCCGCGACTACGAGGTCCTGAACGGCTCGGACCGGGCCGCCTTCTATATCGACGATTTCCCCGGCGAGGGATACGTCTTCGCCGTCACGGCGGCCGACCCCTTCGTCTACGACGCCATCGAGAGCGGCGACCACTGGGATTATCGGGTCATCGCCGACGGCCGCATCCGCGGTGACCCGTACGTCGCCCTCACCGATCTGGCGCAGCGCATCGTGCCGGGCGGCTACAGCGATTGGGACTACGACCTCGTCCCCTACTACGTCCAGCAGCGCTACGACTACCCGCGCTTCCTGTGCTACGATTGCCACACCTATGTGGGCTACCCGTTCTGGGTTCCCTACGATTACACGTGCACCCGCTTCCGGATCGTGGTCTTCGACGATCCGTACTACTACCCCTATCGCTACTACGGCGGCACGCGGGTCGTCTTCACGCGGCCGCTGCGGCCCGAGCCGCGCTTCATCTTCAAGGATCGCCAGGGCTCGGAGGCCTTCGTCACCCGCGTGCGGGAGCGGCCGACGACCGGCGACCGGCGCCGTGACGTGGGAGTCCGGGGGCGGGATCTCGGCGGAACCGGGATCATCCCACCGCCGGGTGTCCGACAGCGCGAGCAACGACCCTCCGACGGCGACCAGGGCGGCGGGGGCGACGACGAGCGCCGTCGCCGGCGGCCCGACCGTCCAGATCACCGGGACCGTCCAGATCACCCCGA
>QHTX01000182.1:0-1412 GCA_003220975.1 Gemmatimonadota bacterium | reverse complement strand
TCGGGGCACGACGCGGCGCGGCCGCAACCGCGCTCGCAGCCGGCGACCGCCCCGCCGTCCCGGAGCGAGCCGCGTGCCGAGCCGCGCGCCGCGCCGCAGCGCGACGCCGCGCGCGATAAGCCCCGGAGCGAGCCGGAACTCAAGCGCCGAAAGCCTTGAAGGATCCTGACACCGGCGCACGCGCCCGGCCGTAGTCCCCCGCGGCCGGGCGCGTTAGCTTTCCCTCCCTTTCCTCGCAAGGCTCCGACCCGTGCGTCACCTGTCGCTGCTCTCGCTGCTCCTCGCGCCGTGCGCCCTGGCCGCGCAGACTCCGACGTCGATCAAGGACGCGGTGGAGTCCATCACACCGGCCGACGTGCGAACCCGCATCGGCATCTTGGCGGACGACTCGATGCTGGGGCGGGCGACACCAAGCCCGCAGCTCGAACTGGTCGCGAGCTACGTGGCGCGCGAATTCCGGCGGTTCGGGCTCAAGCCGGGCGGCGACAACGGCACCTACCTGCAGCGGTATCCCATCGAGCGGTTCGAGGTCGTCGCCGAGAGCTCATTCGTGTCGCTCGCTGGAGGGGCTGCTGCAACCTGGCGGCTGGGCAGGGACGTCCTGCTCCTGGGCGGCGGCCCGCCTCCGGACCAGATCGCGGGGCCGGCCGTCTTCGTGACCGGGACGCCCGCACCGGGCGCAGCGATGGATTCCACGGCGATCGCTGGCAAGGTGGTGTTCCTGCTCATCGAGCGCGGGCCGACCCCCCTTGCGCGGCAGGTCGCCCGGCTGCATGCGGCAGCGATCGTCGGCATCAGCCCGATACCGGATTCGCCAGTCGGGCGTCGTCACGCGCAATCCCTCGCAGAGCGCGTTCGGTCCGCCCGCGTTCCGCACGCGCGAGGCGACGGCGCGGGCCGTCCTGGCCGGGGCCGGCATCGACCTCGATTCTGCCCGCGCCGCGATGGCCGGCCCGGTGACCGTGCGCGCGCTGCCCGGCGTGAGCGTGCGGATCGCCGTCCGCCAGCGGGTACTCGACCGCGCCTCCGCGCCAAACGTCATCGGCATCCTCGAGGGGAGCGATCCCCGGCTGAAACGCCAGTACCTCTTCCTCACCGGCCACATGGATCACATCGGGACGCCGGGCGCCGGCGAGGGGTGCAGCGCGCGGGGTGGGGACTCGATCTGCAACGGAGCGGACGACGACGCCTCCGGCACCACGGCGGTGATCGAGGCCGCCGACGCGTTCTCACGGCTCATGCCACGGCCCAAGCGCTCGCTCGTGTTCATGACCGTGAGCGGCGAGGAACGGGGCCTGTGGGGCAGTCAGTACTTTTCGGAGCACCCCACGGTGCCGCTCGGAGACGTCGTGGCGGACCTGAGCATCGACATGGTCGGTCGCAAATGGAAGGATACGATCGTCGCGATCGGC
>QHTX01000181.1:11276-20638 GCA_003220975.1 Gemmatimonadota bacterium | reverse complement strand
AGCCGGATCACGCCGCACTCGACCAGGCGACCGGTCCCGAACATCGCGCCGCTGTTGCCGGTCTCGATCACGCCGTAGCCGGTGACCGACGTGCCCGGGTCGACCCCCAGCACCCTCACGTCACGCCGTCGCCGCCGCCATCGCCTCGGCGTCGATGTCGAAGTTCGACGACACGCGCGCGACGTCGTCCATCTCCTCCAGGGCCTCGAGCAGCTCGAGCAGCTGCTTCGCGGCCTTGCCGTCGACCTTGACGGTGCTCTTCGGGATCATCGCGATCTCCGCCCCCTGCACCGGGATCTTGCGCCGCCCGAGCTGCGCGGTGATCGCGTGGAGCGCGCTCGCGGGTCCCGTGATGAGGAAGACATCGCCCTCGCGGACCATGTCGTCCGCGCCGGCCTCGAGCGCCGCCTCCATGGTCGCGTCCTCGTCTGTCTTGGTCGCGTCGACGGTGATCTGGGCCTTGCGGTCGAACATCCACGCCACGGAGTTCGCGGCGCCGAGGTTGCCGCCGTGGCGCTGGAAGACGTAGCGGATCTCGGCGACGGCGCGGTTCGGGTTGTCGGTGGTGGCCTCGATGAAGATGGCTGCGCCGCCCGGGCCGTAGCCCTCGTAGGTGACCTCCTGGTACTGCACCCCCTCGAGCTCGCCCGTGCCCTTCTTGACCGCCCGCTCGATGTTGTCGAGCGGCATGTTCTCCGACTTGGCCGCGTCGATCGCCGTGCGGAGCCGGGCGTTGCCGTCGGGGTCGCCGCCGCCCTGCTTGGCGGCGATGGTGATTTCGCGGATCAGCCGGGTGAACAGCGCGCCGCGCCGCGCGTCGGCGACGGCTTTCTTCCGTTTGATCTGCTTCCACTTGCTGTGGCCGGCCATACGCACCCCTCGTGTCCCCAACTTACAACTTGACCCGAGCGCTGCGCCACAGGTAGGATATCGCCCCATGACCATCCGGCTCGTCGTTCTGGTCACGCTGGCGACGGTCGCGGCGTGCGAACGCCCCGGCTCCGACCGAACGGAACGCGAGGTCGCCGGCGAGGCGCTGAAAGGGCTCGTCACCTATCCGCGGTCGAGTCTGGTGAGCGTCTCGGCCGGCCGGGATGCCGCGCAGCTCGTGCTCAGCGCCCCCGCCCCGGCGGAGACGGTGGCCGCCTGGTATCGCCGCACGCTGCGGCGCAACGGCTGGGAGCTGCGCGCGGACGGGATGCAGCCGGACGGATCGATCTCGTTGTACGCCGACAGCGGGCGGCGCTCCGTGTGGATCACGCTCGCGCCGGGAGCGGCAGGGGCGGCCACCACCTACACCATCGTCGGCGACATCCCCGGTCTCGACACCGCCCGTCAGCGGTCCGGGTCGAGCATGTCCTCGAAGCGCATCCAGCGGCGGTAGAAGTACAGGTCCACGAAGCCCGTCGGCCCGTTGCGGTTCTTCAAGACGATCAACTCGGTCGCGCCCTCCACCCCGTAGCCGGGGTTGTACATCTCCTCCCGGTAGATCCCGAGCGCCAGGTCGGCGTGCTGCTTGATCGCGCCGAGGTGGCCGAAGTCGTCGAGGCTGGGGCGCGGATTGGGGCGCTTCGCGTCGAATCTGGGCAGCTGCGACACGACGAGTGCGGCCACCTGCCGCTCGAGGGCGAGCGCCTTGAGCCGCTGCAAGGCGAGCGCCAGGTCTTCGTCCTGCGTGGGGCGCGCGGCGCCGGCGGGGGACGGGACGAGCTGGAGGTAATCCACCACGATGAGCCCGAGCTGACCCAGCGGGTCGAGCCGCGTCGCGGCGGTCTCCCAGTCCGGGGCTGCGAGGGGCAGGATCGCGAGCGGCAGCCCGCGCAGCCGGACCGCCGCGCCGCCGATCCCGGCGCGGGCGTGCTCGGTGAGCTTGGCGCCGCGCAGCTCGTCCACCGCGACCCGTCCCTCGATCGCGAGGGCGCGCTCCATCAGCCGTTCTTCGTCCATCTCGCCCGAGAGGAACGCGACGCCGGTGCCCTGCTGCGCGACCCGCAGCGCCAGGCCGAGCGCGAGCGCCGACTTGCCCGCGCCGATGTCCCCGCCGAGCACGACGAGATCGCGCCGGCGCAGGCCGCCGCCCAGCATCCGGTCGATCGACGGAAAGCCGGTGGGGATCGTGTCGCCCGGGGTCTCTCCCGGGCGCTGCTGGTCCACGCGCGCGACGAGCGACTCGGCCGCGGGGGAGGGCGAGGGAGTCGCGGGGGCGGGCCGCTTCGGGAAGCGACGGGTGGTCATGGTGGTCTTATAGATGTAAGCGGGCGGCCCGCACGGCAACGGCCACGGCGTCCCCCGCCTCGGCGCCCAGCACCTCTCGGGCGGGCGCGACCAGCTGCGACAGCACCAGGGCGGCGACCGTCGGCGTGCCGGGCTCGAGGTGGTCCCGCGCGGCGACGACGGCGCGCTTGAGCGGCGCGGGGAGCGCGAGGCTCGCGAGCCGCGCCTGCAGTGCCTGGAGGCGGCGCCGGTGATTCTTGCCGGAGACGGGCCGCGGTGGCAGCACGCCTTCGGCCGCGCGCACGACGAGCCACAGGGCGAACAGCCCGTCCCGCTTGGGCCCGCGCGCCGCCGCCGCGACCAGCGCGATGAGGCGCTCCTCGGCGGGCGTGGTGGCGCCGATCACGCGACGAGGCGCTCCACGGCGGCGACCACGTCGGCGGGGGCGATGTCGGCGAGGCAGCGGTGGTGACCGAGCGGGCAGGTCGCGGTGCCCGTCGCGGAGCAGGGACGGCAGTCGAGCTGGCGCTGCAGCACGACCGCGGGCGCGCGGTAGGGAAAGAAGCCGAACTGCTCGACCGTGGGCCCGAACAGGGCGACGACCGGCGCGCCGACGCCGGTGGCCATGTGCATCACCCCCGTGTCGCCCGAGACCACGACGCGAGAGCGGGCGAGTAGGGCGCCCGTTTCCTGGAGCGAGAACTCGCCGGCGGCGCTCGCGGCGGCGCCTCCCGCCACGAGTTGCTGCGCGAGCCCGCGATCCTCGGGCCCGCCGACCACGACGGAGCGGTAGCCCGCGGTGCGCAGCCGCTCCGCCAGCGCGCTCCAGTACGCCACCGGCCAGCGCTTGGTCGCGTGCGCCGCACCCGGCGCGAGCGCGGCGAGGGCCCCCCCCGCCCCCCCCTGTCCGTCTGCGAGCCCGCGCGCGGCGAGCCACTGCGCCACCCGCTCCGTGGCGCCCTGTCCGAGGAAGAACTCCGGTGGCCCGCCGTCGGGGCGCGTGTCGAGTCCGCGCGCCGCCTCGAAGTAGCGCTCCGCGACGGGGACGCGGCCGCGATAGGTGTCGAGCTTCGTGGAGATGAGCAGTGTGCGGGCGAGCTTGCGCTTGCGGTACCCCGCCCAGCGACAGCGCACCAGCAGCCGCAGCGCGGCGCTCCGCAGGCTGCCGTGCAGGTCGAGCCCGTGGGTCGGCCCGCAGGCGCGCAGGCGGCGCGCGAGGTGGCGCACCGGCTCGTCCGGCGCGAGCGTCACGACGTCGGCCAGGTGCGGGTTGTCGGAGACGAGCGGCGCCAGCGCGCGCTTCGTCACGTACACGAGCTTCGCCTCGGGGTGGCGGCGCGCCAACGCGCGCACGAGCGGCGTGGTGAGCAGGATGTCGCCGATGGAGCTGAACCGGACGAGCAGGACGCACAGCACGCGGGCGAAATTACCTTCGCGTTGCCTGGGTTCGCCAGTCGTCGTTAGCTTTGGCCTATGCCGCGGCCGAAGAGCATTCTGTGGGTGGACGACGAGATCGACGGCCTCGCCGCGCACCGCCGCTTCCTCGAGACGCAGGGGTTCACGGTGGCCTCCGCGGCCCACGGCGACGACGCCCTCGCCCTGCTGCGACGCCAGCCCTACAGCGTCGTGCTACTCGACGAGCAGATGCCCGGCCGGCGCGGGCTCGAGCTGATCGGCGAGATCCGGGCCATCGATCCTGCGATGCCCGTCGTGATGGTGACGCAGAGCGAGGACGAAGGCACGCTGCGCGACGCGATCGGGATCGAAGTGGACGACTACCTCGTGAAACCCGTGCACCCCCGCCAGATCCTGTCCGTCGTCACGCGGCTGCTCGACGGCGCCCGCATCCGCCAGCAGCGCCTCGCCCGCGACTTCGTGACGCGCTTCCGCGACCTCGAAGGCCGGCGGGGATCGGCGCTCGCCTGGCGCGAGTGGATCGAGTTCGTGGCCGAGCTGGCGCGTTGGGAGGTACGGCTCTCGGCCTCACACGAGCCGGGGCTGTCGGACGCGCTCCGCGCCCTGCAGCGGAGCTTGCGCAAGGACTTCGCCGAGTACGTCGCGCGCCAGTACCCGCGCTGGCTCGCGAGTCCGGAAGGCGACCGGCCGCCGCTCTCGGTCGACGTGGGCGCGGAGTTCCTCGTCCCCGTCCTCCAGGCGACGGGACGCGCGCTGTTCGTCGTGATCGATTGCCTGCGGCTCGATCAGTGGGAGGTGCTGCGCGAGCTCGTGACGCCGCTGTTCGATGTCGAGGAGTCGCACTACTACAGCATCCTCCCCACCGCCACGCCGTTCGCGCGCAATGCGATCTTCTCGGGGCTCTTCCCGATGGAGATCGCCGCACGCCACCCCGACTGGTGGGGCCAGGCGTCGGACGAGGAGAGCCTCAACACGCACGAGGCGGAGCTCCTGACGGAGCAGCTGGGCGAGCTGGTGGGTCGGCCCGTGCCGGTCCGTTACGAGAAGGTGTTCAGCTCGGTCGAGGGAGCGGGCGACCTCCTCCGTCGCCTGCCGGCCCACCTCGCGCAGGACGGGGTGACGGCGCTGGTGTTCAACTTCGTGGACCAGCTGACCCACGGCCGCTCGGAGAGCGCGATCCTGTACGAGGTGGCGCGCGACGAAGCCGCGCTGCGGAGCCTGACCCGAGCGGCGCGGGGTCTCCGTGCTGCTCACCACGGACCACGGCTCGATCCACTGCGAGACCCCCGCCACCGTGTACGCAAAGCGCGACGCGACCGCGAACCTGCGGTACAAGTTCGGCGAGGATCTGCGGAGCGAGAACCCCGAGGCCGCGATCCCGGTCGAGGACCTGAAGGCGTTCGGCCTGCCGGCGATGGGGTTGGGGGTGCGGCTGCTGCTCGCGACGGCGGACGCCTTCTTCGTCTATCCCACCAAGCTGCGCGAGTACCAGGCGCGCTACCGCGGTTCGTTCCTGCACGGCGGCGTCACGCCCGAGGAGATGATCCTTCCCGTGGCGCTGCTCACGCCACGGGGCCGCGGCGCCGGACCGGGAGGGGGGGGACCGCGCTGAATGGGCCGCAGCGGCCGACTGTTCTCGCTGCTTCGTCCCTACACGTTCCTCTTCGTGGCCAACAGCGTCGCGACGCTCGTCGCGTCGGTGATGGACGGGGCCACGTTCGTGCTGCTCATCCCCTTCCTGCGCACGCTGTTCGGGCAGCAGGCCATTCCCGTGGGCGGCGGCTCGAGCGTCGAGCGGGTGCTCGCCGCCGTCGCGGGGCCGCTGCTCGCGGCGGGATCGCCCGAGGGGGCGCTCCGCAACGTCGTGGCGGTGCTGCTGGGCACGCTGGTACTCAAGAACGCCCTCTCGTACGCCGCGGCCGTCTGGAGCATCGCGATCCAGGAGGGCGTCGTCCGCGACCTGCGCGTCCAGCTGTTCGAGCACCTCCAGGTGCTCCCGCTCGGCTTCTTCCAGCGCACCCGCGGCGGCCAGCTCCTCGCCCGCGTCATCAGCGACACCGACCAGGTGAAAACGACGGTGACGGCCGCCCTGGCGTCGCTGCTCCAGAACATCAGCCTCATCGTCGTGTACGTCGCGATCCTCGTCGGCCTGTCGTGGCGGCTGACGCTCATCGCGCTGGTGTGCGCGCCGCTCCTGGTGCTCATCATCCGGCCGCTGGTCGGGAAGGTGCGGCGGCGCTCGCGCGAGCAGGTGGAAGACCGGGGCGAGCTCACGAGCCTCGTGAGCGAGCTGGTGGGCTCCATCAAGCTCGTGCGCGCCTACGTCGCCGAGGGATTCGAGGCGCAACGCTTTCGCCGGCTCGCCGATCGGTATCGGCGCCGGGTGCTGCGCGCGCAGCGCTACGCGACGCTCACGAGCCCGCTCTCCGAGGTGTTCGCGGGCGTCGTGATCGTGCTGATCTTCTTCGTCGGCACGCGGTGGGCCCTCGGCCAGGCGGCGACGCTCCGCCCCGAGGTGCTGATCGCGTTCATCGCCGTCGCGCTGCGGCTCATGTCCCCTGCCAAGTCCGTGGCCAACTATCCCACGGCCATGGCCGGCGCGCTCGCCGCCGCGGACCGCGTGTACGAGGTGCTGGACCTGGAGGCGGAAGAGGGCGACCGCCCCGGCGAGCAGCCCGCCCGCTTCGCCGAGCGCATCGAGTACCGCGGCGTGTCGTTCTCGTACGACGGCCAGGCGCCGGTGCTCCGGGACGTGGACTTCGCGGTGTGCCGCGGCCAGGTGGCGGCGATCGTGGGGCCGTCCGGGGCGGGGAAGACCACCCTCGTGGACCTGCTGCCGCGCTTCTACGAGCCCACGGGCGGGGCCATCCACGTGGACGGCACGCCCATCACGCGGTTCACGCGGCGCAGCCTGCGCGCGCTGATGGGGATCGTGTCGCAGGAAACGATCCTCTTGAACGACACCGTGTTCGCGAACATCGCCTACGGACGGAGCGACTTCTCGCTGGCCCAGGTCGAGGCCGCGGCGCGGGCGGGGAACGCCCACGACTTCATCTCGCACCTGCCGGCGGGGTACGAGACGCTGCTGGGCGAGCGGGGGACCAGGCTCTCAGGCGGGGAGCGCCAGCGCATCGCCATCGCGCGGGCGCTGCTGCGTGACCCGCCGATCCTCATCCTCGACGAGGCGACGAGCGCGCTCGACACGGAATCGGAGCGCTTGGTCCAGGAGGCGATCGACCGCCTGATGGCGCACCGCACCGTGCTGGTGATCGCGCACCGGCTCGCCACCGTGCGGCACGCCGACCTGATCGTCGTGCTGTCCGAAGGGCGGATCGTGGAGCGCGGTACGCACGACACGCTGTTCGCCGCGGGCGGCCTGTACCGGCGCTTCTACGACCTGCAGTTCCGCGTGTAACGATGCTGTCGGGCTTCACCCTGGTCCGGAACGCCGTCACGCTCGACTACCCGATCGTCCCGGCCATCCGGTCGATCCTCGGCGTGTGCGACGAGGTGGTCGTGAATGTCGGCCGCTCGGAGGACGGGACGCGCGAGCTGGTCGCCGCAATCGGGGACCCCCGCGTGCGCATTCTCGACACCGAGTGGGACTTCTCCCGCGGCAGCGAGGCGCTCGCGCGCGAGACCAATCGGGCCATGGCGGCGTGCCGCGGCGCCTGGGGACTGTACGTCCAGGCCGACGAGGTGCTGCACGAGTCGGGCGCCGCCATCCTCGCTGAGAAAGTGCGCGAGTGGGACGGCGACGGGCGCGTCGAGGGGTTGCTGGTCGATTACGTCCACTTCTACGGCGACTTCGAAACCGTCGCGACGAGCCGACGTTACTACCGCCGCGAGGTGCGCTGTATCCGGCTGGGGCGGGACATCCGCTCGTTCCAGGATGCGCAAGGGTTTCGCGTCGGCCCCGAGCTCCGAAAGATCCGCGCCCGTCTCACCGACGCCCGGATGTTCCACTACGGGTGGGCCCGGTCCGCCAGAGCGATCGGGGAGAAGTTCGAGATCAGCAAGACGATCTTTCCGGGGGACCCTGCGCGCGCGACGGCGGCGCGGGCGCGCGGATCGTTGGGGAGGCCCCCGTTGCTGCGGCGCTTCACCGACGCGCATCCGAGCGTGGTGCGGGAGTGGATCGCCGCGCGCGCGCATGACACCATTCCGGTCGGCGGCCGGCGGTTCCGGCCGGGCGTCGTCCGATTCTACCTCTCCGACTGGATCGAGCGCCTCACGGGCGCCCGCCTGTTCGAATACCGCAACTACGTGGAGGTGTAGCCACGGCCGTCGAGCAGCAGCGCGAGGCGGTGGGCGTACGTGTGGCAGGCGAGGGCGTGGGCGCGGCCCGCCCGGGCGATGCGGGTGCGGGCCTCGGGGTCGGCGAGATAGCGTCGCACCAGGGCCACCGCGTGGTCCACGTCGTCATACCAGGCGCAGTGCTCGCCGTCCCGGGCGAACGCCTCGATGCCGTCCACGTGGGCGCCGAGATAGAAGCCGCCGCATCCGAAGACCTTCCACATGCGGTTCGAAGCGCCGCCGCCTCGTTCCCGCGCGTGCTCGGGCAACGCGTGAGCGCCCAGCGAGATGGCCGCGCCGTGCACGACCTGCGCGAAATGCGTGCCCCACACCGGGCCGCCGCACACGGGGAGGTCGGCGGGCGCGTCCCACCAGCGCGGGCCGTACTGACACGAGCCCACGAACGAGACGTCGCAGCGATAGCGGCGCGGCGACCGCGTGGCGGGCCGGTCGGTCACCGGGTCCACGCCCTGCGGGAGGTGGCGCACCGTAGGCACGCCCGCGGCCCGGTACCGCTCCACCTGCGAGAGCGTGGTCACGAACATGATGTCGACGCTCCGGCCCAGCGTCACGACTTCCGGCAGCGCGCGGCTCGCGAGATCGAAGTACCAGAGCGCGGAGCGACGGCCGCGCGTGAGCGAGCGCACGACGGGCTCGCCGAGCCGGATCGCGGGGCGCGTCGCGATGAGCCAGTCGGGCTCGAACGAGTCCACCAGGCGGCGCACCAGCGGGGGCGCGAGCCCCTTGAGGTAGCGGGTCCAGCCGACCACGTTGACCTGGCGACAGGAATGCCCGAGCGTCCGGACGGCGCGGGCGATCGCCGTTTCGGTCTTGTGGGCGCCACCCGCGCCGAGCACGATGATGCGCATGGCGCGCAGTCTATAGCGTGCGGGAAACCTGAGGAAGTGATGGACCAGGTCGGCGAGTACGACGGGCAGTACCGCGAGTGGCTGGCGCATCAGGACCCGGGCGCACGGGACCTCGAGTGGCGGCTGCGGCATCTGCTGTGGCGTCACCGCGTGCTGCTGCGCCGCTATGCGCCGGCGGGAAAGCGCGTGCTCGATTACGGGTGCATGGACGGCGCGTTCACGTTCGCGCTCGAGCGGGCCGGCGGCCGGGCGGTGGGTTACGACGTCGCGCCGGCCGCCATCGCGCAGGCGCGCGCCTTCCGGGGCCACGCCCCGACTCCGATCTTCACGCTGGACCAGCCCGAGCCGGGCACCTTCGACCTGGTGTTCTGCTGCGAAGTGCTCGAGCACGTGCGCGACGATCGGAGCTTCGTCGGGGAGCTGGTCGGCTATCTCGCGCCGGGTGGGAAGGTCGTCGGCACGACGCCCGTGGGGCGCTCGTTCTGGGACCCCGACCACAAGCGGGCGTACGACGAGCGCTCGCTGTTGAAGTTGCTGGAGCCGTGGGGTCGAGCCCGGGTGCGGCGC
>QHTX01000181.1:7058-11251 GCA_003220975.1 Gemmatimonadota bacterium | reverse complement strand
CCTCGTGCCGCTGAAGCAGCGCGGCGCGGCCGTGTTCGTGTTCGAGGTGGCGCGCGCCCCGTGATCGACATCCAGTGGTTCGCCCCCAACCGCCTCGCCGCGCAGATCGTCCCGCGCCTGCGGCAGTTGGGGCTGACGGTCGCGACGGACGACGAGACACCCGCCCGTTTGGCGATCGCGATGAGCGGCACGGTGGCCGAGCGCGCGTGGCGCTACGCGACGACGCACCGCTGTCCCTACGTGCTGTACGTGTGGGACCTGCCTCCGTGGAGGATCGGCAGCGGCAAACCCGATCCCGTGTGGTGGGCGTTCGGCCGGTTCGTCCGGTTGCCGCGGCTGGGTCGACGGTACCGCGAACGGCGGGGGTACTATAGCCGGCTGCGGTTCATCGCGGCGCGGGCTCGCGCGGTGTGGTCGTCGAGCGCGCTGGCGACCGCGAGCGTCGCCGCCCATTTCGATGTGCCCTGTACGCGGGTGCCGTACTGCTACGACTCCGATCGCTTCGTGCCGCTCGACGGCGCGCGCCGGGCCGCGCCCCACCTGCTGAGCGTCTCCCGCCTCGGGCCGTACAAGAATCAGGAAGCCCTGCTCCGGGCGGCGGCGCGGTTGCAGCCTGCGTTACCGGTGCGGCTGATCGGCCGAGGATCCGAAGAGACGCGGCTGCGGCGCCGGGCGGCCGAGCTGGGCGTGCGCTGTTCCGTAGAGAGCGGGCTGAGCGACGCCGAGATCGTGGCCGCGTATCGCCAAGCCAGCGTCGTGGTCTGTCCCAGTCGCTTCGAGGGCTTCGGGCTGTCGCCGATTGAGGCTATCGCGTGCGGCACGCCCGTCGTCGCGTCGGACATCCCGCCGCATCGCGAGTTTGTGGGGGGCGCGGCGCAGCTGTTTTCGCTCGACGACGAGCCGGGCCTGGTTGCGGCGCTCCGTGCGGCGCTCGCCGGTCCCGCGCCCGATCCGGCTGCCGTGAAACCCCTGACCATCGACGCGGCGGCCGCGCGCTTCTACGCCGGGCTGGTCCAGCTGTTGTAGGAGCGGCCCGGCGGCAGCGTCCCGGTCTCGAGCAGCGTGCGGTACATCCGCAGGTACTCCTCGGCCATCACGACGTGCGTGAAGTAGCGATCGGCGTGGGCGCGGCACGCCTCGGGGCTCCGCGTGTGGATCGTCTCCGCCGCCGCGATCATCTCGTCCACCGTGTCGCACAAGGCACCCACGTCCGGTGCAATCACTTCGGGCAGCGCGCCGCGGTGTGTGCCGAGTACGGGCGTTCCCGAGAACAGCGCCTCGATCGTGGTGAGGCCGAATGGCTCGTCCCACAGCGCCGGCATCCACAGACACTTCGCCCCGGCCAGGAGCTCGGCCTTCCTGCGTCCCGCCACCTCGCCGACGTAGGTGATGTTGCGTGCGAAGCTCGGGCGCCAGCCGCCAGCCAGCAGCAAGCGATGTCCACGGCGCTTCGCGCCCTCGATCGCCCAGCGATAACCCTTCGCGCTGTGCAACCTGCCGAGGAACAGATGATAGTCGTCCTTCACGGAACGGAAGAGAAAGTCCGCCGGGTCGAGACCGTTGTAGACGAACACGTCGCTGCCGGACCGCCGTGCGTGGTCGCGTGAGACGAAGATGTTGTTGGGAGGCACCGCCGCGCCCGCCCGGAGATTCCCCTCCAGCGTCTGCACGAACGGGCGCGACGGCGCGCGCATCACGGGGAAGAAGATGTGGAGCATGTCGGCGTCGCGCGGGACGAGGCTGCCGAGATCGATGTTGTGGTTGGTCAGCTGCTGGGGAGGGACGTGGATGACAGTCGCCTCGGGGATCCGAGTGCCGGGCGCTGCGAGCAGCGTCACCCGATGACCGAGCACGGCGAGCCCGCGCACGAGCGCCACGACCACGCGCTCCGTGCCGCCGTACCCGCTCACGGGCAGCCGGTAATGCGAGGCGACGACGACGTGCAGGCCTGTCACACGGCACCGCGCTCCAGCACACGGTGGTAGATCCGCACGTATCCCTCGGCCATTACTCGGTGAGTGAAGTGGCGCTCGGCGTGCGCCCGGCAGGCCTCGGGGCTGCGCGTATGGATCGTCTCGGCGGCCGCGATCATCTCGTCCATCGTGTCGCACAGCGCCCCCGCCTCGGCGGTGATCAGCTCCGGGAGGGCGCCGCGGCGGGTGCCGAGCACGGGGGTGCCCGAGAGAAAGGCTTCGACCGTCACCAGGCCGAAGGGCTCGTCCCACTCCGCCGGGTTCCACAGACAGCGCGCCCGGGCGAGCAGCGCGGCCTTCGTCGCGCCGTCCACCTCGCCCACGTACTTGATCGATCCCGTGAAGCTCGGGCGCCAGCCGCCCGCGACGATCAGCCTGTGGCCGGTGTGCTTCGCCGCTTCCACCGCCCAGTGGTAGCCCTTGCTGCTGTGCAGCTTGCCGAGGAACAGGTCGTACTGTTCGTGTCGCTTGGGGAAGCGCCGGAAGAAGTATTCGGCCGGGTCGAGCCCGTTGTGGACGAATACTTCGCTCCCGTGGCGGCGCGCGTGGTCGCGCGACAGGAAAATCGCGTTGGGATCGAGCGGGGTGCCCGGCTTCAGATTGCGGTGGACGGTCTGGACGAACGGGATCGTGGCGGGGCCGCGCTTGAGGGGGAAGTGGGCGTGCAGGATCTCGCCGTCGGACGGGATGTGGGGGAGGAGGCTCGCCGCATCGCCGAACTTGCGCGGCGGGACCGCTACGACCCTCGCTTCGGGGACGCGCGTGCCCGGAGGTGCGAGCAGCGTGACGCGATGGCCCAGCGCGGCGAGCCCGCGCACCAGCGCCACCACCACGCGCTGGGGCCCGCCGTAGCCCTTCGCCGGCAGCTGCTGGTGGGACGCCACCACGACGTGCATGCGCGGGATAGTATAACTACCTTCGCCCCATGCCAGGCCGGCCCCTCACGATCCTCCAGCTCACCCATCAGGGCGGCCCCGCCGGCTCCACGCAATCCATCTTCAATCTGAGCGAGCATCTCGCCCGCCGCGGGCACCGCGTGCTGGTGGGGTGTCGCGACGACGTGCTGCTGGCCCGGCTCGCGCGCGCGGCGCGGCTCGACGTCGTGCCGTTCGACTTCACGCGCCTGGGGTCGCGCGAGCGCTCCAGGGCGTGATCGCGCAGCACGGCGTCGCGGTCGTCAACGCCCACGGGACGCGCGATCGCCGCGCGCTCACGTGGCTCCGGTGGCGCGGGCGCCTGTCGCAGGCGTTCGTGGTCACGCGGCGCACGATGCCGCTCACGTCGTCCGTGGAGCTGCTCGCGGTCGGCCTGACGGCGGACCGCACGATCGCGGTGAGCGCCGCGGTGGCCGGCGCCCTGCGCCGGCGGCTGCACCCCGGCGCGCGGCTCCGCGTCGTGCCGAACGGCATCGCGCTCGAGCGGGTGGACGCGCCCGTAGAGGGCCAGGAGCTCGCGGCTGCGCGCGCGACGCTGGGCGACGTGGGCGGCCGCTCCGTCCTCGCCGTGGTTTCCCGTCTCAAGGATCAGCACGTCCTGCTCCAGGCGCTGGCGCTGATCGAGCGCCCCGTGCTCGTGGCCTTCGTGGGCGTGGAGCCCGACGCCCGGTTGCGCGCCCTCGCCGACGCGGTGCCGCCGCGCCATCGCGTCCTGTTCGTCCCGCTCTCCGAGCGGCCGGCGCTCCCGTTCTATCACCTCGCCACCGCGGCCGCGCTCCCGTCCCGCATAGAGGGACTCTCGCAATCCCTGCTCGAGGCCATGGCGCTCGGGCTTCCCGTGGTGGCTTCGGACGCCGGCGGCAACCCTCATCTGGTGACGTCCGGCGAGACCGGGCTGCTCGTCCCGCCGCTCGATCCCGCGGCCTGGGCGCGGGCGCTCGACCGCGTGCTCTCGGACGGCGAGTTCGCCCGCCGCCTCGCGCGGGCGGGGCGGGAGCTGGTGCGGCGGGAATTCACCCTCGAGCGGACCGCGCAGCGGACCGAGGCGGTGTACCGCGAGGCCTTGAAGCGACGGGCGCGCGCCGGCTAGGCGTAGGCGAGCCAGCGCAGCCGAAACAGCTTCCAGCGCAACTGCGCGATGGTCGTGCGATAATCGATCCCGATCCGCTTCAGCCGGAAAGGATCGGTGCGACGCGCATTCATGCGGCTGCCTGCCATGACCGCGGCCTCGTAGCCCGCCTCGCGCGTCATCGCTCGGACGGCCGGGTTGCTCTTGCCGTAGGGG
>QHTX01000181.1:0-7033 GCA_003220975.1 Gemmatimonadota bacterium | reverse complement strand
GGGTGCCGAGCAGCTCGGCGAGGGTGACGCGGGCGGCGGTGAGCTCTTCCATCGCGCGGTCCGGCTCGATCAGCGTGAGCGCCGCGTGGGTCTTGGTGTGCGATTCGAACCCGATGCCGCCGCGCTGCATCTCGGCGATCTCCGCGCGGCCGAGCAGCGGCTCCTGGACCTCGTGGACATCCCACGCGTTGGTCTTGCCGATGAGATCCGACACGAGGAACACCGTGGCGGTGTAACCGAAGCGTTGCAGCAGCGGCCACGCGATCTCGTATGTGGAACGGTACCCATCGTCGAAGGTGACGATGATCGGCCGGCGCGGCAGGTCCGCCGCGCCGCGCCGGTAGGCGAGCCACTCGCCGAACGACACGGTGCGATACCCCCAGCGGGCCAGCGCGGCGAGCTGGGCTTCGAATTGCTCCGGCAGCACGTAGTTCCGCACGTAGCGGGCTCCCGGCGGCATCCGATCGACTTTGTGGTACATCAGGATCGGGAGTCTCATGCTCGGACGGACGCGCTCACGCGGTAGGAGACCGCGCTCCCAGGTCCCAGAGGTAGGCGTACTTGAGGAATCCAGAGTACGCCGTGAGGACGGAGGCGACGATACCGCCGCGGCCGTCGAGCCAGCTGCCCGCCACGACGTAGTCGCGCGCGAATCGCCACAGCGGCCGGGCGGTCAAGTCCCAGGCGGTGGCGCGGCGGCCGCGCGCGTGCAGGTCCTGGGCTCCCCAGCGGGCGTACAGGATGATCTTCTCGAGATGGTGCGTCAGGTCGCGGTACGGGGCGTGGCGGATACAGCCACTGAGCTCGCCCGTATCGGGAACGCGCTCGAGGTGTTCGTGCACGCGGGTCTCGACGAAGCGTCGCGACCGCTGGAACAAGCGGACGTGCCAGTCACGCCCCCAGCGACCGCGCCGCCGCTCGCGCCCGAGATAGATGTTCTGCATCCGTATCCGGTACGCCGCGTGTGCCGGCGCCGCCAGCACCACCCCCAGCTCCTCCCGCAGGGCGGCGGTCACGCGCTCGTCGGCGTCGAGGGCGAGGATCCACTGGTTCCGCGCGGCCGCGATGGCGGCGTTGCGTTGGGCGGCGATCGTCGGACCCTTGACCTCGATGACCCTGGCCCCGTGCGCGCGCGCGATCGCCACCGTGTCGTCCGTCGAGCCCCCGTCGGCGACGATGACCTCGTCGGCCCAGCGCAGCGACGCCAGCGCTTCCGCGATCTGCCATGCCTCGTTGAGCGTCGGGATCACGACCGTGAGGGGCAGCGAGGCCGGGGGCACAGAGGGGACGGGGGGGACGGGGGGGGCGCGGTCGGGCATGACGTCCTCGGGCTGCGAGCGGTCCGGGTTGCGGCTGGGTTGCTGGAGCAGGGGCTGTCCCCTGATTATACAGCATGCCTTCCGGCGTCACACGGTCGTCATGACGACGCTGCTCCTCGCGCACGATTTCCCGCCGCTGGGCGGTGGCATCGCCCGCCTGCACGGCGAGCTCGCCCGACGCTATCCGGCCGGCGAGCTGATCGTCTCCACGCCGCAGGACCCCGACGCCGGCGACGTCGACGCGCAGTACAACGGCGCGGTCGATCGCCTCCCCATCGGCCGGCGCACCACGAAGTCACTGCCGGGTTTGCTGCTCTGGTCGCGCCGCGCGGCCAGCCTCGCGCGCCAGCATCACGTCCGCTTCGTTCATTGTGGCAACGTGAAGCCCGCGGGGTACCCGGCCCGCTGGGTGCTGGAGCGGTGTCGCGTGCCGTACAGTGTGTTCCTCTACGGTGCCGACGTGCTGAGCGAGCAGCACAAGATCCGGCAGTCGGTTTTCAAGCGCCGCACGGCGCGCGCCGTGTTCGGGGGCGCGGCCGCGCTCGTCGCGATCAGCGGCTGGACGCGCGATCTCGTGCTTTCGGTGCTCGGCGACCTCGGGCTCGACGGGCACGGCCAGCGCCTCCGGGTGGTCCACCTCGGCACCGACCCCGAGCGGTTCCGGCCGGGTGTGGACAGCGACGAGCTGCGGCAGCGGTTCGGCCTCCCGGACGGCGGGGTGCGCTGGCTCCTCACCGTGGCGCGGCTCGAGCCGCACAAGGGCGTGGACACGGTGATCCGCGCGCTCCCCGCGATCGTCGAGCAGGCAGCCGACGTGCGCTACGCCGTCGCGGGCTCAGGCCCGGAGCGCGAGCACCTCGAGAAACTCGCCCACAAGACCGGCGTGGCCGAGCGGGTGCGGTTTCTGGGCGAGGTGGGCGATCGCGACCTGCCGGCGCTCTACAACCTCGCGACCGTGTACGTCGGCGCGTCGCGCCGGGCCGAGCGGATCGGCGTCGAGGGGTTCGGGCTCGCGCTCGTGGAGGCCTCGGCCTGCGGCCTCCCGGTGGTGGCGGGGAATTCGGGTGGCGTCCCCGACGCCGTGCGCGACGGCGAGACCGGCTTCCTCGTCCCGGCGGAAGACCCCGCCGCGTTCGCCGACGCGATCTCCCGGCTACTCGGCGACCCCGGGCTCGCGCGGCGCGTTGGCGCGGCCGGGCGGCACGCGGTCGAGACCTACTTCAACTGGGACCGAGTCGTGCGCGATCTGCGCGCCATCGAATCGGAAGTCGTGGCCTGACCCGCACGCTGCTCCTCGCGTTCAATTTTCCGCCGCTCGGGGGCGGCATCGCGCGCTTGATGGGCGAGCTGGCGCTGCGCTATCCCCCCAACTCCCTGCTCGTCTCGACCGGCCGCCATCCCGGCAGCGCCGCGAGCGACGCGCAGTTCCCGCAGCCGATCGACCATGCCCCCATCCGGGCGACGCGGCTCCGGACCATCAACGGGCTCGTGGTGTGGACCGCCCGGGCGAGTGCGCTCGCCCGGCGCGCCCGGCCCGGCTTCGCGTGGTGCGGCGAGCTCAAGCCCGCCGGCTACCCCGCGCGCTGGCTCAAGGCCCGCGTCGGGCTCCCGTATGGCGTCGTCGTGTACGGGACGGAGCTCCTCCTCCTCGAGGCGAAGATCCGCCGATCCCCCTTCAAGCGCTGGACGGCGCGCGAGTTGCTCGGCCGCTGTGCGGTGGTGGTCGCCATCAGCCGCTGGACGGCGGAGCTCGCGCGCTCGGTGCTGGGCCAGCTCGACTGTCCCGCCCTCGCTGCGGACGTGCGGGTCGTGCCGCTCGGCACCACCCCGTCGCAGTTCCGGCCGGGGATCGATCCTCGGGCGGTGCGCGCGAAGTACGGGCTCGACGGCGGGCCGTGGCTCCTCACGGTCTCGCGGCTCGACTGGCATAAGGGGATCGATACGGTGATCAAGGCGCTCCCGGCGGTGCGCGCAGCGGTCCCGGGTGCGCGCTACGCGGTGGCGGGCGTGGGGACGGTGCGGCCACACTTCGAGCGACTGGTGGCGGATTGCGGCATGGGGGATGCCGTGCGCTTCCTCGGCTTCGTGCCGGACGACGAGCTGCCGGCGCTCTACAACGCCGTCGACGTGTACGTCGGCGCGTCGCGCCGCTACGACCTGCTGGCGGAGGGGTTCGGGATCGCCATCGTCGAGGCGTCGGCGTGCGGGCTCCCTGTGGTGGGCGGGCGCGCGGGTGGCGTGCCGGACGCGGTGCGGGACGGCGAGACGGGGATCCTGGTGGATCCCGACGACGCCGGGGCGGTGGCGCACGGGATCACCCGGTTGCTCGACGACGCCGAGCTGCGGCGCCGCATGGGCGCGGCGGGGCGGCGCGCGGTGGAGACCTACTACAACTGGGATCGGGTGGCGCGCGACCTGATGGAGATCGACCGGGAGTTCCGGCGTCCGGATCGATGACGCCTCGACGGGCTAGCCCGCCGCGCCTGCGGCCTTCGGCGCGGCCGCCGGCCGCGCGCTGATCGCGTAGGTGGGGCAGTGGCGGATGAACTCGCCGTCGATCGGGGACCACTCCTGGTCCGGCCGCGTCACCACGGCCTTGCCCTGGGCGTCGAGCACGAACATCCCCGGCGGCGCCTGTACCAGGCACGCGCCGCACCCGATGCAGCGCTCCCGCTGCACGCGCACCGTGACGGCGCGGCGCGGAAAGACTCCGGCGTCGCCCGGGCCGGGCCACTCCGCCGACCGGTCCAGCTCGGCGGCGGTCGCGCGGTAGCCTTCTTCCACCACCTCGCGCAGGTGGTCGAAGTCGAAGGCCGAGATGTGCTCGACGCGCGGGTGGATGTAGTAGATCGGCGGTGTCGTCCACTCGCGCAGCCGCAGCTCGAGCAGCGATTGTACGGCGATCTCGGCGGCGCGCGAGAACACCGCGGCGAACCCCTCTTCCTGGGTGTCGGCGCGGAACGCGTTCGAGGCGGACACGTCCACCGCGAGGATCAGATCGGTGCCGAGGATGCGCGCCGTGCCCACGGGCAGGTTGTCGAGCGTAGCGCCGTCCACGTAGAAGCGCCCCCGGATCTCGCGCGGCGGCAGGTACCCCGGCAGCGCGCAGGAAGCGAACACGGCGTCCCGCACCGGCACTTCGTCGAGCCCGTCGAGCCCCCAGAACACCTGCATCCCCGAATTGATGTCCACCGTGTTCACGATCAGGGGGGCGTGCAGGTCCTGGAACGTGGCGGCCCCGACCACGCGCTCGATCAACGCGTCCAGCGGCTCGCGGCGGAACAGGGCGGGGGAGCGCTCCCGCTTGAACGCCATGTCGGCGTAGGCACGGACGAACACATCCTTGCGGTGCAAGTGCACGGCGATCTCGCGCAGCTCGGCGATGCTCTTCCCGGCGGACCACCCGGCGCCCACCAGCGCCCCCACGCTCGAGCCCACGATCTGCGCCGGCACGAGTCCGCGCTCGGTGAGCGCTTGGAGCACACCCACGTGTGCGACGCCTTTCATGCCGCCGCCGCCGAGCACGAGAGTGAAGCGCGTTTCTGTGTTCACGTGATTCGCCGCTTGCCCAGAAGGTGAGCCTCCGACTAACGTAGTCATGGGCCCCAGCCCCGCGCTACTCATGCGCCATCGCATCATGCGGAATCGTTGGATGACGATCGGCCTCCTCGTCGTGGCCGGACTCGCGCTCGTGGCGCTCGCCGCCCCGTGGCTCGCGCCGCGTGATCCGTATCACGGGCAGCTCGTCGTCGCGCTGCGGGAGCCGTCGCCCGCCTATCTGTTCGGAACCGACGCACAGGGCAGGGACGTGTTGAGCCGGGTGCTGTTCGGCGCCCGGCTTTCGCTCGCCGTCGGGGTGACGAGCCAGGTGATCGCGCTCGCCGCCGGGCTCACGCTGGGCCTCGCGGCCGGCTACCGCGGCCGCTGGGTGGACGCGGTGGTGATGCGCGCGGCTGACGTGACGCTCGCCTTCCCCTCGCTGCTGCTGCTCATCGCGATCGCCGCGGCCGTGAAGCCGTCGCTGCCGGTGGTATGCCTGGTGATCGGGCTCGTGGGCTGGGCCGGCATGGCCCGGCTGGTGCGCGGCCAGGTGCTCGTCGTGCGCGGGCTCGACTACGTGCACGCGGCGCGGGCGCTGGGCGCGTCCGGGCGGCGGCTCGTGACGCGCCACGTGCTCCCCAACATCCTCGGCCCGGTCGTCGTCGCCGCCACGCTGGGCGTGGGCGGCGCCATCATGGCGGAGGCCGCGCTCTCGTTCGTCGGGCTCGGGGCCCAGCCGCCCACGCCCTCCTGGGGCGCGATGGTCGCCGAGGGACGCGACCTGCTGCGCGTCGCCCCGTGGGTGTCGCTCTTCCCCGGGCTCGCGATCGGCCTCACGGTGCTGGGCGTGAATCTGGTGGGCGACGGGTTGCGCGACGCGCTGGACGTCCGCGCATGACCGACATCGCCTATCACCCGGCGCGCCTCAGGGCGGTGCGCGACCAGTTCCGGGCGCTCCGCGCCGCCGAGTTCCCCTGGACGGCCGACACCGTATACCTGAACAACGCCTCCACCGGTCCCATCCCCGAGCGCACGCGCCGTGCGCTCGACGAGTTCACCGCCCAACGCACCGCCCCCCACCTGCTCCCGGACCGCGAGCTACAGGCCGGGTTGCAGGCGGCGCGCGCCGCGGTCGCGCACCTCATCAACGCGGACGCGAGCGAGATCGCGCTCGCGACGAACACCAGTCACGGGCTGAACCTCGCGGCCCGCGCCCTGCCCCTCCAGCCTGGCGACGTGGCGCTCGTGTCGGACCGCGAGTTTCCCGCCAACGTCTATCCCTGGCTGCTCCTCAAGAAGCAGGGGGTCGAGGTCGAGCTCGCGCCCTGCACCGCCCAGGGCTGGCCCGACGAGGACTACCTGGTCGAGCGGCTGCACGACCCGCGGGTGCGCGTGCTCGCCGTCTCGTTCGTGCAGTTCGCGAACGGCCACCGCGCCGACCTCGATCGGCTCGGCGCCGCCTGCCGCGCGAACGGGACCTTTCTCGTCGTGGATGGGATCCAGGGAGTGGGGAACTCGGTGCTCGACGTGCGGGAGACGCCGGTGGACATCCTGGCGTGCGGCGGCCAGAAGTGGCTGCTCTCCCCCTGGGGCTCGGGGTTCGTGTACGTGCGGCGCGAGCTCATCTCGGCGCTCGAGCCCGCGGTGACCGGCTGGATGGCGTTCGAGGGCACCGACGATTTCTCCCGCCTCACGGAGTACAATCCCACCTTCCGCGCCGACGCCCGCCGCTTCGAGCTGGTCACGCTGCCCTTCCAGGACTTCGTCGGGATGACGACGTCGGTGGCGATGCTCGCCGAGCTCGGCGTCGACGACGTCGAGCAGTACACGCGCGCGCTGCACGAGCCGGTGTTCCGCTGGGCGGACGAGAACGGCGTGCGGGTCGTGTCACCGCGCGACGACGCGCACCGCTCGGCGATCGTGTGTCTCGCCCCCGAGCACCCGGCGGAGGCCTATCATGCGTTGAAGCGCGCCCACGTCGTGTGCTCGCTGCGCGAAGGGGCGATCCGGCTCGCCCCCCACTGCTACAACACCGCGGAGGAGATGGAGCGGGTGCTGGACGTGCTGGATCAGCTGGGGGGGTAGCGCGCCACTCCTCTAGCAATGACCACCTTCTGGCTGGGCGCGGGCGCTGCCGCCGCGGTCATTCTCGCGGTGCTTGGCGTTCTTCAATA
>QHTX01000180.1:12260-12707 GCA_003220975.1 Gemmatimonadota bacterium | reverse complement strand
GTGTACTGGCCGCCGCTCGCCTGGCCGTTCGTCGCGGTGCCGCTGGGCGCGTTGGGGCTCTTGTTCAAGCACATAATCGAAGAGGCGATCGCCGCCGAGGAGCTGAACAAGATCCACGCGATGGAGGCGGTGATCACGAGCAATGTCAGCCTGGAGGACTCGTTCGCCCGCATCGAGCGGCTGGCGCACCGGCTCGTGGACTGGGGGGACTTCCGCATCTACGGCCGCCAGGAGGGGGCGCTGCGGCTGGCCTACCGGGGCTCGATCGGGCGGGCGGAGCGCGGTGAGCCCAGCCCGGATACCGCGGCGCTGCGGGAGCAGGTCGCGCAGAGCGGCCAGGCCGTCGTGATCGACGACGTGACGCGCGACAAGCGGGTGGCGGACGCGCCGCTCTACGTGCAGAGCCTCGTGATGGTCCCGCTCAAGCTCGGGGACACGGTGATCGGC
>QHTX01000180.1:4585-12202 GCA_003220975.1 Gemmatimonadota bacterium | reverse complement strand
AGGACGTATTCACGATCCATACCTTCGCGAATCAGCTGGCCACCGCGATCCACATCACGGAGCTGCGCCGCCCGCTGCTCGAGACGGTGGACACCATGACCCGGCAGCTCGCGACCCTCGCCCGGGCCGCGGAGTCGCTGCGCCACGCGGCGAGCGCCGTGGCGCAGTCCACGGGCACCATCCGCCGCGGCGTGCTGGCCGAGGAGAGTGAGGTCTCGGGGGGACTCCAGGCCACGGAGAGCCTGGCGCAGGTGTCCCGCCGGGTCTCGGAGGACGGCACCGAGGCGGCGCAGGCGTCCACCACGGCGAGCGAGGTCGCGCACAAGAACCGCGACCAGATCCGCGACGCCATCCAGCGTCTCGTCGCGCTCAAGACCTTCGTGAGCGAGGCGTCGGGCCAGGTGCAACGGCTCGGCCAGGTGAGCCGCCGCATCACCGGGTTCATCGCCTCGATCCGCGAGCTGGCCGACATGACGAACCTGCTCGCCCTGAACGCGGCGATCGAGGCCGCGCGGGCGGGGAAACACGGCAAAGGCTTCGCCGTGGTGGCCGAGGAGGTGCGCCGGCTCGCCGAGCAGAGCGCGACGGCGGCGCGCGAGGCGGGGGAGCTGGTGCAGGACATCCACCGCCAGGTGGGCGAGGTGGTGGAGCAGATGCGGCGCGGGCAGGTGAACGTGGGCGGCGTGGAGGAGCTGTCGTCCGCGGCCCTGGAGGCGCTGGACGCCATCGTGGCCGCGACGGCGCAGGCCACGGCGCACGCGCAGCGCATCGCGTCCGCAGCCGGCGAGCAGGACAAGGCGTTCGGGGTCCTGCGCCAGCGGATCAACGCCGTGGCGGCGATCGCCGGAAAGAACCGCGCCGAGGCGGACGACGTGGCCACCCGCGCGGACGAGGCGGCGCGCGGGCTCACGGACCTGGAGCGCGCCACCCGCGAGCTCGAGGAGGTGGCCGCCATGCTGCGGGAGCTGACCCGCGGCTTTGCCAGCGTCGCGTAGCGCGTTTACCATTCCCCGGTGCCCATGGCGGAGCGGGTGTACGTGGCGCTGGGATCGAATCTCGGGGACCGCGCGGGGCATCTGGCGCACGCGCGGGCGCGCCTCGCGGCCCTGCCGCGCACGCGGCTGGTCCGGGCCTCCCGGGTCGAAGAGACCGCTCCACTCGGCCCCATCGCGCAGGGCCCGTACCTGAACCAGATGGTGCTGCTCGAGACGGAGCTCGAGCCTGCCGAGCTGCTCCGGCACCTGCACGCGATCGAGGCGGAGCGGGGGCGTGTCCGCGCCGTGCGGTGGGGCCCGCGCACGCTGGACCTGGACGTCGTGCGCTACGGCGAGCGCACCGTGCGGGAGCCGGAGCTGACCATCCCCCATCCCGAGCTGCCCCACCGCGACTTCTGGCGGCGCGAGATCGCCGAGCTCGACGCCGCTGCTCCGCGGCCTACGCCCGATGACTGACGAGCGCCGGGCGGTCACCACGCACGAGCTCCTGAGAATGAAGGAGCAGGGGGAGCGGATCGTCGTGCTCACCTGCTACGACGCCCTGTTCGCCCGGCTGCTGGACGCGTCCGGCGTGGACATCCTGCTCGTGGGCGACTCGGTGAACCAAGTGCTCGCGGGCGCCGAGACCACGCTGTCCGCGACGCTCGAGCAGATGATCTACCACACGAAGATCGTGCGCCGCGGGGCCCAACGGGCGATGGTGGTGTGCGATCTGCCGTTTCTCAGCTACCAGGTCTCGCCCCAGGACGCGATCAGAAACGCTGGGCGTGTGTTGCAGGAGACGGGTTGCCACGCGGTGAAGCTCGAAGGCGGGCGCCCCATGGCCGAGACGGTGCGCGCGCTCGTGGACATTGGGATTCCCGTGATGGGCCATCTCGGCCTCACACCGCAGTCGGTGCACGCCCTGGGCGGCTACCGCGTGCAGGGCCGGGACGAGCCGACCGCCGAGCGGCTCAAGGGCGACGCGCGGGCGCTCGAGGAAGCGGGCGCGTTCTCGCTCGTGCTGGAGCTCGTTCCCGCGCCGCTGGCCTCCCAGATCACCAAGGCCCTCACGATTCCCACGATCGGAATCGGCGCGGGCCCGGCGTGTGACGGGCAGGTGTTGGTGCTCCACGACATGTTGGGCCTGAACGAGGAGTTCGCGGCCAAGTTCGTGAAGCGCTACGCGGCGCTCGCCGAGGACGTGCGCGAGGCGGTGCGGCTGTTCGCGGCCGAGGTGCGCGAGGGGCGGTATCCCGGGCCGGAGCATTCGTTCCCGAAATGACGCGCCGTCATCGTGACCTGTCGCGGCGGGAGGCGATCGCGCTGCTCGGTGCGGCTGCGCTGACGCCGCTCGTGCGCTCGGCGAGACGAGGCTTCGCGCCCGACTCCAGCGGGCCGGGGTTTCGCATCCGCACGATCACGGTGGGCACGAACCTTCGCAGCCCCTCCGACACCGCACCGGTCGAGGCCGCGCTCGCCTCTCTCAAGCGGGCGCAGCGGGTCCTCACCGACGCAGGCTACGAGGTGCAGACCATCCGCATCGCGACCCAGCCCTTTCTGGAGGAAGCCGGACGCGGCGCGCGCGCGGACGCGGTGGCCGCCCTGCAGGCGCTCGACCGCGCCGTGGTGGCCGAGCACGCACTCTTGAGCATCGGTCCCGCGCTTGCGCCTGACGGTGACGATCCGGAGTTCCCCGCGTGGGCCGCCGAGCTCGCCCGGACGACTCGGAACCTGAGTTTCACGGTGCGGGTCGCGTCGCTGGATCGCACGGCCTCACCCCGTGGGGTCACGGCCGCGGGTGAAGCCATGGTGGCGATCGCGCGCGCCACCGCCGGCGGCATCGGCAACTTCCGCTTCGCCGCCGCCGCCAACGTTCCAGCGGGGACACCGTTCTTTCCCGTCGCGTACCACCACGGGTCGGACGCCGTGGCCGTCGGTCTCGAATCGCCCCCGTTGCTCTCCGCCGCGTTCGCCGGAGCGAACACCCTGGCCGAGGCCAAACAACGTCTCACGGCGGTGCTCGAGTCCCGGCTCGGACCTCTGGAGCGGCTGGTGCGGCAGGTCGCTCGCCAGGACGAGCGGGCCTATGGGGGCATCGACGTCTCTCCCGCACCCGGCAAGGACGCCAGCATCGGAGCGGCCGTCGAGGCGCTCACCGGGGTCCCGTTCGGTAGCCCCTCGACGCTCGCCGGGTGCGCAGCGATCACCGACGTCCTCAAGAGCCTGCGGGTCAAGACGTGCGGGTATTCGGGACTCATGCTCCCGGTCCTGGAGGATCCGGTGCTCGCGCGACGCGCATCGGAGGGGCGGTTCAGCGTGCGCGAGCTGCTCCTGTACTCGAGCGTCTGCGGCACCGGGCTCGACGTCGTGCCGCTGCCGGGCGACACGCCAGCGGATCAGCTGGCGGCTCTGATCGCCGACGTGGCGGCACTGTCCACCAAGCTTCGCAAGCCGCTCTCCGCGCGGTTGTTTCTGGTGCCCGGGAAGGCAGCCGGGGAGATGGCCCATTTCGACGATCCATATCTGACCGACTGCGTCGTGATGAAGGCGGAGTAGGGCGGCTCATCATGCGTGAGGTCACGACGCCCGAGGACATGCGCGCCTGGTCGCGCGCCGAGCGGGCGCGCGGCCGGCGCATCGGGTTCGTGCCGACGATGGGATTCCTGCACCAAGGCCACTTGCGACTCGTCGATCGCGCCCGCGAGCGCGTCGACCGCGTCGTGCTGAGCATCTTCGTGAACCCGCTGCAGTTCGGCCCCACGGAGGATTTCGCGGCCTACCCCCGCGACCTCGGGCGCGACCGCCGGCTCGCGGCCGACCGTGGGGTCGACTGCCTCTTCCTGCCGGAGACGACGGCGTTGTACCCGAGCGACCCGCTCGTGCGCGTCGCCCCCGGCCCGATGGCCGACACGCTCGAGGGGGCGGCCCGGCCTGGGCACTTCGCGGGCGTGCTCACCGTGGTCGCCAAGCTGTTCCACATCGTCGAGCCGGACGTCGCGGTGTTCGGGCGCAAGGACTTCCAACGGGCGATGCTGGTGCGGCGCATGGCGGCCGACCTGGACTTCGCGCTCGAGGTGGACGTCGCGCCCACGGTGCGGGAACTGGATGGGCTCGCTCTCTCCTCGCGCAACACCTATCTGAACGGCGACGAGCGCCGGGCCGCGGTTGCGTTGTCGCGCGCCCTGCGCGCCGTGGAGCAGGCGTGGCGCGCGGGCGAGGCCGACCCGAAGGCCCTGGAGCGACGCGGCATGGCCGTGCTCAACGCTCCGGGCGTGACCCCGGAGTACCTCGCGCTCGTGGACGACCAGCTGCGCGCGGTGGCTCGCGCCGACGCCCGCACCGTCGTGGCGATCGCCGCGCGGGTGGGAGCGACGCGGCTCATCGACAACGTGGTGCTGGGGGAAGGGGTGGCGAGCGACGACGCGGTGCGGACCTAACGAGTTTCGCGGGCTGAAGCCCGCGCTCGGCGCACGTGCGTCCTTAAGGACGCACT
Organism: Gemmatimonadota bacterium; assembly: GCA_003220975.1. GTDB lineage: Bacteria > Gemmatimonadota > Gemmatimonadetes > Gemmatimonadales > GWC2-71-9 > AG41. Next base: position 7,732 of record QHTX01000180.1, on the reverse strand, counting down.
CTCGGGCCGAGCCCGCTCTTCAGAGCGGGGATACCCGCGCGTGACTTTGCCGGAGTGGGCCGTCGCCACCCCGGAGCGCCGGGCGCATATCGAGCGCGTGGCGGCGCTGCTCTCCACCTGGGCGACGGCGCTGCGGGTCCCCGCCGCCGAGCGCGCGCGCTGGCTCCGCGCCGCGTGGCTGCACGACGCGCTCCGGGACGCGCCCGCGGCCGACGAGCTGCAGCACGGTCCGATGGCGGCGGAGCGCGCCGCGCGGGCTGGCGAGCGCGACCCGGGGGTGCTGGACGCCGTGCGCTACCACTCGCTCGGCCACGCCCGCTGGGACGACGTCGGGAAGATGCTGTACCTCGCGGACTACCTCGAGCCGGGCCGGCCGTTCGACCGGGAGGCGCACCGCGCCCTCGCCGCGCGCGTGCCCGGGGAGCGAGACGCGGTGCTGCGGGACGTCGCCGCCCGGCGCATCGCCCGGGTGATCGATTCCGGCTGGCCGCTCGTGCGCGAAACGGTGGACTTCTGGAACTCCCTGCTCGCGCCCTGATCGCGCTCGCGCTGGCGCTCGCCGCTTGCCGCGACCAACGGGCCGCCCCGTCGAAGGTCGCCGTGCCGGGCGAGGGCCGAGACGGAGGGCCGCGGGTCACCGTGGAAGTGCTCAACGCGAGCGGCAAGCCCGGCCTCGCGAAGACCGCGACGCGCCTCTTGCGCCGGGCGGGCATCGACGTACTCACCTTCCGCAACGCGCCGGACTCCGTGGGTGCGCTGGATTCGACGCGGATTCTCGTGCGGCGCGGGGGCAGCCCCGTCGGGGAACGGATCCGCAAGGCGCTCGGCACGGGTCGCGTGGCCGTGGAGCCGGACGCCCGGCGGCTACTCGACGCGAGCGTGCTCCTCGGGGCGGACTTCGCGCCGCCGCGCCTCGAGTTCCACCCGTAGCTGCCCGCAGGCGGCGCTGATGTCGAGCCCGCGGCTCCGCCGCAGCACGGCGACCACGCCGCGCGCCTTGAGCCGCCGCTCGAACGCCAGCATCTGCGCCCGTGCGCTCGGCGTGAGGTCCGGCGCACCACCGGGATGGAGCGGCAGGAGGTTCACGAGCGCGCCCAGGGGCCGGGCCAATTTCGCCAGCCGATCGGCGTCCTCGAGCGCATCGTTCTTCCCGCCGATCAGGACGTATTCGAGCGTCACGCGGCGACGAAATTGCTGCAGCGCTTTCATCACGTCGGGAAGGCCGTACTTCTTTTCGATCGGCATCAGCTCGCGCCGCCGCTCCGCCGTCGGGGCGTGGAGCGACAGAGCGAGACGGAACTGCTCCGGACGCCGGGCGAGCCGCGCCAGGTTCGGCAGGATACCCACTGTGGAGACGGTGACGTGCCGGGCGCCGATGCCGAGGCCGTCCGGATGGTTCAGGATGGTGAGCGCCGTGTCCACGGCGTCCCAGTTCAGGAGCGGCTCGCCCATCCCCATGAACACCACGTTGGTCGGCTTGAGGGACGGGTCGAGGAGCATGAGCTCCCGAACTTGACCGGTGATCTCGGCGGCGCTCAAGTTCTGGCGGAACCCCATGCGCCCCGTGGCGCAGAACACGCATCCCAACGCACATCCTTCCTGCGACGAGATGCACAGCGTCCGGCGCCGCCACTCGGGAATGAGCACCGACTCGATCGCTTCCCCCCCGCCCAGGCTCCACAGGTACTTCTCGGTGCCGTCGCGCGACAGCTGGCGCGCCGCGAGCCCACGGCGCAACCCGGTGGGCAGATCGCTCGCGTCGTCCCACGATGCCGCCGGTCGCTGCCACAGACGCGGCACGATCTGTTTGGCGCGATAGGCCGGCTCACCGCGGGCGGCGAGCCACTGGGCCAGCGCGTCGCGGGCCGCGTCGGGCGCGAGCGACAGGAGGTCGATCATCGCAGTCGCGCCTCGAGCCCCGCGCGGTAGGCCGCGCCGACGTCGTTCAGGGCGGCGTCACGCGCGAAGGTCAGGCGGTACCGCCCGATCGTGACGCGCATCCCGGCGACGGGCCGCCACCCCGCGTCGCCGTAGCTCCCTTCGCGCACCACCACGAAGTCCGCGGCGAATACGTTCCCCACTTCGAACGCGGCACCGAACTGGTGATCCGCAGTGAACCCGTGGGCGAACGCCATCCCGTAGCGTGCGCGAATCGCGCCCGTCGTGCCGCCCTCCCACAGGGGGCCGTGCCATACGCGCAGCTCCGCGCCGGCGTACAGGTCCTGCGCCGGATCGTTCGCGGCGAAGCGCGAGAAGAAGTGCGTCGCGGCGGCGACGCGCGCCCAGTCCGAGATCGCGCGGCTCGCCCCGACGTCGAGGGTCCAGCGATCGGCGCGCGTGGCATCGAGCTGGGTGTCCTGGTAGGCAAGCGTCGCGCCCACGGTCGTGGCGGCCGCCGTGGTCGACCAGTTGACGCCGATCGTCTGCGTGTAGTAGGGGATGCCCCCGGGATCGGGGTCGGGACTGAGCGAGGTGCGCACCAGATCGCCGATGCTCATGCGGCCGTACACCAGCCCCACCCCCCCGATCGGCGTGACGCGCGCGCGGGCGGTGAGCAACACACCTTGCGCGCCGACCTCNNNNGTCTCGATCGCTTGTAAGGCGACGCTGCCGTGCTCCGGCCCCGCCGGCTGCGCGGGGTTCCAGAACGCCGCCGCGCCGCCCGTGGCGAGGGCGGGTGGAATCGGAAGCGTGGTGGCCGCGAGTCGCCACAGCTCCGCGCCGGCCGATTGCTGTGCGGCGAGGAGCCCGGGAAGCAGCGTAAGTACCGTGCCGCAAATGCGTTGCATCTCGCCCATAACTTAACTATCTTCAAGCGTTTAGGACACTTGGACGACCGTGCGCCTGTCAGACCTACTCACGCCGCCCCGCATCAGGGTCCCCCTGCACGCGACGGACAAAGAAGGGGTGCTGCGGGAGCTGGTGGATCTGGTGGTGGTGGGAAATGGGGCGCAGTCGGGCGAGGTCCTCGGGGCGATTCTCGAGCGGGAGCGGCAGTTTCCGACCGGCATCGGCTACGGGGTGGCGGTGCCCCACGGGAAGACGCCCGCCCTGTCCGCGCTGGTGGTCGTAGCGGGCACGACCCCGGCGCCGGTGCCTTATGAAACCATCGATGGGCAGCCGGTGCGCCTGTTCTTTCTGCTCGCC
>QHTX01000180.1:0-4558 GCA_003220975.1 Gemmatimonadota bacterium | reverse complement strand
CTGCTCGCCGGGCCCGAGTCGGCGGCGGGGGCGCACGTGAAGGCGCTCAGCCGGATCTCCCGACTGGTGCGCCGCGAGCAGGTGCGGTGCCGGCTGCTCGACGCGCGCACCCCGGAAGAATTCTACCGCGCCGTGTGCCAGGCGGAGGTACCATAGACAGCGTGAGCGCCACATCCCGGCGCACGCACCGCTGCGGGGAGTTGCGCGCGCAGCACGTCGGCCAGCGGGTGCGGCTGGGTGGCTGGGTGCACCGCCAGCGGGACCTGGGCGGCATCGTGTTCCTCGACCTGCGCGACCGGGCCGGCATCGTGCAGGTGGCGATCGGCCCGGACGCACCGGAGCACGTGCGAAGCGTCGCGGGCGGGCTCACGAGCGAGACGGTGGTCGAGCTCGAGGGCGAGGTCGCGGCGCGTCCGGCGAACATGAAGAACGCCGACCTACCGACGGGCGACGTGGAGGTGCGCGCGACCAAACTCGCGGTGGTCGGGCGGGCTGTGACGCCCGCGATTCCCGTGGCCCGGGGCAAGGGCGAGGAGTTGCCCGCCGAGGAGCTGCGGCTCAAGTACCGCCATCTGGACCTGCGGCGTCCGGAGATGCAAGCGAACCTCATCCTGCGGCACCGGCTGCTGCAGCGGGCGCGGAAAGCGCTCTCGGACCTCGGATTCCTCGAGATCGAGACGCCGGTGCTGACCAAGCCCACCCCCGAGGGGGCGCGCGACTACCTCGTCCCGTCGCGCGTGAACCCGGGCGAGTTCTACGCCCTGCCGCAATCCCCCCAGATCTACAAGCAGCTGCTGATGGTCGCGGGGTTGGACCGCTATTTCCAGCTCGCCCGCTGCTTTCGCGACGAGGACCTTCGCAACGACCGCCAGCCCGAGTTCACACAGATCGACATCGAGGCGTCGTTCGTCCAGATGGACGACGTGCTCGACTACGTCGAGACCGTCCTCGTCGCCCTGTGGGACGAGGCAGGTCACCAGGTCGGGCGGCCGTTCCCGCGCATCACCTGGCATGAGGCGATGGAGCGGTACGGCACCGACAAGCCGGACCTGCGCTATGACTTGCCGATCGCCGACTGGACGGCGCAGGTGCAACCGTTGGGGGTACCGTTCGTGCAGGCGGCGTTGAAGGACGGGGCGCGCGTTCGGGGGCTCGCGGTGAAAGGGGGCAGCGCGCTGTCGCGCAAGGACGTGGATCAGCTCGCGGAGGCGGCGAAGCAACTGGGCGGCGCGGGCCTGGCGTGGGTGAAGCGGCAGGGCGAGCAGGTCTCGGGCTCCGTGGGGAAGCACTTCACCACGACGGTCCTGGGAACGCTGGGCGTGGGTGATGGCGACGCGGCGCTCCTGACCGTCGGTCCCGACCGCGTGACATCGCCCGTGCTCGACCGGGTGCGCCGCGAGGTGATTCGCCGGCTCGCACCTGCGCCCAAGGCGGTGCACGCGTTCTGCTGGGTGGTGGATTTTCCGCTGTTCGAACCGGACCCCGAGACCGGGAAGCCCGTCTTTGCCCATCATCCGTTCACGTCGCCGCGTCCCGAGGATCGCGCGCGCCTCGACGGCGATCCCTACGCGTGCCGGGCGCTCCACTATGACGCCGTCTACAACGGCAACGAGCTTGGCTCGGGGTCGATCCGCATCACGGATCGGGACCTGCAGATCAAGATTTTTCATAAGCTCGGGTTGACGGACGAGGAGTGGCAGCAGCGCTTCGGGTTTCTCATCGACGGCCTCGGTGCCGGCGCGCCGCCGCACGGCGGGTTCGCGATCGGATTCGATCGCGTGGTGATGCTGCTCGCCGGCGCGGGATCGCTGCGGGACGTGATCGCGTTTCCGAAGACCACGACGGCGCGCGCCCTTTTCGAGGGCGCTCCGGCGCCCGCCAACCCGGCGGATCTGAAGGCGCTGCACATCAAGGTGGAGCGATGAGCGACGAGATCACCCATCGTCTGTCGGCCGAAGGGGTCGATCCCCTGGCCCTGGCGGGCGTGAACGATGGCAACCTGATAGAGCTGGCGAAACGGCTGGGAGTGCGGGTGTCGCTGCGCGGCGACACACTCTTGCTCCAGGGCCCGCTCCCCGCCGTCGAGCGCGCCGCGCAGGTGGCGCAGGCCCTCGTGGACCTGGCGCGCATGGGCGAGACGCTGGAGGTGGCGGACGTGGACCGGATGGTGGGCGAGGAGGCCCAGGGGACGCTCGGCCGGCCGGCCGAGGGTGAGTACAAGATCATCCTGCCCGGGCTGCGCCGGGTGATCCAGGCGAAGAGCGCGGGCCAGCGGCAGTATCTGGAGGCGATCGCGCAGCACGACATCGTGGTGGGCATCGGCCCGGCGGGCACCGGCAAGACCTACCTGGCGGTGGCGGCCGCGGTGGACGCGCTGTCGCGCAAGCGGGTGCGCCGCATCGTGCTGGCGCGGCCGGCCGTCGAGGCCGGGGAGAGCCTGGGGTTCCTGCCGGGGGACGTGCACGAGAAAGTGGATCCCTACCTGCGGCCGCTGTACGACGCGCTCGAGGACATGATGCCGCGCGACCGCGTGCAGAAGGCGATCGAGTCCCGGATAATCGAGATCGCGCCGCTCGCCTACATGCGGGGCCGGACGCTATCCGACGCGTTCGTGATCCTCGACGAAGCGCAGAACGCCACCGGGATGCAGATGAAGATGTTCCTCACGCGCCTCGGCGTGAACTCGCGCGCCGTGATCACCGGCGACAAGACCCAGATCGACCTGACGAACCGGGAGGACTCGGGACTGCTCCAGGTGGAGCGCATTCTGCCGGGCATCGAGGGCATCGCGTTCTGCTATCTCACGGAGACGGACGTCGTGCGCCACCGGCTGGTGCGGGACATCATCCGCGCGTACGCGGAAGACGCGCAGGGCTGAGATGCGACTCCCCACGAAGGACCAGGTGCGGTACCACGGCATCCGCTGGGTGTGGGTGGTGCTGCTGGCGGCGCTCGCGTACGTGGCGTTCCCGTCGAGCGCCACCAACGTGGAACCCCTGCCCGTCGGGACGCCGGCCGATCATGACGTGGTTGCCCCGTTCACCTTCCCGGTGAACAAGTCGGACGAGGAGCTGGCCCGCGAAGCCGAGGAGCTCGCCGGCACGGTGAAGCCGATCTACCAGTTCCAGGACCGCGCGCTCGACAGTGCCGTTGCGGCGGTGCGCGCCTTTTTCGCCGCGCTCGAGACGGCGGCGGATCAGGGCGGCGCCGCCGCGATTGCCGCCGCCGCGAAGGCGCAGGGCGTGGGCCTCACGGGCGCCGAGGCGGCGTACCTCGCCAAGGGCGGCAAGCGCCACAACCTCGAGAAGGCCCTGGGCGAGCTGGTCGCGCGCACGCTCGCGCTCGGCGTCACCGCGCCGGGCGTGCTGCAGGTCGAGCAGGCGCCCGATCTGATCGTGCGGCGGCGCGCGTCCGAGCAATCGGTGCCGCGCGACCAAGTGCTGTCGTACGCCCAGTACCTGGCGCGGGCGCGCCAGGTGCATCCCGACAAGAGCTCGAGCGTTGGGGACGCGGTGTACCTGCGGCTCGCGAGTCATTTCTTCCGTCCCACGCTGGTGCCCAACACGGTCGAGACCGAGCGGCGGCGCGACGAGCTGCGTCGCAGCGTCGATCCCAGCAAGTACATCGTGCGCGCCGGCGACCGAATCGTGAGCGCGCACGAGGTGGTGACGAACGAGGTGCACGAGAAGCTCGTGGCGCTGCATAACGACCTCGTCCGGCGCGGCGCGGCGACCAGCCACTCGCTGGGCGGTGCGCTCGGCCCGATGCTCCGCGACTCGTTGATCGTGGCGATCTTCTGGGTGCTGATGGTGTTCTACCGCCGCGAGACGTACGCGGAGCTGCGCCAGGTCGCGCTCATCGTGGGGCTGTTCGCACTCGTGCTGCTGCAGGCGGCGGCCGTCGCGCGCTTCGTGCCCGAGCACGCCGAGATCGTGATCCTGCCGTTCCTGGCCATGATGCTCACCGTGCTCTTCAACGGGCGCGTGTCGATGATCGCCGCGATGATCCTGGCCGCCGTCATCGGCCTGCAGCCCGTATTCCACGAAATGCCGGCCCTGTTCTTCTGTATGGTGGGCGGCGTGACGGCGGCGCTCTCCGTGCGGGCGCTGCGGCGGCGCAGCAACTTCTACGTGCCCGTGCTGCTCATCGCGCTCGGCTATCTCGCCGGGGCGCTGGCGCTGGGGCTCGCCGGAAGCTGGAGCGTCGGGGCCATCGGGTTGCGCGGCGTCTGGGGCGCCGCGAACGGGCTGGTGTGCGCGGGACTCACCTTCTTCCTGCTCCCCGTAGCCGAGGCGATCACCGGTATCACGACCGACCTCACGCTGCTCGAGCTGTCCGATCCGAGCCGGCCGCTGCTCCGCCGGCTGTCGCTCGAGGCCCCGGGCACCTACGCGCACTCCGTCGCGATGGCCAACCTGGTCGAGGCGGCGTGCAACCGCATCGACGCCAACGGACTGCTCGGCCGCGTCGGCTGCTACTACCACGACGTCGGCAAGGTCAAGAACCCGCAATACTTCGTCGAGAACCAGACGCGCGGCAACAACCCGCACGACCGGCT
>QHTX01000179.1:7077-8619 GCA_003220975.1 Gemmatimonadota bacterium | reverse complement strand
AGAGCCGCATCCTGCGCCAGCTCGTCACGCTGCTCGACGAGGAGATCCCGATCATCGCCGGGAGCGAGGTGAACGACAATCCGTTCGCCCCCATCTCGAAATTCGGCCGCGAGCTCGTGGCCGAGCTGGGCGACCGCACGCCGGTGGCGTGGCTGCCACGCGATTCGCGCTACGTGGAGAAGCTCGCCACCCCGGACGTCACGATCGCCGACATCATCGGGGACGTGGACCCGATCAAGGCGGCGCGCGGCGGGCACCTGCTGTCCGACGAGCTCACGATGCACTTCGGCCTGCTGCCGCGCGCGCACCGCGGGGTCTTCGCGATCAACGAGCTGCCCGACCTCGCGGGGAAGATCCAGGTGGGGCTGTTCAACATCATGCAGGAAGGGGACGTCCAGATCAAAGGCTATCCGGTCCGGCTGAACCTCGACGTGGCGCTCGTGTTCACGGCGAACCCGGAGGATTACACGGCGCGCGGCAAGATCATCACCCCCCTCAAGGACCGGATCGGGTCGGAGATCGGGACCCACTACCCGCACACCGTCGAGCTGGGCGGCGCGATCACGCGCCAGGAGTCGTGGCTCGAGCGCAACGGCCGGCCGCTGAAGCTCGCGGACTTCATGCTCGAGCTGATCGAGCGCATCGCGTTCGAGGCACGCGAGGACAAGCGGGTGGACCGTCGCAGCGGGGTGTCCCAGCGCCTGCCGATCAGCGTGCTCGAGAACGTCGTCTCCAACGCGGAGCGGCGCTCGATCGTCACCAAGGAGAAGACGGTCGTGCCGCGCGTCTCCGACGTCTACGCCGCGCTCCCCGCCATCACGGGGAAGCTCGAGCTCGAGTACGAGGGCGAGCTGCAGGGCCCCGAGGTCATCGCGAAGGACCTGATCCGGCGCGCTGCGGGCAAGACCTTCGAGGCACGGGTCGGCGGCGCCAACGTGGATGACATCGTCCACTGGTTCGACGAGGGCGGCGCGCTGAAGATCTCGATGGACGAGCGCTCGGAGACCTGCCTCAAGGGCTTCAGCGTGGTCCCGGGGCTGCTCGGCTTGATCGATGAGGTGGGCCTCGCGGCCAAGAAGGATCCCGGCACCATGGTGGCCGCGTCGGAGCTGGTGCTGGAGGGCCTCGTCGCCGAGAAGCGCATCTCACGCAGCGAAGAGCTCGGCTACACCCGCGTGCGGGGAGAGTCGAAGGGGCCGGGCTACGGGAAGACGGGAGGGAGCGGAGGGCCGAATTTGTTTCAGTAATCCGTCGTCCGTCGTCCGTCATCCGTTTGTTCCGTTGCCTTACGGATGACGGATAACGGACGACGGAGAACGCAGTATCTTCACCCTCCGGACCCCTTCCGGAGTGCTCATGGGCAAGCTCGTCGCCAGCGCCGTCCTCGTCGTCATCGCGTTTTCGCTCCTGCTCTCGGCCGCCACCGTTCGCTCCCAGCGACCCGGTCCCATCGCCAACCTGCTCCGCTACGCGGGCTACGTCGTGGCGATCGTCGGCCTGCTGGTGGCGATCGGGTCCACCATGGTCGTGATCGACCCGGGC
>QHTX01000179.1:0-7051 GCA_003220975.1 Gemmatimonadota bacterium | reverse complement strand
GCGACACGCCTTCGGCTACGTGGACCCGTCGCCCTTGCTCGCCGGGATCCGCTTCGTGCCGCCCTGGTCGTCGATCGAGCGCTACTCGACCCGGGAAGAGCAATGGCCGGCGCGCGGCGAGAATGTCGAGACCATCGAGGCGTTGTCGAGCGAGCAGATGGGGATGCACATCGAGGTATCGATCCGCTGGCAGATCGACCCGATGCAGGCACCCAAGATCTTCACCGAGATCGGGGATGAAAACCAGATCCGCGGGGCCGTGCTCAACGCGATCCGCAAGGGCGTCCGCGACGGCATGGTGCAGTTCTCGATCAACGACATCTCCAAGCGCACCCAAATCGCCACCACGATGGAAGGGCTCGTGGACTCGGCGCTCGTCACCACCCCGCGTGCCGGCGGCGGGAAGTTCCGCATCGCCACCGTCACCGCCTTCTTCCTGCGCGACCTGCAGCCGCCCGCCCAGGTGGTCCAGGCGATCAACAACAAGATCGCCCAGGAGCAGCAGATCGAGACGGAGCGTCACCGCGTCGAAGTCGCCCGGCTCCAGACCGAGCAGCAGCGCCTCCTGAACCAGACGCTCTCGCCCGAGGCGCTCACCAAGCAGTGGATCGAGGTGTTGCACGACATGAAGAGCTCGAGCAACCTGATCATCTTCGTCCCGACCGAGGGTGGGCTGCCGTTGCTCAACATCGGCGACCTGCGCAAGAACCTGAAGCCTTGAGATGCCGCCGCCCGTCATCACCATCACCCGCCAGTACGCCGCGGGCGGCTCCGACGTCGCGCGCCTCGTGGCTGCCGCCCTCGACTGGACGGTGATCGACAACGAGTTCGTGGACGAGGTGGCGCGGCGCGCGGGGCTCGCGCCCGAGGAAGTCGCCGAGCGGGACGAGCGGGCGCCGGGGCTGCTCGAGCGGCTCGCCAGAACGCTGGCGGTCGGGTCCCCCGAGCTGTTCATGACCGCGCCCGCGGTACCGCGCGTCGAGCCGGACGAGGCCGCGATCGTCAAGATGACCGAGCGCGTGATCGCCGAAGCGGCGGCGCACGGGCGCGCGGTCCTGGTGGGCCGGGGAGCGCAGGCGCTCCTCGCCCAGCGTCCCGACGCGCTGCACGTGTACGTCGTCGCCTCGAAGCCGTGGCGTATGCAGCTCGCCGTGCGGCGCCTCGGCGCGGATCCCGCCACCGCCGAGCGCGTCGTGGACGACACCGATCGGCAGCGCGATCAGTACGTCAAGACGTACTACGGGCGGCAGCGGCAGGACCTCGGCAATTACGACCTGGTCGTGAACACGGAGCGGTTGGCGATCGAAGGGGCGGCGCAGCTGATCGTGGCGGAGGCGCGCCGGAGAAAATGGAGCTGAGGGCCGGAGCCCGGTGGGGGGCGTTGACGGCGGGTCTGGTGCTGGGATGCTGGCGCGGTCCGGCGCTGGCGCCCGAGCCGCCGCTGGCGGTGATCCCGTTCGACCCGTATGGCGGCGCGATCTACCTGCCGGTGGTGATCAACGGCGACTCCGCCTGGCTGATGCTGGACACCGGTCTCTCGCGCACCGGGCTCGATCAGGATTGGGCCGGACTGATCCACGCCACTCCCGTCGCGACGGCCGGGCAAGTCGCGGAACCCGCGTCGGCGGTCGTCGACACCATTCGGCTCGGCGATCTCGAGCTGCCGGACCATCAGGTAGCGCTCTACCCCCTCCGCGGCCTGAGTGAAGCGAGCGGGCGGCTGCAGCAGGGCCTCCTGGGACACGACGTGCTGCAGCGCTTCACGATCGAGATCGATTACCCGCAACGGCGCGTGCGGTTGTTCGACCCGGCGCGGTACCATTACGCGGGCCCGGGAGCCGCGATTCCGTTCACGCCGGACGCCGATCGGCCGCTGCTCCGCGCGTCCGTGAAGATCCGGGGCCGACCTCCCATCCCCGCCCGGCTGCTGCTCGACACGGGGGCGTCCGGCCTCTGCATGATTCTGACCGCGCCCTTCGTGGAGCAACACGGGCTCGCCGGCCTGTCGCCCGCCATCGAGGCACCCATCGGGACCGGGCTGGCGGGCGAGCTGCACGGCACGATCGCGCGCGTGCAGGAGCTGCGACTCGGCGACGTGAAGGTTCCCTCCCCCACCACCGGCCTGGGCGGCGAGCGCAAGGGGTTCCTGGCGCGGACGGACATCGATGGCGTGATCGGCAACGCCGCGTTCGAGGGGTCGCGGCTGATCGTCGATTACGCCCGGCGTCGCGTCATCATCGAGGCCGGAGCCGCACCACGGTCACGCTGCGACTACGACACGAGCGGCCTGCGGCTGGTCGCCCGGGGACCGGGGCTGAGCCGCCTCGTGGTCGACTACGTCGTCCCGGGGAGCCCGAGCGCCGACGCCGGGATCCGGGCCGGCGACGAGGTGCTGCTGATCGACGGACGCGCCGTGGCGGGGGCGAACCTGAGCGACGTCCGGACGGTCCTCCGCGTCGACGGCGTGGTCCGCCGGCTCGTGCTGCGCCGTGCCTCCGATACCATGCGGGTGGCGCTCAAGCTGCGGCGCTTGCTGTGACAGCACCCGCCTAGCGTCGCGGATAGCCCACGGCCGCCAGGACGGCGGCGATCTCGTCGAGAGTCGTGGGATCGTCGATGGTGGGCGGCACGCGGTACTCCGTCCCGTCCGCGATCCTCTTGACGGTGCCGCGCAGGATCTTGCCGGAACGAGTCTTGGGGAGCCGCTGCACCACGACCGCTATCCGGAACGCCGCGACGGGACCGATCCGCTCCCGCACCATGCCCACGACCTCGTCCGCGATGGCCGCGGCAGGACGCTGCACGCCCGCTTTGAGGACGACGAGTCCCAGCGGGATCTCCCCCTTGATCTTGTCGGCGACGCCCACGACGGCGCACTCGGCCACGTCGGGATGGGAGGCGAGGACCTCTTCCATGGCGCCGGTGGACAGCCGGTGGCCCGCCACGTTGATGATGTCGTCGGTGCGGCCCATCACCCACAGATAGCCGTCCGCGTCCTTGTAGCCCGCGTCGGCGGTGAGGTAGTAGCCGGGGTACCGGCTCACGTATGACCGCACGTAGCCCTCGTCGTTGTGCCACAGGGTCGGCAGGCAACCGGGAGGCAACGGCAGCCGGATCACGATGTTCCCCGTCTGGCCGGAGGTGAGCTCCTGCCCGTCCTCGCCCAGGACGCGCACGTCGTAGCCCACGACGGCCTTGGCGCACGAGCCCGGCTTCACCGGGAGCATCCCCAGCCCGACGCAATTCACGCCGATCGGCCACCCCGTTTCCGTCTGCCACCAGTGGTCGATGACGGGAACGCCGAGCTGCTGCTCCGCCCAGTGGAGCGTGTCGGGATCGCAGCGCTCGCCGGCGAGGAAGAACGTCCGGAACCGAGCGAGATCGTAGCGCCGCACGTGCTCCCCGGTAGGATCGTCGCGCTTGATGGCGCGGATCGCCGTGGGAGCCGTGAAGAATACGCTGACGCGGTGCTGCGAGATCACCCGCCAGAAGGCGCCGGGATCGGGCGTGCCGACCGGCTTGCCCTCGTACAGCACCGTGGTGTTCCCATTGAACAAGGGGCCGTAGACGATGTAGGAGTGGCCGACGGCCCAGCCGAGATCAGACGCGGCCCAATAGACTTCGCCGGGCTCGACGCCGTAGATGTGCGTCATGCTCCACTTGAGCGCGACGAGGTGGCCGCCGTTGTCGCGCACGACGCCCTTGGGCATCCCCGTCGTGCCCGACGTATAGAGGATATAGAGCGGATCCGTCGCGGCGACGGGCACGCACTCCGCGGGCTGCGGCGCCGCCATGAGCTCCGACCAGTCGTAGTCCCGCCCGGCGACGAGCGGCGCCCGCTCCTCGGGGCGCTGGAGGATGATGCAGGAGCGCGGCTTCCCTGAGGCGAGCTCGATCGCCTTGTCGAGCAGCGGCTTGTACGGCACGACGCGGTTCACCTCGATGCCGCACGAGGCGGAGACGATCAGCGTCGGCTCGGCGTGGCTGATGCGGGCCGCCAGCTCGTGCGACGCGAACCCCCCGAACACGACCGAATGAATCGCGCCGATGCGCGCGCACGCGAGCATCGCGACCACCGCTTCCGGGACCATGGGCATATAGATGATCACCCGGTCGCCGGTTCGGACGCCTTGGCCTCTCAGGACCCCGGCAAAGCGGGCGACCTCGTCACGCAGCTCCCGATACGTGAAGGTCTTGATCGTGCCCGTGACCGGACTGTCGTAGATCAGCGCGGGCTGGTCGGCGCGGCCCTGCTCGACGTGCCGATCGAGCGCGTTGTAGCAAGAGTTGACCACGCCGCCCGGAAACCAGCGGTAAAACGGGGCGCGCGAGCCGTCGAGCACGCGATCCCAATGCTTGTACCAGTGGACGGCTTCGCCGGCTTCGGCCCAGAACCGTTCCGGGTCCTTGGCCCACTGCGCGTAGACTTGGTCCTGGATGCTCTGCGTGGCGTGGAGGCTGGGCGTGGCGTGCATGAGTCCCCCTGGGGGGTGCCTGACGGGTGGTGCCAAAGCTGCTACGCCTACAGCGTGCGCCGCAACTCCGGCACACGCCACGCCGCGAGCGCGACGGCGAGCGCGGTCAACGCCCCGCCCAGCGCCACCGCGTGGGGCGTCCCGATCCGCTCGGCGAGCGCGCCCACCTGGAAGGCGCCGAGCGGCGCCAGCCCCACGAAGACGAACGCGTAGAACCCCATCACCCGGCCGCGCAGCTCGTCCGGCACGATCGTCTGAATCGTGACGTTGGCGAGCGCGTTGTTCACGATCATCGTGCCGCCGGTGAGCGCCAGCAGCGCGACGGACAGGAGGTACGCGCGCGACAGCGCGAACGCGACCAGCAGCACGCCGAACGAGCCGCCGGCCAACAGCAGCGTCGGCCCCTTCCGGATGTGGTGATCGAACAGCGCGACGGCCAGGGCGCCGGTGAGCGCCCCGAGCCCGACGGACGTCATCATCACGCCGTACCCCGCCGCCCCCTGGTGCAGCACGTCGCGCGCGAACACGGGCATCATCACGAGATAGGGGAACCCCAGGATGCTGAACAGCGCCATCAGCACGACGACCGTCGCGATGCGCCGGTCGCCGCCGATGAACGCGACCACTTCGCGCAGACGCGCCCGGACCGAGGCCGTGGGCGCCCGCGGCACGTAGCGCGGCAGCCGCATCGCCAAGAGGCCGCCGATCACCGCGAGGTAGCTCACGCCGTTCAGGAAGAAGCAGACCCCCACGCCCAACACCCCGATGACGGCGCCCGCGACGGCGGGCCCGATCACCCGCGCCGCATTGAAGGCCGACGAGTTGAGCGCGATGGCGCTCACCAGGTCGTCCTTCCCGACCAGCTCCACGATGAAGGCCTGCCGGGCCGGGATGTCGAACGCGTTCACGAGGCCGAGAAACGCCGCGAGCGCGGCCACGTGCCAGACGGCCACCGCGCGGGTCCACACCAGGGCCGCGAGCGCGAACGCCGGAAGCATCGAGAGCGACTGCGTGAGGATCACGAGCCGGTGTTTGTTGGTGCGGTCCGCGACGACGCCGGCGTAGATCGTGAGGAGCAGCACGCCGAGCGAGCCGAGCGCGGACACGAGGCCCACGTAGAAGGGCGAGTTGGTGAGCTCGAGGACCAGCCATCCCTGGGCCACATTCTGCATCCAGGTGCCGATCAGCGACACGCCTTGTCCGAGGAAGAACAAGCGGAAGTTGCGGTGGGCGAGCGCTCCGAAGCGAAACCCCCGCGCGGCTTCGTCCATTGCGGGAAAGCTCGCCGCCGCCCGATATTTCGGGTAGGGAGCACGATGAAATACACGACGTACAGCCGCTACCTCCCCGAGCTGGCCGACACGATCAACCTCCAGGCCCTGCTCGATCAGCTCGCCGACTTCCTGCTCCAGTCGGGCTTCGCCGGAGGCGCGTACTCGCATCCCTTCTGGGGGGAGTTCGGCGAGGACGAGGCCGACCGGTCGCTCGACGCGCTGCGCCAGGCGATCCTGCAGGCGCTGATGGATTCGGGGCAGCTGACGCCGGAGATGTTGCAGGTGTTGCGGGGGGAATCGACGGGCGACGCGCAGCGCGACGCGGAGCTGCAGCGCCAGCTCGCCGAGCTGCTCGACAAGATCGTGCAGCGGCTGATCGACGAGGGCTATCTCAACGTCAAGGAGGCGCCGCAGATGCCGGCGGGGCAGCAGCCGCTGTTCGGGCCCGGCGGGATGGCGCGCGAGGCGGCGCAGCAGGTGCAGTTCTCGCTCACCGAAAAGGGCATCGACTTCCTCGGCTACAAGACGCTGAAGCACCTCTTGGGGGGCATCGGCAAGTCGAGCTTCGGCGCGCACGAGACCGAGCACCTGGACACGGGGATCGAGGCCGAGGCGGCGAGCCGCAAGTACGTGTTCGGCGACACGCTGAACCTCGACGTGAACGCGACGTTGACCCACGCGCTGCAGCGTGAGGGACTGGGCGTCCCCATCAACCTCGAGTACGACGATCTGATGGTGAACCAGGCCGAGTACCGGTCGTCGTCGGCGACGGTGCTGATGCTGGACTGCTCGCACTCGATGATCCTGTACGGCGAGGACCGGTTCACGCCGGCGAAGAAGGTGGCGCTGGCGCTGACGCATTTGATTCGCACGCAGTTCCCCGGCGACTCGCTGCGGGTGGTGCTGTTCCACGACACGGCGGAGGAGATTCCGCTGGCGCGCCTCGCGCACGCGCAGGTGGGGCCGTATCACACCAACACGGCGGAGGGGTTGAAGCTGGCGCGGCGGATTCTCCTGGCGCAGCGCAAGGACATGCGGCAGATCATCATGATCACGGACGGCAAGCCATCGGCGCTGACGCTGCCCGACGGGCGGATCTACGTGAACTCGATGGGCCTGGACCCGCAGATCCTGAAGGAGACGTATCGCGAGGTGGCGCTGTGCCGTCGCAACGGCGTGTTGATCAACACGTTCATGCTGGCGCGCGACCGCAGCCTCGTGGAGTTCGTGAAGACCGTCTCTGCGATCTGCCGTGGCAAGGCGTATTTCACGAACACGATGACGCTGGGGCAGTTTATTCTG
>QHTX01000178.1 GCA_003220975.1 Gemmatimonadota bacterium | reverse complement strand
GCGACGGCGGCTCGGGTGGCCGCGGCGCTGGCTACTGATCTACCACCCGTACTCCGGCCGGAGGTGAAAACGTAAACTCGCGGCCTGGCACACCGGCGTTCACCTTGAGGTTCGTCAGCACCACCGTGCGGTCCTGCCCCGACGCTTCCGCGATCTCCATCCGCTGCACCAAGCCGTCGTCGCGCCGTATCCAGATGGTCGCCGCGCTGTAGGGCTGGTCCCCCGTCTTCGGCTTGAGGGTCACGATGTCCGCTACGCCGTCCGCGAGCGAGTCGGACCGCACATACCGCGCCGTGTAGCGCTCCCGCGGACGCTCCACGAACTGCCCGATCAAGTTGGGACCGGTCGTGCCGACCTCGGGGATGCGCGACCGGATCACCTGGCCGGGCGTCGTGCTCGGCGTGTACAGCCAGAGGTAGCGGCCGTCGGCGACGATGCGGTCGCCTTTCGGGTCGGTAAACCGCATCGCGAAGCGGCTGGGCCGCATCTGGTACAGCCGCCCGCGCGTCGTGTCCGGCGCGCCGATCATGGGATTCGCGACGACCTGCACGAAGTCGGCGGACAGGTTGGCGATCGTCTGGTAAGTCTGGCTCGCGTGGTCGAGGACGGGCCAGGGGTCCTGGGCGGTTAGACGGTTAGGCGGATAGCCGGATAGGAGCATCGCCGCGAACGCAAGGCCCCCGACCCGCGACTGACCTGTCATCGTCCTCACTATCCGTCTAACCGCCTATCCGTCTATTAGTGCCGGCTCTGCCACCCGCCGCCCGATCACATCCGCGATCACCCGCACCTCGCGCATCAGCTGCGCGAACTGCTCCGGGAACAACGTTTGCGCTCCATCCGACAGCGCGCGCTCGGGGTCGGGATGCACCTCGATCATGATCCCGTCCGCGCCTGCGGCGACGGCGGCGCGCGCCATGGGGATCACCTTGTCGCGCAGTCCGGTGCCGTGCGAGGGGTCCGCGATGATCGGCAGGTGCGACAGCTTGTGCACGACCGGAATGGCCGTGAGGTCGAACACGTTGCGCGTCGCCGTGTCGAAGCCGCGGATGCCCCGCTCGCACAGGATCACGTCGTGGTTCCCTTCGGCGAGCAGGTACTCGGCGGACAGCAGCAGCTCCTCGATGGTCGCCGACATCCCGCGCTTCAACAGGACGGGCTTCTTGGCCCGGCCGGCCGCCTTGAGCAGCGAGAAGTTTTGCATGTTGCGGGCGCCGATCTGGACGATGTCCGCCACCTCGGCCACGTAGCCCACCCCCTCGGGGTCCATCGCCTCGGTGCAGATCAGGAGGCCCGTCTCGTCTCGCGCCTTGCCGAGCAGCCGCAGCCCCGGCCGCCCGAGCCCCTGGAACGAGTAGGGCGAGGTGCGCGGCTTC
The DNA here is from genome assembly GCA_003220975.1 of Gemmatimonadota bacterium. Classification (GTDB taxonomy): domain Bacteria; phylum Gemmatimonadota; class Gemmatimonadetes; order Gemmatimonadales; family GWC2-71-9; genus AG41. The sequence continues at coordinate 4,802 of QHTX01000178.1, read as the reverse complement.
CACGCGCCGCCCCGCAGGATCACCGCGCCGGCGTCCTTGACGAGGCGGGCCGCGTCGATGATCTGCCGCTCGCTCTCCACCGAGCACGGGCCGGCAATGGCCACCACGTCGGCGCCGCCGACTTGAACGGCGCCCCCTCCCCCGAGGCGCACGACCGTGTTCTCCGCCTTCCACTCGCGACTCACCTGCTTGTAGGGCTTGGAGACGTGGATCACTTCCTGGACACCGGGGAGACCTTCGAGGCGCGACGCGTCCACGCGGCCGTCGTTACCGACCAGACCGACGGCGGTACGCTGCACGCCCGGCATCGGCTGGGCCTTGTAACCCATCTCCTCGATGACCGCGACCACGCGCCTGACCTCTGCGTCCGTCGCCCCGTGTCGCATCACGATCAGCACTGCTACTTGCCTCCCCCCCCGATGGTGAACCGGTCACCGTCCCGCGCCGCGGTGATCGCCCCTCCTTTGAACCGCGCGCCGGCCGCGCGCGCCGGGTCAGAAGTTTCTACCGGTGGGTAGAAGTGCGTCAAGACGAGCCGCCGCACGCCCGCGTCGCGCGCCAGCTCTCCCGCCTGCTCCGGCGTCAGATGAATGTCGATCGCCTGATCGGCCGGCAGCGAGCACTCGGCGAGCAGTAGGTCCGCGCCGGACGCCCAGCGCGCCAGGTCGCGCGACGGGCCCGTGTCCCCCGTGTACACCAGCCGTCCCTCGGGCGCCGTGAGGGACAGCGCCACGCTTTCCGGTGTGTGCGGCACCGGGAAGGTCTCGAGGCTCACGTCCCCGTCGAGCGGAAACGGCTCGCGATCCCGCACGTCCAGGATGCCGATCGGGAATCCCGGGTCGAGCAGCCACGGCCCGTACCCCTCGGCGAGCTTCTTCACGAGGCGCACCACCCCCGGCGGCCCGAGGACGACGAGCGGGTCCGTGCGCGGCGGCACGGTGGTGTACTTGAGGGCGTACACCAGCATCGGCAGCTCGCCCCAGTGGTCGGGGTGGAAGTGCGACACGATCACGTGGGTGACGTCGTGCCACGGGAGGCCGAACTGCGCCAGGCGGTGCAGCGCCCCGGCGCCGCAGTCGAGCAGAATCTTCAAGCTGCCTCGGCTCACCCAGTGGCACGCCGACGTCCGGCTCGCCGACGGGGCTACGGTCCCCGTCCCGACGGTGACCAGTTCCATTGCGTTACCGATTCCTTCCGCGGAAGACGATTCGCCTGAACTGAATTACTCCCCCCGCATTCAACTTGTACAGATACACGCCCGCGGGCACGTCGCGCCCATCGTTGGCACGGCCGTCCCACGTCAGCCGCGGGTCGCAGGTCGGTCCGCCGGCCCCGCTGCGACCGTAGCGGCCCGCGGGCAGGACTTCGGGGAACGCCGGCCCGGGCACGAAGCGCCGCACCGAGTTGCCCCGCAGGTCGAGGATCGCGAGCTCCACGCGCCCCGTCACCGCGAGGTCGAACCAGATGCAGGTCGAATCCCGCCCCAGGGCAGGGAACGGGTTCGGGAAGTTCTGATACAGCAGCGTAGCGGGGGGAATGGTCGAATCCACGACCAGGAACACCCCGGCGCTCCGCACCAGGCTGGTGTCGCTGCCCGCGTGCACGACGACCGACCAGAGATAGGTCACGTTGCGCTCGAGCGGCTTCGGCGCCCGGTAGCTCGTGTCGGGAAGCCCGCCGACCGCGAACTCGGGGAGATTGGCGAACTGGACCGCGCTGCGCCGCACCGTGAGGTCGTAGTGGAACGGCCCCGGCGGCGCCGCGACGGCCGGCGAGCGCCACGCGAAGGTCGGCTGATCGTCCGCGGTGTTGACGCCCCCCGGCGCCGACAGCGTCGTGAGCGTAGCCCAGGGCGGGACGGTGATTGGTCCGACAACGCCCGTCGTCGCGCTGCTCGCGTCGACGCGCCAGAACAGTGGCCGCCCCGGCTTGAGCGGTCGCCGCAGGGCGTACCCCGCCGTATCCGTCGCGGTATCGACGACGAGGGACGCGAGCGCGGAGTCCCGAGCGACGCGCAGCCGGTAGGTCACCGTGGTGCCGGGCGGCGGTGGGTTGTCCAGCGACCAGGAGAAGTCGGGGGTGATCGTGGTGAGTACGGGGTCCACCGGGGCGAGCGGCGTGATGCCGGCCGCGGGAGACACACGGAGTCGGCGCGCCGCGCCGCCCGCCGGCACGGCGAGTCCGAGGAGCAGAGCGCCCCGGAGCGCCCGGCGCACGCGCTTTAGACCGGTTCCATCTGGCCCAGTCGCACGCCCACGATGGTGGACACGCCGGGCTCCTGCATCGTGACGCCGTAGACCGCGTCCGCGGCCTGCATGGTGCGGGGGTTGTGCGTGATGACGATGAACTGCGTCTGATCCTTGAATTCGGCGAGCAGCCGCACGTAGCGGCCCACGTTCGCGTCGTCGAGCGGCGCGTCCACCTCGTCGAGCAGACAGAACGGGCTGGGTTTCGCCAGGAAGATCGCGAACAAGAGCGACACGGCGACGAGCGTGCGCTCGCCCGACGAGAGCAGGTGAATCCGCTGGGTGCGCTTGCCGCGCGGAGCGGCGTGGATCTCGATCTCGCTCTCGAGGGGCTCGTCCTCGTTCGCGAGCCGCACGTCGCACTCGCCGCCGCCGAACAGCGTCTGGAACACGGCGCGAAAGTTCTCGCGCACCTTGCCGAACGACTCGAGGAACATGGCCTTCGCCGTCCGGTCGATCTCGCGCGCGGCCTGCTGCAACGACTGGCGGGCGGCCACGAGGTCGTCCCGCTGGGTCATCAGGAACTCGAGGCGCTTCATTTCCTCGGCGTGCTCCTCCACGGCGAGGGCGTTCACCGGCCCCACGGCGTCGATCGCGCCCTGCAGCCGCTCGTTCTCCTGGCGCAGCCAGGCGAGGTCGCCCGCGACGACGGGCGCGTCGGCGAGCAGCTGGTCGAGCGGTTTGCGCCATTCCGCCTCGACCCGCTCGGCCAGTCCGCGCTTGCGGCCGAGAATCTCGGTGCGCTCGAGCTCGAGCTTGTGCTCCTCCGCCCCGAGCGCATCCAGGGCGCGGCGCACGTCGGTGAGCGTCCCCTCTGCTTGCGCCAGCCCGGCCTCGGCCCCTTGGACCTGCGTCCCGGCGTCGGTGGCGGCGGCTTCGAGCGCGCCCAGGGCCAGCTTCCGCTCCTTGAGCGCGTCCTGCCACTGGGTCTGCTGGCCGGTGAGCGTCGCCGTGTCGTGGTCGATCGCGGCGATCTCGCCGGCGAGGGATGCCCCCTGGTGGCGGGCCTCCTCCGCGTCTGCGGCGGCGCGGCCGGCGCGCTCGCGCGCCGTGGCGAGCCGCGCCTCGACCTGCGCGGCGTCCACCTGCCATTGCACCCGCTGCTCGCGGGCCGCCTCCTGCTGCGCCTCGATCTCCGCGAGCCGCGCGCGCTGGGCTCCCAGGCGCTCGTCGAGCCGCACCCGCTCGACCTCGTGCCGCTCCAGCTCGCCGTGCAGCGTGGTGAGCCGCGCCTCGACCTCGCCGAGCCGGCGCGACAGCCGCTCCACCTGCGCCGCCGCATCGGTCGCCTCGCGTTGGGCATGCGCCGCCGCGCGCTCGGCGTCGCCCTTCAGGGCGCCCGCCTCGAGCTCCGCCTGCCGTGCCTGCTCCGCCTCCGCCCCGGTGGCGGTGAACGCCGCGTCCGCCTTGGCGAGCTCGGCGAGAGTGTACTCGAGCGCCGCGGTGGCGCGACCGCGCGCCGCCTCCGCCTCGCGCACGTCTTGCTCGAGCGCTTCCAGCTCCGCGCGCCGCTGCAGGGGCCCCCCCGCTCCGCTCCCGGTCGCGGGACCGCCGTCCAGGAACACGGCGCCGTTCGGCCGCCGCAGCGCCGCCCCCGCCCCTCGGCTCCCGTCCAGGACCTCGTGCCCGGCGAGCAGCGCCTGCACCCATGCCGTCGCGGGGCCGTCCACCCGGAGCCGTTCCTGCAGCGGGTGCCCGTCCGCGGCCAGGCGTGGGCCGGGCACGCAGGGGAGCAGCACCAGCGGCCCGGGGCGCACCTGATCATGCCAGTGGCGCACGGCGTCGATCGCCGCCGCGTCGCGCACCAGCACGGCGTGCAGCCACTCGCCCAACAGCCGCTCGGCGAGCTCCGCGTCGCGGCGACTGGTGCGCACGAAGTCCGAGAGCGGCCCCACCACCGCGTCGCCGAAGTGTGCTTTGTCGCGCAGCAGCGCCTGCGCCGCCGGGGCCAGGCCGACGCGCTCCCGCTCGAGGTCCGCCAGGGCATCGCGCCGCGCCGTCAGCTGTGCCACCGCCTCCTCGGCCTGGCGCCGCGCCGCCCGGTCGTGCGTCTCCTGCTCCTTGAGGCCGGCGACGCGCCGCCGCGCCTGCACCACGGCCTCCGCCGCCGCCGTCGCCGCGCGCGCCCGAGCGGTGGCGCGCTGCGCCAGCGTGCTCGCCTCCGCGGCGGCAGTCCGCTCGGCTGCGTCGCGGGTCGAGCGCTCCTGGGACGCCTGCCCCACCTGCTGGTGCAGCTCCGCCCGCTCCCGCTCCAGGGCCGCGCGCTCGCCCTCGAGCGCGCGGAACGCCTCCGCCCGGCGTTGCAGGTCTTCCTCGAGCTCGCGCACCGCCGCGCGCTGAGCGAGCAGACGATCGCGCACCTCCTGCTCGAGCGTCGTGCGGTTCGCGAGCTCGCGCTGGACCGCCGCGAGATCGCCCTCTGCCGCCCCGCACTCGGCCGCGACGGCTTCGCGCTCGCGGTCTGCCCGCGCCGCGCGCGTCTCGGAGCTCGCCCGATCGAGGGCCGCCTTGGCGCGCCGTTGTCCCGCGTTGTGCAGCCGCTCCGCGGCGAGGGCC
>QHTX01000126.1:9997-15690 GCA_003220975.1 Gemmatimonadota bacterium | reverse complement strand
CCCGGTCCCGACGGTAGTACATTCCCGTCCATGACGTGCGCCGAATTCCTCGACCGCTACACCGACTTCCGCGACGGCCTGATCACCGCGCCGCGGGAGCTGCGGCGCTTCGGGCGCCACCTCGTGCAGTGCGCCTCCTGCCGCCGCTACGACACGGCAGTGCGGCGCGGCGTGCTCGCGCTCCAGGCGGGTGCCGAGTCGATCGAGCCGTCGCCCGAGTTCCGGCCCCGGCTCGACGCGCGGCTCGCACATGAGCGGCGCGCGGCCCGCGAGGTGCCGGCCCGGGCGGGGATCGCCGCGGCGCTGTTCATCGCGGCCGCCCTGGCGCTCGTCGCCCGCGAGGGTGTGCGGCACGCGCCGGTGGCGCACGTTCCCGCGCTCCCGCCGGTGCGCTTCCCCAAACCCGTCGTCCAGGCGGGCGTGCCTTTCGTGTCGTTCCAGGATCCGCGGGCCACCGTGTTCACGGGGAACCCCAACCCGTACGGCACCGCACTCGTCGAGCCCGCTTCCGCGGGCCGGTAGACTTTCTCTCGCCGCGAGCCCGCGGTAACTTCCGCCCCGTATGGGGCCCCTCACGTTCGACGCGCTGCTGCGGAGCCTGAAGCAGGGCGCGCCCGACCCGGTGTACTACCTCCATGGCGACGAGGATGTGCTGAAGGACGAGGCCATCCGGGCCCTCGTCGAGCGGGCCGTGGATCCCGCGGCGCGCGACTTCAACGTGGACCAGCGCAGCGCCGCCGACCTCGATCCCGAAGCGTTCCACACCCTCGTCAACACGCCGCCGCTGCTCGCGGCCACACGCGCGGTCGTGATCCGCGGGCTCGGGCAGCTCCGCAAGACCACCAAGGTGCGCCAGGAACTGGTGCGCTATCTCGACTCCCCCAGCCCCACGACGCTGCTCGTCCTCGTGCAGGGCGCGGGGGAGCCGCCCGACACGGAGCTCGCCAGCCGGGCCACCGCCGTGGCCGTCAACCCGCTGCCACCGGCGCGCGTCGAGCGCTGGGTGGCGCATCACGCGAGCCGACTCGGGCTCACGCTCGCCCCGGACGCCGCGGAACTGTTGCTTGCGGCTGTGGGAAACGACCTCGCGGCACTGGCCCGGGAGCTCGAAAAGCTCGCAGCCGTCGCGGGGAGCCGACCGGCCACGCGCGACGAGGTCGCCGCGCTGGTGGGGGTGCGGCGCGGCGAAACGGTGCAGGACCTGGTGGACGCCGCGCTCGAGCGGCGCGGGGCCGCCGCCGCCCGCCTCGTGGAACCGGTGCTCGAGCAGGCGGGGATGAGCGGGGTACGCATCGTCACGGCCCTCGCGACCGCGCTCGTCGGCACCGCGCTGGCGCGGGCGGAGCTCGACCGCGGGGCCCCCCAGGTCCGCCTCGCATCGGTGATCCTGTCGCACCTACGGGCCGCCCGCCCCTACGGCCTCGGCAGCTGGGACCAGACCGCGGAGCGCTGGGCCCGCTGGGCTGGTGCATGGAGCGCGGCGGCGCTGTCGCGGGCGCTGCGGCTCGCGCTCGACGCCGACCGCGCGCTCAAGTCCAGCACGGTCACGGACGAACGCGGGATCCTCGAGCAGCTGGTGCTGTTATGCGCGGTGCCGGAGCGGGAGGCGGCGTGAAGCAGGCGGGTAGGCGGGTAGGCGGTTGGGCGGTTAGTGTGACACTGCTCGCGCTAACCGCCTATCCGCCTACCCGCCTAACCGCCCAGACCGACACGCTTCGCGCCGCGGCGCTGCGCATCGCGCAGACCCGGCCCGACTCGGCGCGCGCCATGATGCGGCGCCTGCTGGCGCGGCTGACGCCGCAGGATTCCCTCTACCCGGGTGCCCTCTTCACTGCGGGGATCATCGCGTCCGACGCGGGCACGGTAGCCACCAACCTGCAACGGGTGGTCGTCGAGTACGGCCGCTCCGTGTGGGCGGACTCCGCGCTCTGGAGGCTCGCGCAGCTGTATTTTGCTCAGGGCGACCCCGCGGCGACCGTGCAGGCCGCGGAGCGCCTGCGCCGGGACTACCCTGACTCGCCGCTCCGAGCGCGAGCCGACTTCACGGGCGCGCAGGGCTACTTCGCGCTCAAGGACGGCGCGCACGCGTGTCCCCTCATCCAGGAGGCGCTGGACCGCGCCGGAAGCGACGTCGAGTTCAAGAATCAGGTGGACTTTTACGCGGCGCGCTGCACGCCCGCCACGGCCGCGCCGCCGCCGCCGGCGGCGAGCGACAGCCAGACGAAAGGGGCGCCGACGGTCGCGAGCTACGCCGTGCAGGTACTGGCGGTGAAGAGCGCCGCCCAGGTCGATGAGATGCTCACGCGACTCAAGGTGATGGGATTCGACGGGCGCGTGGTCCGGGACCCGAGCGGCCTCTTCAAGGTGCGCGTGGGGCGCTACCCGACCCACGACGAGGCCGTCAAGGTGCAGCGGCGCTTGAAGACCCGCCTCGGGGGTCAGCCGTTCGTGGTGGAGGAACCGTGACGCCGCGGCTCGAGACCGACACGCCGTTGATGCAGCAGTACCGCGAGATCAAGGCACGGCATCCGGGCACGCTCCTCTTTTTCCGGATGGGCGATTTCTACGAGATGTTCGAAGACGACGCGCGGCTTGCCGCGCGGGAGCTCGGCCTCACCCTCACGGCCCGCAACAACGGCGGTGCGGCGGACGTGCCGCTCGCCGGCGTCCCCGTGAAGGCCGCGACCGAATACCTGCGGCGGCTCATCGCGCTGGGGCACCGCGTGTCCATCTGTGAACAGGTGGAAGATCCGAAGCTCGCGAAGGGGCTCGTGCGCCGCGAGGTCATCGAGACGGTCACCCCGGGGACCGTGCTGGCGGAGGAATGGCTCGAGCGCAAACGGAACAACTTCCTCGTGGCCGTCGATCCACGCGGTGGCGCCGCCGGGCTCGCCGCGCTCGATCTCACCACGGGTGAACTCGTGCTCGAGACGGTCTCGCCGGAGGACCTCCCCACGGCGCTCGCCCGCTACGAGGCCCCGGAGGTGGTGCTGCCCGCGGGCGCGCCCATCACCGCGGGGGGTGGAGCGGCGCGGAGCGAGCGGGAGCCGTGGGAGTTCGACCCCGAGCTGGCCCGGGAGGACCTGGCACGCACCTTCCGGCTCGCGTCGCTCGACGGCCTCGGCATCGAATCGGGCGACCGCGCGGCGCTGGGCGCGGCGGGTGCGCTGCTGCGCTACGCCCGCGAGCTCAAGCCCGGCGGCCTGCCGCACCTCGCCCGGCCGCGCGTCCTGCGACGCGGCGACGTGCTACCGCTCGACGAGATGACCCGGCGAAACCTGGAGCTCGTGGAGCCGCTCCGCCCCGGCGCTGCGGTCGGAGGGACGACGCTGCTCGAAGTGCTCGACCGGACCATGACACCGATGGGAGCGCGGCTGCTCCGCGGCTGGCTGCTGGCGCCGCTCGTCGACCCCGCGGCGATCAACGCCCGGCTCGACGCGGTGGACGTGCTGGTGGCGGACGGGCGCGGGCGGGACCGTGTGCGGGAAGCGCTCGACGGCGTGCGCGATCTCGAGCGCCTGGCGGGCCGTGCCGCGCTGGGGCGCGCGACCCCACGCGAGCTCGGCGCGCTGCGCGACTCGATCCATCGCCTCCCCGACGTGCGCGCCGCGCTCGACGGCCTCGAGGCGCGGGGCCGGGCGCCGTTGCTCGAGGAGGCGGCCGATCGCTTCGACCTGCTCCAGGACCTGCGCGACGACCAGCTCGCGGAGGGGGACGCGATCCGCCCGGGCTACGACCGCGAGCTCGACGAGCTCACGGACGCGCGCGACGGCGGCAAGCGCTACATCGCGGGGCTCCAGGCGCGCGAGCGCGAGCGCAGCGGCATCGCGTCGCTCAAGGTCGGCTTCAACAAGGTCTTCGGCTACTACATCGAGGTGACGAACCCGCACAAGGCGCGCGTGCCCGCCGAGTACGAACGACGCCAGACGCTGTCGGGGGCGGAGCGCTACGTGACCCCGGAGCTGAAGGAGTACGAGGCGAAGGTGCTGGGAGCGGAAGAGCGCATCGCGGCGCGCGAGGCCGAGCTTGTGGACGCCCTGCGGCGTCGCGTCACCGACGCGATCGCGCGGGTGCAAACCACCGCGCGGCTGCTTGCCCGGCTCGACGTGTGGAGCGCCCTCGCCGATCTCGCACATCACGACGGGTACGTCCGCCCGGAGGTGAACGAGGGCTTCACGATCGCCCTCGAGGGCAGCCGCCACCCCGTGGTCGAGCGGATGATGGCGCGGGAGGCCTTCATCCCGAACGACGTCTTGCTGGATGAGGCCGGCCGCGTCATGCTCCTCACCGGGCCCAACATGGCGGGGAAGTCCACGCTGCTGCGGCAGGTGGGGCTGTGCGTGGTGCTGGCCCAGATGGGCGGGTTCGTGCCCGCCCGGCGCGCCGTGCTCGGCGTCGTGGACCGGCTGTTCACGCGCGTCGGCGCGTCGGACAACCTGGTCCGGGGGCAGTCCACGTTCATGGTGGAGATGAGCGAGACCAGCGCGATCCTGCACGGAGCCACGGCGCGGAGCCTCGTCCTGCTCGACGAGATCGGTCGCGGCACGTCGACCTACGACGGCGTGGCGATCGCCTGGGCCGTGACGGAGTTCCTGCACAACACCATCGGCTGCAAGACAATCTTCGCCACCCACTACCACGAGCTGACGCAGCTCACGGAAGAGCTTGCGCACGCGCGCAACTTCAACGTGGCGGTGCGCGAGGCCGGCGACGAGATCGTGTTCCTGCACCGCCTCGAGCCGGGCGGCACCGATCGCTCGTACGGGATCCACGTGGGCCAGCTCGCCGGGCTGCCGGCGCCGGTCGTGGCCCGGGCCTGGCAGGTGCTGCAGCTGCTGGAAGCCGGCCACCATGTGGCGCACCAGCCCGCGCCGCCTCCGCCGGACGCGGCGCAACTCGGGCTGTTCATTGCGCCAGGGACGGGAGCGGCGCCGCATCCGCTGCTCGACGAGCTCGACCGGCTGGATGTCAACACATTGTCGCCGCTCGAGGCGCTGAACCGGCTCGCGGCGTGGAAGAAGCAGCGGGAGGAGCGCGGGTGAGCGCATGGCGCCGTGTCGGCGCGACCGTGGTCGCGCTCGGACTCGTGGCCGGGGGGTGGCACTGCGGCCGGCGGGGGGGGGGGGGGGCAGGGGGGGCGCCGGGCCAGACGGGCGACGGCGGCCAGGCCGGAGGCGGGCCGCCCGATCAGGAGCCGCCCGTGGCGTTGAACGCCGACTCGCCGATCCAGTATCCGCCGCGGCTGTACGACCAGAAGGTCGAGGGCGACGTGGTGCTGCGGCTGTTCGTCGATTCGACCGGGCGGCTCGCCCCTGAGTCGAGCCGCGTGGCCGAGCCGAGCGGCTATCCGGCGCTCGACTCGGCGGCGCTGGGCGGCGCGAGGAAGCTGCGCTTCGCTCCGGCACGGCGGCACGGGCTGCCGGTCGCCGCGGCGTTCCTGCAGCCGATCGAGTTCCGTCATCCCGCGGCGAGCGGCGCCGTGATTCGGGGAGCACCTGATACTGCGCCCCCCGCAACGGCCCGGACCGCCCCCCCCCTGCCCCCGCCCCCGCCCCCGCGCCGCATCCGGCCGGACACGGGCCGCGCACCACTGGACACAACCCGGGTGCGGGCGGAGACCACCCGAGCCAAGCCGGACTCCGGTGCCGTCCCACACTAGGCCGTACGCGAACATTCTCGAGACGATCGGGTGG
>QHTX01000126.1:2814-9927 GCA_003220975.1 Gemmatimonadota bacterium | reverse complement strand
GCGGCTCGGTGAAGGACCGGATCGGTCTCGCGATGATCGAGGCGGCGGAGCGGGAGGGCCGGCTCAAGCCGGGCGGCCTGATCGTGGAGGCCACGTCGGGGAACACCGGGGTGGGGCTCGCGCTCGCCGCAGCGGTGAAGGGCTACCGCTGCGTCTTCACTATGCCGGACAAGATGTCGCAGGAGAAGGCGCGGTTGCTACGGGCGCTCGGCGCCGAAGTGATCATCACCCCCAGCGCGGTGCCGCCCGACCACCCCGAGAGCTACATCGTGAAGGGTCGCGCCATCGCCGCGGCCCACTCCAACGCGATCTTCGCTGACCAGCATTACAACCCGGTCAACCCGGAAGTCCACTACCGCACGACCGGCCCGGAAATCTGGCAACAGACGGACGGGAAGATCACGCACTTCGTGTGCGCGCCCGGCACGGGCGGTACCGTGAGCGGGGCGGGCCGCTACTTGAAGGAGCAGAACCCGCGGGTGCGCGTGATCGCGGGCGATCCGGTCGGCTCGATCTACTCGGACTACGCCCGGACCCGCCAGAAGACCGAGGGGCATCCCTACAAGGTGGAAGGGATCGGGGGCGACAAGATCCCGACCTCGCTCCACTGGGACGTGATCGACGAGTGGATCACCGTGTCAGACAAGGACGCGATTCTGCTGGTCCGGCGGCTCGCCAAGGAAGAGGCCCTGTTCGCCGGGGGCTCGACCGGCGTGAACCTCGTCGCCGCGCTAGAGGTGGCGCGGCGGGTGAACGACCCGGAGGCGCTCGTGGTGACGGTCCTGTGCGACACGGGCGAGCGCTACCTCTCCAAGGTCTACAACGACGAGTGGCTCCGGGAGAACCAGATCCTCGAAGTCGAGCGCATCGCCGTCGCGCGCCTGCTCGACGCGAAGAACTCGGGCGCCCCGCCGCTCATCTCTGTGGCGCCCACGGCTACGGTGCGCCAGGCGCTGAACCTGATGAGCACGTACAACGTGTCGCAGCTGCCCGTACTGGACGGCGGCGACGGTGTCGGCGCGGTGGCGGAGCAGGTGCTGATGGGGCGGGCGCTGGAAGCGCCCGCAACGCTCGACACGCCCGTCGGCGACGTGATGGACCCGCCGTTCCCGGTGGTGGACGCGGACCTTCCCGTAGAGCGGCTCACGGCGCTGCTGTCGCGCGAGACGCCCGCCGCGCTGGTACGGCGCGACGGGAAGATCGCGGGGATCGTGACGCGCTACGACGTGTTCCACCAGCTCGCCGGGATCCACTGATGCGGGTCACCGTGCTCACGGGGGGGGCGACGGCGGAGCGCACGGTGGCGTTCGCCGGCGCGGCGCAAATCGTCGAGGCGTTGCGCGGCCGGGGACACAAGGTTCACGTCGTGGACACGGTCACCGGGGTGCTCGCGCCGGCGGACGAGCAACGGCTCCTCACCGGGAGCGTGGGGCGCGAGCCGCCCGCCGTGGCCGAGCTCGACGAACGCGAGCGCGAGCTGCTCTCCAACGGCCTCGCCACCCTCCCCCCCGTGAAGGGCGCGGAGGTGCTGTTCCTGTGCCTGCACGCGGGGCGCGGCGAGGGCGGCGTGCTGCAGGCGGTGCTCGACGTGATCGGCGTGCCGTACACGGGCAGCGGCGCGCTCGCGAGCGCCTTGGCGATGGACAAGGACCTCTCCAAACGGTTGTTCCGCGCCGCCGGCGTCCCCGTTCCCGCCTGGTTCATGGCGCCCGTGGCCCCGGAGGACGTCACCACGGCGCTCGGCTGGCCCGTGATCGTGAAGCCGTCCAAGATGGGCTCCTCGGTGGGCATGACGTTCGTGAAGAGCGCCAAGGGGCTGGACGCCGCGGTCGAGCTGGCGCGGCGCTACGACAACGAGGTGATGGCGGAGCAGTTCATTCCCGGGCGGGAGCTGACGGTCGGGATCCTCGGCGACGTGCCGCTGCCGGTTGGCGAGATCATTCCGAAGCACGAGCTGTTCGATTACGAGTGCAAGTACACGCCGGGCATGTCGGAGGAGATCTTTCCCGCCGCGCTCGACACGACGCTCGCGCGCCAGCTCCAGGAGCTCGCGCTCACGGCGCACCGCGCGCTCAAGCTGGGCGGATACTCACGCGTCGACTTCCGGTTGAGCCCCGAGGGCGACATCTTTTGTCTGGAGGCCAACACGCTCCCGGGCATGACGCGCACCAGCCTCCTCCCGCAGGCCGCCCGGGCTGCGGGGATCGAGTTTCCGGAGTTGTGCGAGCGCATCTGCCGGTTGGCCCGGAACTCGGGGAGCGCGAGCGGGGGATAAGACACCTGATGGGCCCGCAGCGGACGTTCGGCATGACCCCGTGGGTGCGGCGGCTGATGGTCGCCAACCTGGTCGTCTTCCTCCTGCAGGAGACGATCTTCGTGAGCCCCCGCTTCATCGCCACGTTCGGGTTCGCGCCGCTGTCCGCCTTCGCGCAGCCGTGGACCTTCCTCACCTACATGTTCGTCCATGCGAACCTGCTCCACCTCGCGTTCAACCTGCTGGCGCTCTTCGTCTTCGGGTCGCCGGTCGAGGAGCGGATGGGGAGCGGCTCGTTCCTGTTCTACTATCTGCTGTGCGGGCTCGGCGGCGCCGCGCTGTCGCTGGTGCTGATGCAGTTCCGTCCGTTGGACGTGGTCGTGGGCGCGTCGGCCGCCGTGTACGGCGTGATGCTGGCGTTCGCCTGGGCGTGGCCCGACCAGCCGATCTACGTGTTCCCGCTCCCCGCACCGGTCCCCGCGAAGTGGCTCGTGACGTTCGCCGTGGCGATCTCGCTGGCGCTGGCCCTCGCGCCGGCGAGCGGCGGCGTGGCGCACCTCGCGCACCTGGGGGGGTTCGCGACCGGGTTCCTCTACCTGAAGACGGCGGCGTGGCGGCTGGGCCGCGCGGAGCGCGAGCTGCGGCGCGCGGTCGCGCCCAGCGTGCTCGTCCACCCCGCGCGGGCGGCGCGCGGGAGCGACATGGGGAAGCCGCGTCGGGCCGAGCGCGATCCCGCGCAAGCCGAGATCGACCGCGTGCTCGACAAGATCTCGGCGCGCGGCATCGGCAGCCTCACCCCCGCCGAGCGCCGGTTCTTGAGCGAGATGAGCCGCAAGATGCGCGACAAGGCCTGAGCCGCTGGGGGGGCGGGGGGCCCGGGGGGGGGCACCGTGGTCACGCTGCTGCTGGGGCTCGTCGTGCAGGACCCAGGCGCCACCCGCGCCGAATCGCTCCTCGCCGCCCACGACCTTCCCGCAGCCCGCCGCGCCGCCGAGCAGTTGGTGCGCGAGCGCCCGCGCGACGCCGGCGCTCACCTGCTGTTGGGCCGCGTCTGGCTCGCCTGGCCTACCGTGGGGCGCTACGACGCGCTCACCCAGTTCCGCACGGCCGCCCGCCTGGCACCGGGAGACCCGGAGCCGCTGTACCGGCAGGCGGAGGCGGGCTTCCGGCTCGGGAGCGACGACGGCGAGTGGATCGCCCGCGAGGCGTTGCTCCGGTTATTCGCGCTGCAGAGCGACTACCGCGACGCGTGGGCCCGCTTCGCCGCGCTCTATCACGACGACGACGTATGGCGACGGCTCGACCGGGCGCTCGCCGGCCACCCCGACGACCCAACGGCGTTGGAGCGACGCGCGGTCGCGGCGCTGGGCCTCCGGGAGCCGCAGCGCGCCGACTCGCTCGCCACGGAGGGGCTCCGCCGGCGGGCGGCGTCCGTCCCGCTCTGGCTGGTGCGCGCCGAGGCCGGCTTCGAGGCGGGCCACGACGCCGCGGGCTACGCCTGGTACGACTCGGCGCTCGCACACGCGGACGTCGATTCCACCGGCGCCCTGTGGGGCCAGGTCTGGATGATCGCCTCGCCCGCGGAAGCGGCGCGGTTCGACTCCACGGCGCCGAGGGACGCGCGGGCGTTCTTCCAGTGGTTCTGGGGCAAGCGCGACCCGAACCTCGTCACGCCCGAGAACGAGCGGATCGCCGAGCACTTTCACCGCCTGTCGTACGCACGCCGCCAGTTTCACGTGCTCCACCCGCTCGGTCTGTACGGCCGGTCCGCGCACTATCGCGCGCTCGCCGCGACGGGGGCACGTGACCTGCTCGCGGCGTTGCCGGCGGGCAGCGATTCGTTCGTCGTGCTCGTCGGGAACACGCCGGTGCGGAAGCCGCGGGGCTCCCGTGCCCTGGGGCGGGCCGACTCGGCGGCCGCCGCGACGCGGCAGGCGCCCGACGTGCGGGCGGCCGGCGACACGGGCGCGACGCCGTCAGACGCGCTGACGCACCTCGATCCCCGGGGCGTGGTGTGGGTGCGGCACGGCCCGCCGGACCAGCGGCTACCCCGCGTCCTCGATCCCCTCCATCCCGAGCCGATCGGCGCCGCGAGCGCGCTCGACCTCGAGAGCTGGCTGTACTTCACGCCCGAGGGCCCGCGCACGATCGCGTTCGTGCGCGGCTCGGCAGGGCTCGCGGGCGGCCAGCTCGGCGGCGACTTCATCTTTTTCCCCGCCACGTCGCACCAGCTCGCCAGTGTGCGGCAGCTCCTCGTGACGGACCGGACGACGCTCCCCGCGTCACTCGCTGCGCGCGTGTGGGGTGCGTTCTACCGCGCGGCGGACGGCCGGCGCACCGACGTGTACTACAGAGCCGCGCCCGACAGCGCCGCGGCGGTCCTGTGGGACGCGGACGGCGGCGCCGCGGGTCGCGCGACCGGGCCCGGGCTGTTGCGACTCCGCGTCCGCCCCGGGAGATACGTCCTCGGGCTCGACGTCGATTCCGCCGGGGCCGTCGGCCGACTGCGGCACGACGTCACAGTGCCCGACTTCACGGCGCCCGCCCCCGGTCCCCCCGCGCTCTCGAGCCTCGCGCTGGGCGCCGCCGACACGACGGCCGACCGCGAGACGACACTCTCCGCCATGCCCGCCGACTTGACGTACGACGCGGGCCGGCCGCTCGCGACCTACGCCGAGATCTACGGGCTGGACGCGGACGCCCGCGGCGTGGCGCGCTACCTGGTGCGCTACAGCTTCGCGCGGGTGCGGTCGTTCCTCGACCGCGTACTCGGCGCCGGTCACGCGGTCGTGCTCGAGTTCACGCGCGAAGTGGCGACGCCGGACGTCGCGCTCGAGCGGGTCGTCCTCGAGCCGGGGCGCCTGCCCGCCGGTCGCTACCGGGTGACCCTGGGCGTGACCGATCTCGCACGAAATGTCAAGGCGGAGTCCGTCGCCCTGGAGATCGTGATGCGGTAGGCAGCGCTTGTCAGCGACGCGGCCGGTTCCCAAATTGGGGCCGACCGCTCCAATGCTCGTCAACCTCGTGCCGGAGTTTCTCGCGGTCGTGGCCGCGCCCGATCCCGCCGCGGCGTACCACGATTATCTGGAACGTCACAAGCCGGTCCTCCAGAGCTACTGGCACAACTACGTGCTCGATCCCGCCTCGCCCCACGCGGAGCGGGTGATCGCGGCGGCGCTCACGGCCGACCGCGTCGACCTGACGCGCCTGCTCGAGGACGTGGAGGTGGCGGCGATCGCGTACGACGCGCTGCAGCGCACGCTCGAGCAGGCCGACGCGGATTGCCCCGTGGACCTCTATCTGATGGTCGGTGTGGGCGCCGCGAACGCAGGCGAGCTGGTCGTGGGCGGGCGCGGCATCGCATTCATCTGCCTCGAGCACTTCACGGGCCGGGCCAACCCGCAGACCTACGGCATGGGGCTCGCGCCGCATCTCCTGCCCCTGTGGATCGCGCACGAGGTCGCCCACGCGGTGCGCTACACTTCGCCCACCAGCCGGGCCGACCTGCGACGGCTGGTCGCCGATCTGCGCGGGGCGTACGACTACTGGGACACGGGGAGCCGCGCCACCTTGCGGGAGCTGCTCGTGAACGAGGGAGCCGCGGTGGCGGCGGCGCAGGCCGTGGCGCCGGGGTTCGAGCCGTGGGAGTACTGCGGCTACACGCGGCGGCAGTACCGGCGGATCCGCGAGCTCGACGCGTTCCTGCGGCGCGCCGTGACGCCGCTACTCGAGGAGCGCGGCCTCGGCCTGCGACTGCGGTTCCTCTCGGGGGGGACCACGCCGGCGGCGCGGCTCATGGGGGGTAAGGTGCTGCCCGAGCGGGCGGGGTACTACCTCGGCCTGCGGCTGGTCGAGAGCTATCTCACCGAGCACGGGCTCGCCTCGACGCTGCGCGCCGCGGCCGACGAGGTCAGGAAGGCCGACGAGCGCGCGCTCGGGATCCAGACCGCGTGAGCCCGCGACCACGCGCGGAGCGGCGGCGCAACCGACCCCTGCGGGACGTGCTGGACGACCTGCTGACGCACGCGCGCGACATCGCCCGGCGGGCCAAGCAGATGACTCCCGCGGAGCTTGACTACGCCCAGCAGCGGCTCGAGTGGCTCGCGGACGAGGTGTGGCTAGCGGCCACGGGGAGCCCACCGCCCGAATAGCCCTGGAACGCCGGCCTTGACACCCATCGGGGCGGCGGGCAGGTTAGCACCCCATCGATACGGTTTCCGTAAGAGCTACCCGCAGACGGCGGGACCGCGTGGTTCGCCCGACACCCCTCAGCCACGCCGCTCTCAACACCGCATTCGTGAGCCAGCAGGCGACATTCGTGCACCTCATCCGGATCGGGAGGTAGTTATGGCAGCGGACTTCTTCATCGGCGAATCGCTGGTAGGTGATGGGAACGAGGTCGCCCACATCGACTTGATCATCGGGTCGAAGTCGGGCCCAGCAGGGCAGGCATTCGTGAACGCTTTGTCGAACCAACGCGAAGGGCATAGCACCCTCCTGGCCGTGGTCAGTCCGAACCTGCCGGCAAAGCCCGACGCGCTCCTCTTCAACAAGGTCACCATCAAGGGTGCCACGCAGGCCGTCCAGATGTTCGGCCCGGCGCAGGCGGCGGTGGCCCGAGCGGTCGTGGACAGCGTGTCTGCCGGCGTGATCCCGCGTGACAAGGTCGACGACTACTGCATCCTGGTCGGCGTGTTCATCCACTGGGAAGCGAAGAACGACAAGAAGATCTTCGACTTCAACTACCGGGCGACCAAAGAATCGATCGAGCGCGCCCTGAAGGGGCAGCCGCGCGTCGACACGGTGATCGCGCAGGCGAAGACGGCGTCGCACCCGTTCGCCGGCGGCGCGGACAAGGG
>QHTX01000126.1:0-2805 GCA_003220975.1 Gemmatimonadota bacterium | reverse complement strand
TGCTTCCCAAGTCGAGGGGCGGGCTGCCGCCCCTCGACTGCTTTCGCGCCCCATTCCGTCTCATCGCGGAGCATGAACCTCGATGCGTAAGCTCCTGCTGCAACTCGACAGCTCCAAGCTGCCGAGTGTGTTCGATCGGGTGGTGGCGTACGACGGCGGCGCCGACGAGGTGATGAGCTACGGGGGCATCACGCCCGGCGAGGTCCGCGATCTGGTGTATGGGTGCATCTTCACCCGCGGCCCCAAGGACCTGAAGAACACGGCGGTGTTCATCGGCGGCGCCGACATGGCGGCGGGCGAGGCGCTGCTGGCCGCGGCCCAGCAGGCAGTGTTCAAGCCGTTCACCGTGTCCCTCATGCTGGACTCGAACGGGTCCAACACGACGGCGGTCGCTGCCGTCGCGAAGATGCTGCTGGGAGCGGGGGGCGACGTGCGTGGCCAGCGGGTGCTGATCGTCGCCGGGACGGGGCCCGTCGGGGTGCGGGCGGCGGGACTGTTCGCCCGCGCGGGCGCGGACGTGGTCATCACGTCGCGCAAGGCCGACGCCGGCGAGCGAGCACGCGACCTGGTGCTCAAGCGCTTCGGCGGGACGGTGCGGGCGATCGCGATGCCGGACGCGAGCGACGCGGTGCGCGCGTGCAAGGGCGCCGCGTTGCTGCTCAACGCCGGGCCGGCGGGCGTGATGCTCGTTCCCAAACGGGCCTGGGCGAACGTGCCCGGGCTCAAGGTCGTGGCCGACGTGAACGCGGTGCCGCCGCTCGGCGTCGAAGGCGTCGAGACGATGGATGACGGCGTCACGAAGGAGGGCGTCGTATGCTTCGGCGCGCTCGCCATCGGCAACCTCAAGACGAAGCTGCACAAGGCGTGCATCGCACGCCTGTTCGAGCGCAACGACCTCGTGCTGGACGCCGAGACGATCGCCGACGTCGCGCGGGAGTTGATGGCGCAAAAGCCGTGAGTCGATGCCGCGCGTCGTCGGCATCGACCCCGGCACGGTGAGCATCGACGTCTGCGGCATCGATGACGGCCGGCTGTTTCTCGATCGCTCCTTCCCGACCGGCCGGGCGCTCGCCGAGCCGGCGGCGTTCGTCGCCCTGCTCGACGCGGCGGGGCCGCTCGATCTCGTCGCCGGCCCCTCGGGCTACGGCCTGCCCCTCACGCGCGTCCAGGACGCGACCGACGAGGACCTGCGCCTCGCCTTCCTCACGGCCCCGGGGGAGAGCGGCGGGATCGGCGGGCTGTCCGCGCTGGTACGCGCGCTCGCCCGCACGCCGCTCCCCGTGGTGCTCACGCCCGGCGTGGTGCACCTGCCGACGGTGCCGGAGTACCGCAAGGTGAACCGCGTCGACATGGGCACGGCGGAGAAGGTGTGCGTGGCGGCGCTCGCGATCGACGAGCAGGCGCGCCGCTTCGCCCGTCCACTCGCCGACGTGTCGCTCGTGCTGCTCGAGCTGGGCGGCGCCTTTACGGCCGCCGTGGCGGTGGCGGGAGGTCGGATCGTGGATGGCGTGGGTGGCTCGAGCGGCCCGCTGGGATTCCGGGCGGCGGGCGCACTCGACGGCGAGGTGGCCTACCTCGCGGGCGCGGTGCCGAAGCAGCTGTTGTTCGGAGGCGGAGCGGCGGCGATCGCCGGGTGGGACGCGGACGCCGCGTCGCCCGAACGGCTCGGTCGCCCCACGACGACGCAGGAGCAGGTGGCGTGGGACGCGTTCGTCGAGGGCGCGGCGAAGGCCGCGATCGCGCTCGCGGAGGAGCTCCCCGCTCCCAAGGAGTTCGTGCTGTCGGGCCGGTTGGCGCGGGTGGAGCCGGTGCGCGAGGCGATCCGCCGGCGGCTCAGCGGGTACGCCCCGACGCGGCTGCTGGATGGGTTCGCCCAAGTGGCGAAGCAGGGCGCGCAGGGCGCCGCCCTCGTCGCGGATGGGCTCGCAGGCGGCGCGCACCGCGAGCTGGTCGAGACGCTCGGCATTCGCGAGGCGCGCGGCACGGTGCTCGATCATCTGTACGTGGTGCCGCGCGACGCGGCGCGACGGCGTCTGGGGCTGTCGTGAGATGACGCGCATCCTCATCGCCGGGGTCTCGACGCGGGGGTTCGCCGAATCGGCGGCGCGCGCCGGGTACGACGTCGTCGCCGTGGACGGCTTCGGCGACCTGGACTTGCGCGCGCAGTGCCGCGAGGTCGTGGTGGCGCGAACGGCGAACGGGGAGGGTCGGTTCAGCTGCAAGCTGGCCTCACGGCGGGCTCGGCCCCTCGCCTGCGACGCGGTCGCCTACGTCGCGAGCTTCGAGAACCATCCCCACGCGCTGCGCGCGCTGACCCGCGGCCCCGCCTGCGCGCCCTCGAGCAGCTCAACCCGCGCACCTTCCCCCGCACGCTCCCGGCGCCTCCACCCCGGGAGGAGCAGCGCAGCGTGCGCTGGCTCGTCAAGCCGCGGGCCTCGGGCGGCGGGACAGGTATTCGAGTCTACCAGCCCGGCGCGCCCGTGCCGCACGGGTCGTACGTGCAGGAACAGCTTGCGGGAGTGGCGGGCTCCGTCGTGTTTGCGGCGGCCGCCGGGAGAGGGCGCGCCGTGCCGCTCGGGATCTCCCGCATGCTCGTTGGCGACCCGGCATTCGGTGCGGGCGGCTTCCGTTACAGCGGCAGCATTCTCGCAACGGAGGGCGACTGGCACGAAGCACGGCGGCTCGCGAACGCGGCGGCGGCGGCGTTCGACCTCGCCGGGGTCGGCGGCGTCGATTTCATCTCCGTCCCCGGCAGGGGCTGGTGCCCGATCGAGGTGAACCCGCGCTATACGGCGTCCATGGAAT
>QHTX01000125.1 GCA_003220975.1 Gemmatimonadota bacterium | reverse complement strand
CGCACCCGTACCCGCCGCTCTGGGCGCGCTCCTCGTGGTGGCCGCGCTCGTGGCGCCGACCCGACTCGGGCCGTTCGAGCACGGCTGGATGCGGCTCGGCGCCGCGCTCTCCCGCATCACGACGCCGATCGTGCTCGCGATCGCGTACTTCGGCGTGATCGCGCCGATCGGTGTGGTGCTGCGCCTCGCGGGACGGAATCCGATCGCGCGCCCGCGGCTGCAGTCGAGCCGCTGGATTCCCCGGGAGGCGCGGGCCCGCCGTCGGCGTGACATGGAACGTCTGTTCTGAGGAGGCGCAAGCGATGAGCCAGGCGAGCGTGGTGCGAGAGGTGTGGGCGCTGCTGCGGGTCCGGAAGAAATGGTGGCTCGCGCCGATTCTGCTGCTCCTCGTCCTCGTCGGCGCGCTGCTCGTGTTCGCACAGACCTCGGCGCTCGCGCCGTTCATTTACACGATCTTCTAGGCGCGAGGCCCTGCCGGGCGGGCGCGCACGCCAGCTGCCCGAGCAGTGGACCCAGCATCCGGGCGGCGACCTCGCCGTTTGCTTGCTCCGTCGCGTGGCCGAGGTCGTCGATGAAGACCGTGCCCGTATCCGCGTCAAACATGTGCGTCAGGTTGAAGAACCGTTCCGGCGCCATGTCGGCCATGACCGCATCGATCTCCGCGGCCGCGGCGACGTCGACGGCCCGCAGCCGCCGCTGAAACGGATCGGCCTCGATGCTGTCCGCCAGGACCCGCTCGTAGGGCGCGAGTGGCTTGAGGCTCGTGTGCAGAGCCGGCTGCCAGAAGTAGAGCGTGCGGAAGCCATAGCGTCGGGCGAGCCCTTCCACCAGTTGAGCGGTGGCGGCGTACGTGCGCACGACGTCGCGGGCGGTGCTATCGGGTGCGGGACCGGAGACGGCGCCGCTTGCCCGACTGGTCAGCTGCCGCAGGCGTCGCAGGAGGCGCGAGCGGCTCGCCGCCAGGACCGTCAGCGTCCCGAGCGCCCGCAGATCGCTGTCGGAGCCCAGCGCGCGTCCCAGGCCGAACTCCGCCACGCGATTGGGTTCATTCGCCGGGACGCCGGCCCGGCCGTCGATCACGGCGGCCGCAATGTCATTGAAGCCGTCGTAGAAGACGACGACGTCGGGGCGTCCGCCGCGTCGCAGCTCCAGCTCGAGCTGAAACAGCTCCTGCGTGAAGACGTAGCCGGTCTCTCCGAAGTTCGTCACCGCGACGTCCCGCACGCCGCGCTCGGCGAGTCGTGCGGCGACCAGGGACGGAATCGTCATCTCGTCGCGCGCGCCGAGTCCCCACATCGCGGAGCCGCCCAGGAACAGCACGTGTCGGACCGCTCCGGAGAGCGGGACGGACTGAACCGTGCGCCGATGCCCCGCGCTGTCGACGTTGATATAGCGACCGCGCTGGGGCGCATGGCGCCAGTACAGATACGGCTCCCACTGCATCGCAAACCGGTACTCGGCCTGGAAGGCGGGAAACCACGGCTGGTCGGCATACGGGTGGGGGACTTGAGCTCGAGTCGCGGACGCGACGGCCCGGCGGAGGGCGCCCTGGCCACGATAGACCGCTTCGAGGGCTACCCAGAGAGCGAGCGTGAGGCCACAGACGGACCATGCCGTGCGAATTCCCACGCGGCAGCGCGAGAGCCACGCCCCTCCTCGCTCCTCCGTTGTTGCCGCACGGGGCGGTACCACTGCCGCAGCCACGCCACCGCCTGGGGACGCGAGCGCTCGCCGGGCGCTGCCGTCTGAATGAGTCATCCGCCACTCCTGGATGAGGTGAGCACGGGGTGCTGCTGCCCCGAGCGAGCAAGCTTCGAGCCGGCCGCGCACTCTCAGCGAGAACCCCCCGCCTTCGCGACTGTGGCGTCGTCGCAGCGACGAGACCGCCGGTCGCCGGTGTTCGGGTCCCACGCCGGAGCCGACGGTGAGGCGGCCGAACGGGTTGCGTGCAGGGCCTCCCGCGCACACCTCTTGCTTGAGGGGCGGGGGGTTGGGCCGTCCATGAGGGGGAGGTTCTCGGGCTGATGCTCACGCTGGACCTCGCGCGCCGCGCGGCTGAGCCGCTCCGGGTGCTGTGCGTCGGAGCGCATTCCGACGACATCGAGATCGGCTGCGGTGGCACGATCTTGAAGCTCGGATCGGCTCACCCGCAGGCCAGCTTTCACTGGGTCGTGCTCAGCGCCGACGCGGAACGCGAGCGCGAGGCGCGACACAGCGCCGGGCTGTTCCTCCCCAAGACGGGGGACCACCAGATCGTCGTCCAGCGGTTTCGCGACGGATTCTTCCCGTATGTCGGCACCGAGATCAAGGAGTACTTCGAAGCGCTGAAGCAACAGGCCTCGCCCGATGTCATCTTCACCCACTATAGAGGGGACCGCCATCAGGATCATCGCCTCATCTCGGAGCTCACCTGGAACACGTTCCGGGACCATCTCATTCTCGAGTACGAAGTGCCGAAATACGACGGCGACCTGGGGTCGCCGAACTGCTACGTGCCGCTCGACGAAGCCCTGTGCCGACGAAAAACGGAATACCTGTTCGCGGCCTTCAAATCGCAGGTGGGGAAGCGGTGGTTCACGGCCGACACGTTTCGCGGGCTGATGCGGATCCGCGGGATTGAGGCGGCGGCGCCGTGCGGCTACGCCGAGGCCTTCTATGCGCACAAGCTGGCGCTCGAGCCGTAGGCCCCGGGTGAGCGTCGGGATGCCAGTGTACAACGGCGAGCGCTATCTCGCCGAAGCGGTGGATTCGCTGCTGGCGCAGACCTACGAGGACTTCGAGCTGATCATCTGCGACAATGCGTCGACGGATCGCACGGGCGAGATCGCGCGGTCCTACGCCGCCCGGGATACCCGGGTCCGCTACGCTCGGAACGAGAAGAACCTCGGGGCTGGCGGGAACTTCCGACGCGGCTTTGCACTCGCCTCGGGTGAGTACTTTCGCTGGGCCGCCTCCGACGACGTCTGCGCGCCGCAGTCCCTGGCGCGCTGCGTGGAGGTGTTGGATCAGGAACCGGCCGCGGTCCTCGCCTATCCCAGCGCCAGATTCATCGATGAGCACGGCCGGGTCACAGGAGAGTGCTACGACGACCGTCTGCACCTCCAGGCGCCCCGGGCGAGCGAGCGCTTCCGGCAGGTTCTGGAGCGCCTGGGACTTTGCAACGCAGTGTACGGTCTGATGCGCGCGGAGGTGCTGAAGCACACCGGGTTGTTCGGCGATTTCTTGGCGGCTGACATCGTCTTCCTGGCCGAGCTCAGTCTGTACGGCACGTTCTGGGAAGTCCCCGGGGCCCTGTTTTTCCGTAGGCTCCATCCCGGCGGCACGGGCGGCATGGATCGCCTCCAGTTCCGTGCTTATTGGCATCCCGACCGGCGACGTCGCTTCGATCTGCGGGAGTGGCGGCACCTGGTGGAGCTGGCGCGCGCGGTTGTCCGGGCGCCGCTCAACGCCGCGGAGAAGCTGCGCGCCGCCCGTTTCCTGGCGCTGCGGGCGATCTGGAACCGAGACAAGCTCGCCCGTGAGCTGTTCATGGGAATGCGGGAGCTCACGACGGGAAAGCTGCTGTGCTAGTGCGAGACCGGCGGGAGGCCGTGTCGTTGAGCCGCGGCCCCGCAGCCCGGCTCTCGGTGCTGCATGTCTTGGCGCCGGCGGCGTATGGCGGGCTGGAGGCCGTGGTGCAGGCCCTCGCCATGGAGTCGGCGGGCTCGCGGGTCGTGGCGAGCGTGGCGGCGATCATCCCGGGGACCGCAGGCCACCCGTTCCTGGCGGGGCTCCGAGCTGCGGCCGTCCCGGCGTTCCCCATCGTCGTCGCGCCGCGTGCCTATCTACAGGAGCGCGCCGCCCTCGCCGAGTTGTGCGAGCGACTGCGCCCGGACGTCGTCCATACTCACGGCTACCGGGCGGACGTGGTGGACGCGGGCGTGGCGCGGCGGCTTGGGATTCCGGTCGTGACGACCGTGCACGGGTTCACGGGCGGCGGATGGAGGAACCGCTGCTACGAGTGGCTGCAGCTCCGCGCGTTCCACCGCTGCGACGCCGTCGTCGCGGTTTCCCGACCCCTGGCACAGCGGCTGTCCCGAAGCGGCGTCCCGGCGGAGCGCGTCCACGTGATCCCCAACGCCTGGCGGGCCGCCGCCCCGCCGCTCGATCGCGCCGCGGCGCGCCAGGTCCTCGGCGTGCCCTCCCTCAGAGACCACTTTTGCATTGGATGGGTTGGCCGCCTGAGCGACGAAAAGGGACCGGCGCTGCTGCTGGACGCGCTGGTACGGCTACCCGTCTTTCCGTGGACGGCTTGTGTGGTCGGCGAGGGCCCGGCGCGGCGGGCGCTCGAAGCGCGCGCGGCTCGCTTGGGGCTGGGGGAGCGCGTGCGCTGGTACGGCGGCGTGGCCGGCGCGCGGCGCCTCTACCCGGCGTTCGACGTCTTCGTGCTCAGCTCGCGCACGGAGGGAACGCCCGTGGTGCTGTTCGAGGCGATGGCGGCCGATGTGCCCATCGTGGCGACGAGCGTCGGTGGGGTGCCGGACGTGGTGTCAGGGACCGAAGCGGTGCTCGTGGCCCCGGGCGAGCCGCGCGCCTTGGCCGCCGGGATCTGGGCGGTGTATTGCGACGCGGCCGCAGCCGCGCGTCGCGCGTCGGCGGCGCGGGTACGGCTGGAACGGGAATTCGACGTCGAACGCTGGCTCGCGCGCTACGAAGCCGTGTATCGGACGGTACGAGCGGGCGCGCTTACCAGCCGCCCCGGCCCAGCATGACCGGCAGCGTTCTCAGCATGATCTGGCAATCCTGCAGCGCGGATTGCCGGCGGATGTACTCGAGGTCGTAAGCCACCTTCCGCCGGACGTCGTCCACCGTGCGATCGTAGGCCTGGTTGATCTGCGCCCAGCCGGTGATCCCGGGGCGGACACGCTGACGGCGTTGATAGCCCTCGACTTGCTCCCGCAGGTACACGAAGATCGCCGGCTGCTCGGGACGGGGTCCCACGACGTTCATGTCGCCCAGCAGCACGTTGAACAGCTGCGGCAGCTCGTCGAGGCGGACCTTCCGCAGCAGGCGCCCGATCGGCGTGACGCGCGCGTCGTCAGGCTGGGCCCACACCTGTCGGCCACCGTTGCTCGAGTCCCCGCGCATCGTGCGGAACTTGTACATCGTGAACGGCTTGCCGCCGAGATCGACCTGGCGGCGCGTGTTGCCGCCGGCACGCGACAGGCCGCGCCGGTCGAGCCCGACCCGCGCCTGGGTAAAGAGCACCGGGCCGCGCGACGTCAGCTTGATCAGCGCGGCGATGACGAGCATCACGGGCAGCGTGAGGACGATCCCCACGATCGCCGCGGCGATGTTGAGGCAGCGCCGGCTGCGCCGCTCGCGGTCGATGGGTCCGAGCGGCGCGCGATGTACGAGCGTGATGCTGCGCCGCGCGAGGCGCGGCGCCAATGTCATCGCCATGACCGCGGCGTATGGCAAACCTCATGCGCGCCGACGGACCGGGTGCCACGTCGCTAACCAACGATCGTTCAGGCACTTAGCGTGAGGGAGTGGTGCTGCGGTGCCGGCGCCACATAGCGCTCCAGCGGCGCGTGTAGAACGGCCGCGACGACGCGCCGATCCTCAGGAACGCGACGTGGCGGACGGGAGGGCGGACACGAAGAAGAAGCGCGTCCCGTGTCCGGGGACGCTCTCTACCTCCAGCTCGGCGCCCATCGCCTTCACGAGCTTGCGACAAATCGCGAGGCCGAGGCCGGCGCTGGAGAAGTGGTGGCGCAGGTCCGTAGGGCTCTTGCGGAACGGCTGGTACAGGGTCTGGAGGGCACTGGTGTCGTACCCGCTGCCCGTGTCGCACACCGAGAACTCGAGCCGGTTCCGGTCGAGGGGACGCGCCGCGATCTCGACGGAGCCCGCGTCGGTGAACTTGACGGCGTTGGTGGCGAGGTTGAGCAGCACGCGGGAGAGCGCGCGGGGATGTCCGATGCGGCGCTCCGGCACCGGGTGCACCAGCCGGACCTCGAGTTGTTTCTCCTCGGCGAGGGGCAGGATCATGTCGCGCACCGACGCGAACACGTCGGAGACCGAGAACGGCTCGGGCCGACGGTCCACCAGGCGATTCCCGCCCTGCGCCAGTTCGAGCACGTCGCTCGCCGCCCCGCAGAGCGAGAGCGCGGCGCTGTAGACGAGCCCCAGGGCGCGGCGCTGGGCGTCAGTCACCGGGCCGCTCTGGCCGCGCTGCAGCGCCTCCGCCAGGAACAGGATCGACGTCAGCGGGGAGCGCAGGTCGTGCGCCATCTCGACCACCAGCTCGAGGCCCCCGGGACTGCTCAGGCACGCGGCGAGGTTGTCGGGCTCCGGCTCCGGCTGCCGGGTCGGCCGAACGGCCATCCACTCGAGGCGTCGGGCCGCGGTCGCGCGCATCTCAGGCCTCCTTGGCGTCGGCCAAGGCGCTCGGCTCTGGTTCGCCGGCTTCCGCCTCGGGCGGCGTCTCGACGTCGCGCTCGACCACCCAGCCGGCCGTGGGGCTCCGCTGCAACCCATGGCGCTCCATCATGCGGTACAGCGTGGTGCGGTCCACGCCCGCCACCCGGGCGGCCTTCGACATATTGCCGGCTGCCCGATTCACCAGCCATGTGAGGTACTGGCGCTCGAACTGCGCGATCACGCGGTCCCGCGCCACATGGTAGCTCTCCTCCAGCAGGGTCGAGATCAGCGACGCGGGGTTCGCCCCGGCCGGTGCCGCGGGGTCGCCCGCGAGGTGCAGGTCCTCGGGCTGAATCGCCGCCCCCGGCTCCACGACGACGGCCACGTGCTCGATCACGTTCTGCAGCTCGCGCACGTTGCCGCGCCACGCGTAGGCGCACAGGGCACGCAGCGCCGCCTCGGTCAGCTTCGGGAACGGCGCCCCCTTGCTGCGATGGC
Source organism: Gemmatimonadota bacterium (assembly GCA_003220975.1). Taxonomy (GTDB): domain Bacteria; phylum Gemmatimonadota; class Gemmatimonadetes; order Gemmatimonadales; family GWC2-71-9; genus AG41. The sequence continues at coordinate 1,225 of QHTX01000125.1, read as the reverse complement.
GGACCCAGTAGGTCGAGAGGAAGTATCGAGAGGAAGTATTCGGCCAGGAGCGGAATGTCCTCCGGCCGCTCCCGCAGCGGCGGTACGTGGATCGGCACGACGCGCAGGCGGTAGTAGAGGTCCTCCCGCATGTCCCCTGCCTTCACGGCCGCCTCGGGATCCCCGTTGGTCGCGGCGATGAAGCGCACGTTGACGACCGCGTCGGTCGCCTCGCTGCCCACGCGGCGTACCACCCCGTCCTGGATCACCCGCAGCAGCTTCGCCTGGATCGGCTTCGACATCTCGATCAGCTCGTCCAGGAACAGCGTGCCGCCGTTCGCCGCTTCGAGGAGGCCGGGTTTGTCGCGCACCGCCCCGGTGAACGCCCCCTTGCGGTGCCCGAACATCTCCGATTCGAGCAGGCCTTCGGGCAGCGCGGCGCAGTTGATCGCCACGAACGGCCGGCTCGAACGCCGGCTGTGGTGGTGGATGAACTGCGCGATCATGAGGCATCCGTCGGCGCGACCTTGCGGGCCAACTCGATGGCCCGGCGAAAGGCCGGCGCCGTGCCGAGCAGGGTGATCTTGTCGGAGTGCACGTGGCGCCGCTCCAGCTCCGCCTGCTGATCGCGCGTCTCGCGTGCGACGAGCAGGGTGTGGACGGCGCGCCCGATCAGCACCTGGAGGTGCGTGGCCGAGAAGGGCTTCGGCAGGTAGTCGAAGGCCCCCTGCCGCAGCGCTTCGACGCTGGAATCGACCGACGGGTTGCCCGTCATCACGATGACGATGGTGTCGCGATTCGTCGCGAGCGCCGCGCGCAGCAGGGCCAGCCCGCCGACTTGCGGCAGATACAGGTCGGCCAGGACGATATCGAAGGCCCGGCGCTTCAGCAGGTCGAGCGCCTCCTGACCCCGGCCGCTCACCGTTACGTCGTAGCCTTCCTGCCGCAGCACACTGGCGCAGCTCTCGCGCAGGGTGTGCTCGTCGTCCACGATCAATATCCGGACGCGTGCCTTGAGGTCGGAGCCGATTGGCAAAAGCGCCGCAAGGTTCGACGCCTCGTCCGGCTCCCCTGATCGTCCGATCCTGTCCTGTGCCACCGGTATAGACATCGGGCTCATCCAGTAGCGGTCGGACTCACCCCTACGCAGACTTCGGGCCACGTTGTCGCGACCTCGCAGCAGCACGACTCGCGCCGAAATCGCACCAAGCTGCATCCGCCGGCCGAACAGAGCTGCACCGATTTG
>QHTX01000124.1:9451-9984 GCA_003220975.1 Gemmatimonadota bacterium | reverse complement strand
GCGATGGACACCGGCAGCTCGACCTGCTTTCTCGGCGACGTGGTGGACGTGGGATACGGGAACGGGGGGGCGAGCCGCCCGGCGGGGGTGGGGGTGGGGGTGGTGATGACGGCGGTGCACTTCCGCGCCAACATGCCGCCCGCGTGGCGGCCGGAATACGAGGCGCTCCTCAAGGCGGCGCAGCGCTTCGCCGAGCAGCGCTCGCGGGACATCAAGCCGATCGTGTGGCGGGGACTCGCGCGCTAGGGTGCTCCGCTGCGGGCTCGTCCTCCGGCGGTTCGACGGGGGCATGCTCGTACACGATCGGACGCTCGCAGGTGCAGGGCTCGGGCGTGGTGAGCGCCACCTGCGCACTCGCCCGAGGGGGGCGATATTCGATGTTCGTCGGGGCGTGGATAACGCCGCCGCAGAACTTGCAGTGGATCGTGGTCATTTACCCACCTCCCGCACTCGTGGTGGGGCGCCCCACGCCGCTGTCACAGGATTCAACCTGGAGCGGATTTCGGCAATAGCCGGGCCCGGCGCGGCCGCAC
>QHTX01000124.1:7100-9357 GCA_003220975.1 Gemmatimonadota bacterium | reverse complement strand
TTGCGGATCGTGACCCCCCAGCGGCGTCCGCTGAGTCCCTGGCCGAACCGGTACCCGACCGCGATCTCGCCGACCGCAGCCCGGGCCGACCGCGTGGGGCCGATCCGCAACGAGACGCCGATGTCGCCATCCAGACGGGGCAGCTCGTCCGCGTACCAGGCGCCGCCGTAGTCGAAGAACGGCGCCACTCCGAGGCCGAACAGCCCCCAGATCTCGTCCGCCACGACCACCCGATCCTCGAGCGCCAGCCACACCATCCGGGTGCCGGTGAACGCGTGGATCCCGAACACGCGCGGGCCGTTCTGTCGCACCGCGAGGTCGAACTGAATGCCGGGCGGGGGCTTGCGGAGCCGCGCTCCCTCGAGGTGCAGGATCAACGTCTGGCCTCGCAGGTTTTGGCTGACGACGCTCAGTGCGGCAGACACCCGGCCTGAGTCGGGCTGGTCCGCCGTGAACACGCCATCCCCTGCCCCGCTGAGCACGGCGAAGCCGCCGTGCCACGGGGCCGCGAGCTGCCCGCTTACTTCGACGCCGACCCCGGCTTGGCCGGAGGGGTAGCCCCAGGCGCGCGGCGCCGCCCACACGCCGATGTGCGCGCTCTGCGAGATGTCCACGTCCTCGCGCCGGGCGAACGAGTTGAGGCGCTCGAGCACCTGAAGGCGCACAAGGCCGACGTCGAGCCCCGTCCCCACGGTGCCGAACACGGAGTCGGGGAACACGGCTGTCGTGACGGGCTCGTACACCTCCCGGCGCCACACCCCGCTGACCCAGAGGCGCACATAGTCCCGGCTCGTGGCGTGAAGGGCGTAGCCGCCCGTGCCGTCAAATCGCAGCGTCCGATGCGCGAGGGTCGTGTCGAGAGCCCCGTCCCGGAAGATGAGCACGCGCTCGGATCCGGCACTCCCCCCCGTCTCGAGCGCGCGGCGGGCGGCGGTCTCGTAGAACGGCACGCCGATGGCCCACGACCCGGACGAGCCGTCCGACTTGTTGCTGTACGCGAGCGCGAGCCGCGTGCGGCGCCCGAAGAAATGGGGACTCTGGTAGTGGAGATCGAAGATGTTCCGGTCGGGGGTGTGGTTGTGCACCGCGGTGAGTGATGTGGCGGTGCCGAGGAAGTTGTCCTCGACGATGCCGACCATCCAGCTGACGTCCCCGGCTGCGGAGGAAAATCCGAACTGCGGCTTCGTGCTCCACCCGTCGGTCGTCACGGCCCGCACGGCGAGTCGGCCGGCGAGCCGCGTGGTGTCGACGCGCACCCGGCTGAAGACATACAACGCCCGGAGCGCGCGCTCGCTCTCGACAGCCCGCGCTGAGTCGTACCGGTCCCCCGGGTTCACGAGCAGGGCGTGCCGGATCACCCACGGTCGGGTCGTCACATGCACTGCGTTCACGAGACGGGTGAGGAATCGCGGCGCGTCCCCGTCCGCATCGAACACATTGTGATTGACGACGACGATCGTGTCCACGGTCGCGGGGGGTGCCTGGGCGGACAACGGCACAGGCACGCACGCGGCGAGTCCTACGAGCGCGCAGCGGCACCACATATATGCGCCGCGGCCGGCGGTAGCCACGGCTCTCCGACGAGCAACCTACGGCCAGCGCACGGGCCGGCAAGTCTCGGAGGCAGGCCGGCTCACGGCTGCGCATATTGTGTGATGTCCATGCGCACTCTCGCGGCTGCGAGTCGCCGCGCATTCGACGAGCGGCCGCTTGTCGTGATCCTGATCGTGGGCGCGGCACTCCGCCTCATCGCCGCCATTTTCAGTCGCGGCTTCTTCACCATCGATGACCATCACGTCCTCGTCGACACCGCGGACCGCGTGGCGCGCGGCGTCCCGCTTCCGGTGAACTACGGGCGATCGATCCTTTACCCAGGCTCCGTCGCGCTCATCATGGACGCGGTGCGGGCCGTCGCACAAGCCTCCCCCGCCGTCGAGATGGCCGTGGTGCGGCTGGTGCACGGAGCCTTCAGCGTCCTCAGTGTCTACTTCGCTTACCGGATCCTCGAGCACGTCGCGGGCCGGGAAGCCGCTCGCGTGGGCGGCCTGTTGCTGGCGACGTTCTACCTGCTCCCGGCCACGTCGGTGCACCAGTTCGAGGAAGCCGTGTGCCAGGTCCCGATTCTCGCGAGCTGCTGGTGGCTGCTCAAGGCCGACGAACCGGCACGCGGCGCCGGTCTGTGGTCGTTCCTGTCGGGAGCGGCGATCGCGACCAGCCTGCTGATCCGCTTCCCGGCGCTCCCATATGTGGTTGCGTT
>QHTX01000124.1:0-7080 GCA_003220975.1 Gemmatimonadota bacterium | reverse complement strand
CTCTCCTTCGCCCTCGGAGTACTCTTGGTGCTCGCGTTGCAGGCGGCCAGCAACGTCGTGATCAACGGCGACCCGCTGTACTACCTCTTCCGGACGGCGCGTCACCGGGCCGGGCTTGGCGGCGGCTACCCAACGGCGCCGTTCTGGAAGTACGCCGTGACGCTCGTGGCCGCCTTTCTCCCACCGTTCTCGTTGCTGTTCCTCGCCGCCGCGATCCGTGGAGCCAAGCGGTTCGCGTTGCTCGGCATACCGGCACTCGCGTTTCTCGTCGGGACGAGCCTCGTCCCGAACAAGCAGGAGCGATTCCTGCTGCCGGTGCTGCCCGTGCTCTTGATCCTCGGTGCGATCGGACTGCCGGCGGTGCGAGACTGGTTTGCGCGACGGGGGTGGACGCGGGCGTACAACTGGTCGTGGGGCTACTTCGCCGTCGTCAACGCGGCGCTACTCGGCGTCGGCGTGTTCTCTTATGGAAAGAAGGATCGGGTCGCGCCGCTCGTGTACCTGGAGCATCGGCACGACGCGACCGGGATCGTCGAGGCCCAGTTCACTTACGGGTTCCCGGTGCCCGGGTATTATCTCGGCAGATCGAGACCTGCCGTCTTCGTCTTCGAGGATCGGGGGCGGCTCGCCGCCGACATCGCCACTGCCCACCTGGCTGGACAGCCCGTGAATTACGTGGTGCTGTACAGCGACTCGCTCGAGGCGGACACCGCCCTGCTCGAGCGTACGCTCGGTCGCACGCTCGTGGTCCGAACCACGATCTCACCGAGCCTCGGCGATGACCTCGCGCACTTCATCAACCCTCACCGTAACCATGCGACGCGCGCGGTCGTGCTGTCGGTCCAGCCGCTCCCGGCCGCGTCGCCCTGAGACGCCGTCCCCTGCGGAGGCTGACATCAAATAGCAGGGGCGGGACTCGAACCCGCGACCCCGGCATTATGAGTGCCGTGCTCTAACCACCTGAGCTACCCTGCCTCGACGCGGCAAATGCTAGCGAGAGAGCAGCGGGACGGTCAAGTCGTGTCCTGAGAGGCGCCCGCTGCCATTACTTCGGCCCCGAGCCGCCGCTGTCGAGCTGTGGTACCACGCGGTAGAGGATCTCCCCCCTGCGGATCATCCCGAACTGCTCGCGCGCCGCGCGCTCCTGCGCGGCGGGATCGGTCTCGAGCGCGTGCGCCAGCCGCTCGAGCGAGTCGAGCTCCACCTCGAGATCGCGCACGGTGCGGCGCTCCTCGGCGAGCTGGCGCCGCAGCGTGAGCCAGTCCACCGTGCTGTACTCCCCCGCCTGGAAGGCGAGCGCCGCGAGTACCAGGGCAGCAGCGAGGCCGGCGAGCTGCGCGCGCGTCACAACCCGTACAAGTGCCGGCCCGGGTAGGCGGCCACGTCGCCCAGCTCCTCGGCGATGCGCAGCAACTGGTTGTACTTGGCGACCCGGTCTGTGCGGGACGCGCTGCCGGTCTTGATCTGCCCCACGCCCGTCCCGACGGCGAGGTCGGCGATGAAGGTGTCTTCGGTCTCCCCCGAGCGGTGCGAGATGACCGCGCCGTAGCCGTTGGAGCGCGCCTGCTCGATGCATTGCAGCGTCTCGGTGAGGGTGCCGATCTGGTTCAGCTTGATCAGGATCGCGTTGGCCACGCCTTCCTCGATGCCGCGCTCCAGGCGCTCGATGTTGGTGCAGAAGAGGTCGTCCCCCACCAGCTGCACCCGCGTGGAGAGCGCTTCGGTGAGCTTCGCCCACCCGGACCAGTCATCTTCCGCGAGCCCGTCCTCGATCGACACGATGGGGTAGCGGTCGATCCAGCTCTTGTAGAGGGCCACCATTTCCTCGGGCGTCTTGGTCCCCGCCCCGCTCTTCTTGAAGACGTACTTGCCATCCTGATAGAACTCGGATGCCGCCGGGTCGAGCGCGATGGCCACGTCCTTTCCGGGCTCCAGGCCCGCGGCTTCGATGGCCGCCATCACGGCCTCGAGCGCCGCCTCGTCGCTCGGCAGGTTCGGCGCGAACCCGCCCTCGTCGCCCACGGCGGTCGAGAGGTTGCGCTTGGCGAGCACCTTCTTCAAGGCGTGGAACACCTCGACCCCGACGCGCAGGCCCTCAGGGAAGCTCTCCGCGCCGATCGGCACCACCATGAACTCCTGGAAGTCCACGTTGTTGGCGGCGTGGGCGCCGCCGTTCAGGATGTTCATCATGGGCACGGGGAGCACGTTCGCGACGGGGCCACCGAGGTAGCGGTACAGCGGGAGCCCCGCGTCCTGCGCCGCAGCCCGCGCCGCGGCCATCGACACCGACAGGATCGCATTGGCGCCGAGGTGGCTCTTGTTGGGCGTCCCGTCGAGGTCGAGCATCGCGTAGTCGACGGCGATCTGCTCCTCGGCCGACATCCCCTCGAGCCGCGGACCGATCACCTCGTTCACGTTCTTCACGGCCTCGAGCACGCCCTTACCCAGAAAGCGCTTGTGGTCGCCGTCGCGCAGCTCGACGGCTTCGTGCTCGCCGGTGGACGCGCCGCTCGGCACGGCCGCCCGACCGGCCGCGCCGCTCGCCAGCGTGACGTCTGCCTCGATGGTCGGGTTGCCCCGGCTGTCGAGGATCTCGCGCGCGTGCACCGAAATGATCGTGCTCATGGGCCCCTACCCTAGCGGCGCCCGGGCCCCGAGTCAACGCGCGCCTTGAGCGCGAGGATCGCCGGGCGCACCCGGTCGCGCAGCTCCTGCCGCTGGTCGACGCCCATGCCCTCGGTCGCGATCGGATCGCCCACCAGGATCCGGATGGGTCGTGGGCGCAGCCGGATCCCACCCTTGGGCAGGATCTCAAAGGTATGGTGCACGTACACGGGGACGACCGGCACCTGCGCGGCGATCGCCAGCCCGAACGGCGCGTTCTTGAACGGGAGGAGCTCCCCTGTGCGGCTGCGCGTCCCCTCGGGGAACACCACGGCCGACACGCCGCCTTTGATGACCGCTCCCGCGCGCGCGTACGCCTCGACGGCGCGCCGCGGGTGCGGCCGGTCGATCACGACGTGGCCCGCAGTCACCATCGCGCGCCCGAGGAGCGGGATCTTCACGAGCTCCTGCTTCCCCACGAACCGCACCGAGCCGGGGAGCGTCGCGGCGAGCGCCCAGATGTCGAACATCGAGGAATGATTCGAGGCGTAGACGACCGGCCCGTCCCGGGGGATGCGCTCGAGTCCCTCCACCCGCACCGGCGTGCCCGCCGCATCGAGCAGGTCGCGCGCCCAGTCGGTCGTGCCCCAGTCGTAAATGCCGCGCCCTCCCGGACGGCGCTTCACGCCGACCAGCGCCGCCACGATGACCGTCGCGGCGTGGACGAAGCTCGACACGACCAGCATCAGATAGAACCAGACGGTGCGGATCATCGCGGGGGAAAGTGATCGAAGCCGCGGAGCGGCGGTATCAGTCGTCCTTCGTCAGTCAACCGGACCCCCCGGCCAGCGGCGCAACGCCCGATTCGCGTGAGGGTCAGCCCGGTCGCGCGACGGAAGGCGCGCGCGTCGCGCTCCGCGAAGCGCGGCGGGAGGGCCGCGAGCAGCTCGTACTCTTCTCCGCTCAGGGCGGCCGCCCGCGGCGTGACGCCGGGCCAGCAGGGCAGCCACTCGAGCGCGATCTCCGCCCGTACGCCCGAGGCCGCAGCGAGCTGTCCCGCGTCGCCGGCAAGCCCGTCCGAGATGTCGATCAGGGCGCGTGCACCGCGGCGCGCCAGCCAGCGCCCGGCGGCGATGCGGGGTGCGGGGCGCGCGAAGCGCCGGAACAGCGGGCGCGGCAGCCGGGGGCCGCCCCCACGCTGCAGGGCGGCGAGCGCCAGCCCGGCGCCGCCGAGCCGGCCGGTCACCCACAACCCGTCCCCCGGCCGCGCGCCGCTGCGGCGCACCGGCCGCGCCGCGAGCCCGAACACGCATACGTCGACGAGATAGCGCGGCGAGCGCACGAGGTCGCCGCCCAGCACGCGCGTACCTGCGCTCCGCGCCGCGGCACCGACGCCGGCCATGATGTCGACGGCGTCATCCTTCCGTCGTCTTCCGTCATCCGACGGAATTCCGAGAGAGACGAGCACACCGATGGGCCGGGCACCCTCCGCGGCGAGGTCGGACAGCGCCGCCGCGGTCGCGCGCCATCCGATGTCCTCGAACGACAGCCAGGCGGTGCGGAAGTGCACGCCCTCGAGAGAGAGATCGATCGAAACGGCGAGGGTCGTTCCGCCCAGCCGGACGAGCGCCGCGTCGTCGCCCAGGTCGCGCGCCGCAGCGCCGAGTCGCGCGAAGATGGCCCGCAGTCGGTCGAATTCCCCGCCCGGGCCGAGGGCCAGCGGCCCCCTCCTCATTGTCCCCGCGCCTCCGCACGCGCGAAGCGCACCAGCCCGCTGTCGGTCGCGACCCACAGCCAGCGTCGCTCCACCGCGACGTCGCGCACGGCCGCGGGCAGGTCATCGGGCACGTGGAGCACCCGGAAGCTCGCGCGGGCCAGATCCCAGAATGCGAGCCCGTTCGCCCCGCCCACCCACACGCCTCCTTCATCCGGTGCGAGCGCCGTCACCTGACCCAGCTCGGCGCGCGCGTGCACCAGGGTCCACGCGCGGGTCGCGGGATCGCGCCACGCGAACTGGTCCGGCGTGACGGCGACCAGGGTGTCCCCCGTGAGGGTGAGGGCGAGAATCGGCGCGCGCAGCGCGGGCTGACCGGCCACGTCGGGAGTCACGGCGACGTCGCTCGAGCCGGGGGCCAGCAGCCGGAGCCCGCCCGCGGTTCCGACCCACAGGCTCTCGCGCACGGCCACGAGGCTGAGCACCGGCTGGCTCACGTTGCCGACGGGGATCACCTTGTCCCCGTTGGTGACGACCGCGAGCCCGCGCATCGTCCCCACCCAGCAGCCGTCGGGCGCGGGGGCGAGGCTGAGCGCGTCGTCCGCCGGCAGCCCCTGCGCGGCGTCGAAGCGGCGGCTGGTGTAGCTGCCGGTCGCGATCCGAACCACGCCGCGCTCGCAGGCGAGCCACAGCCAGCGGCCCGTCGCCACCAGCCGCCGTCCCGCAACGCAACCGAAGCCGAGGGGGCCGTCCCCCGAGCCTGCGAGCGTCGTGTCAGCCGAGAGGTCGGCCGCCACCCACACGAGCCCGTGGCGCTCCGCCACGCGCCCCGCCGAAGCCACCCATACGCCGCCGGGGGCGAGTGCGACGGCGCCGGCGCGCGCGCTGAGCAAGCCGTAGGAGAGGTTTTCCCACTCCGCGGTCGCGGCGTCCACGCGCACGAGTCCCATGCCGTCGGTGCCGAAGAACAGGTCGCTCCGATCCGGGGAACGCGCGGCCGAGAGGAAGCGATGGGCGCGGAGCCGCGGGTCCGTGAGGATGAGCGCGCGCAGCGCCTGCGCCGCCGGGGCGAGGTTCAGCGCCGTCCCGGCGTCGAGCGGCTGGATGCGCTGCCCCGGCGGCGGCAGCGGCCGGTCCGCCACGGGCACGATCGCGCCCCGGGGCAAGAAGCTCCATCCGAACGCACCCTGCACGTACACGCCGCTCGCCGCGTCGCGCGCGTCGAGTACGAGGTTACTGACGCCACCGGCGACGAACCCCGAATCCCAGCGCTGCGCGTCGGCGTCGTAGCGAGCCCACCCGCTGGTGGTGCCGAGCCACACGGCGTTGCCCGTCGCATCGGCGAGCGCCGCGCGCACGCGGGAAGCGGGATACCCGTCGAGCGTCGTCACCGGCAGGCGCCACGTCCGCGCTTGGCGGTCGTACACGACGAGCCCGTGGGTCGTGGCCCCGAACACCGTGAACGGCGACGCGGCGACGGCGGTGACGTATGAGAAATCGGAGATGAGGGCGCGGTCTTCGGGGCGCCAGAAGCGAGACTGGGCGGATAGCCGGATAGGCGGATAGGCGGTTAGTGAAACCACTGCCAGCCCTGCTGCGCTAACCGCCCAACCGCCTATCCGCCTATCCGCCTTCATTCGGTTTCCGGCGGCTCAAGCACCGTGATCACCGGCGGCCCCGCCGGCCGGCTGTTCGCCCAGGCGCGCCAGGTGTCGGGGAGGGCGGCGAGGACATCGGCGGGTCGGAGGCTGCGCGCGGTCCACTGGCGCGCGCCCTGCTCCGCGGCGCGCCCCAGCGCGTGGGCGCCCAGGGCCGCGGCCTCGGGGCCCGGGCTGCCGCGCGCGAGGAACGCGCCGATGAAGCCGGCCAGCAGGTCGCCGCTCCCACCGGTGGCGAGTCCCGGATTACCGCTCGCCACTACGTGGATGGGGCCGCGCAGATCGGCGATCACCGTGGGCACCCCTTTCAGCAGGACCGTCGCCTTCACCTTCTGGGCGGCCTTCGTGGCGGCCGCCCAGCGGTCGTTCGCCGCCTCGTCGGCGAGCTGGTCGCCGAATTGGGCACGGAACTCGCCCAGGTGGGGGGTGAGGACGACGGGGCGCTCGATGGGACCCTGGAACAGCGTCAGCGCGTCGGCATCGATCACGGTGGGGATCGCGCGCCGGGCGAGCACGCCCTGGAGGAACTCGGCGCGCGGCGGCTCGCGGCCCAGCCCGGGCCCGACGACGAGCGCGTCGGCCCACTCGAGCGCCTCGGCGGCCGGCGCGGTGACATCGGGGCCGAGGCCGCACTCGACCGTGCGCACGTCCGGAAGGCTGGCGCGCGCGGCGGCCATGGTCTCCGGCCCGGCCCGCGGCGACGTGCTCGCGCTGGCGCAGCGGCTCGTCACGTACGGGGCGCCCATCGTCGCCATCGACGGACCCACCGGGCTCGACCTGTCGACCGGCGAGGCGCATGGCCCGCTGCGCGCCGACGTGTCGGTCACTTTCGGGGGGCCGCCCCGGGGGCACCTGCTCGCGCGTGACTGGTGCGGCAAGGTGGTCGTCGTGGACATCGGGTTCCCGCCGCCCGATCCCGGCTGGCCGGTGCTCGTCACCGATGCATGGGCCGGCGCGCGGCTCCCGAAGCTCGCGCCCACGATGCACAAGGGCGACCGCGGCCGCGTGACCGTCGTGGGCGGCTCGAACGGAATGACGGGGGCGGCGCTGCATGCCGCGCGCGCCGCGCTGGCCGCCGGGGCGGGGCTCGTGAAGCTCGTCGCC
>QHTX01000123.1:11949-12446 GCA_003220975.1 Gemmatimonadota bacterium | reverse complement strand
CTACGTCGAGCGGGGTGGCTGGGCGGCGCCCGGCGGCTTCCTGCGGGCGCGGATCGCGGCGAGCGAGGATTACGACTTCAGGGCCGTGGCGCTGACGTGAGCCGGTCGGCGGACCTGTTCGACCGGGCGCGGGCCGTGCTCCCCGGAGGGGTCAATTCGCCGGTACGGGCGTTCCGAGCAGTGGGCGGGACGCCCTTTTTCGTCGCGCGCGCCAAGGGAGCGAGGCTCATTGACGTGGACGGCCAGAGCTATGTGGACTACGTGTGCTCGTGGGGCCCGCTCATCCTCGGCCACGCGCATCCGGCCGTGCTCGCCGCGATCCGAGAAGCGGCGGAGCGGGGCTGGAGCTACGGCGCGCCATGCGAGCCCGAGGTGGAGCTCGCCGAGCTGGTGCGACGGCGGATGCCGTCGGTTGAGATGGTGCGGTTCGTGAACTCGGGCACCGAAGCGACCATGGCGGCGGCCCGGCTCGCCCGCGCGGCCACCCGGCGCGACGG
>QHTX01000123.1:3111-11930 GCA_003220975.1 Gemmatimonadota bacterium | reverse complement strand
ACGGCGACAGCTTCCTCGTCAAGGCCGGGAGCGGGGTGGCGACCCTGGGGCTGCCCGACAGTCCCGGCGTCCCGGCCGCGCTCGCGCAGCTGACCCTCACGGTGCCGTTCAACGACGCGGAGGCGGCGGCGGGCGTGTTCCGCCGGCGGGGCGACGAGATCGCCGCGGTGATCGTCGAGCCGTACGTCGGCAACGCGGGGTTCATTCCTCCGGAGCCTGGCTTCCTCGCCGCGCTCCGCGCGCTGTGCGATCAGCACGGCGCGTTGCTGATCTTCGACGAGGTGATGACGGGGTTCCGCGTCGCGGCCGGCGGAGCGCAGGCGCAGCTCGGCGTCCGCGCCGATCTCACCACGCTCGGCAAGATCATCGGCGGGGGGCTGCCGGTGGGGGCGTACGGTGGGCGGGCCGAGTTGATGCGCCTCGTGGCGCCCGAGGGCCCGGTCTACCAGGCCGGGACGCTGTCCGGGAATCCGGTGGCCATGGCGGCGGGGCTCGCCACGCTGCGGGAGACCGAGCGCCCCGGTTTCTACGAGACACTCGAGCGGCGAACCGGCCGGCTGGTGGCGGGTATAGTGGACGCCGCGCGGCGGCACGGGGTCCCCGTCACCACGGGACATGCGGGCTCGATGTGGGGGCTGTACTTCGCGCCCGGTCCCGTGCGGAATTTCTCCCAGGCGAAGGCCTCGGACACCGCGCTGTTCGCGCGCTGGCACCGGGCCGCGCTCGCGCGCGGCGTCTTCCTCGCCCCCTCGGCGTTCGAGGCGGGCTTCGTCTCGAGCGCGCACACCGATGGTGACATCGATTTCACGCTCGCACAACTCGACGCGGCGCTGGGCGAAGCCCGGGCTCGCTAGCCTCCTCGCCCTCGCGGCCGGGTGCGCCCGGCCGCAGCCGTCTCCTCTCATCACGCCCGGCACTGAGCCCGAGCTGCGGGTGGGGCTTGCGGTCGGCGCGCCGAGCGTGACGCTGGGCGGCGACGGCGAGCTGTTCGTCACCGACGACGGCAGCGGCGACCCGCTCGGGTCGATCCCTGCCGGATCGAGTTGGACCGTCGTGGCGGACACCGTGGGGTTGCGGCTGGTGAAGCCCGACGGCACCCGCAGCGAGCGCCACTTCGGCGTCTCCGCGGTCAACGTGACGGAGAACCGCTTCGCCGTGGCCAACGGGCGCCGCTACCGCGGCCGCGTGAACGTGGTGCGCGACGCGTCGGGACTCACGCTCATGAACCGCGTCCCCGTCGAGAGCTATCTGGCCGGCGTGGTCGGCCCGGAGCTGGGCCCGCGGCGCCCCGACGAGCGGCAGGCGCTGCTGGCGCAGGCGGTGGTGTCGCGCAGCTTCGCCTTGAAGAACCGCGGTCGCTGGGAGGCCCAAGGGTTCGACGCCTGGACGGACATTCGCGACCAGGTGTACGACGGGGTCGCCGCCGAGACCCCCGACGCGTGGGACGCGGTGCGCCAGACGCGGGGCGAGGTGCTCCGCTACCACGGCGAGATCGTCGACGCCTACTTCCATTCCACGTGCGGCCTCAGCACGGCCGGCGTGGACGAGGTGTTCCGCACGACTCAGGCGCAGCCCTATCTCCGACCGGTTTCGGACGCGTCCACGCGCGGGCACTACTACAGCGAGCTGTCGCCGCGGTTTCGCTGGCGCGAGGAATGGGACGCCGCCAAGCTGCGCGCTATATTGTCGCGAACGCTCCCCGCGGTGATGAACACGGGCGGCGGCGGGCTGCAACGCATCACGGACGTCGAGGTGACCCGCACGACGGCGTCCGGTCGCGTGGGCGAGTTGCGCATCGTGTTCGAGCACGGCGACGTGCGCGTCCCGGGGACGGACGTGCGCGCGGTGCTCCGCCCCCAGCCCGACCAGCTGCTGGGGAGCTCGGCGTTCCAGCTGCGCGTCACGAAGGAGGGCGGCCAGGTGACCCGGGTCGTCGCCACGGGCGCGGGGTGGGGACACGGCGTCGGGTTCTGCCAGTGGGGCGCGGTGGGGCGGGCCCGCGCGGGCCAGGACTATCGGAAGATCGCCACGACCTACTTCCCGGGAGCCAACGTTGAGCGCCTTTACTAGACAGCCGGGCCGGTTAGGCGGTTGGGCGGTTAGCAAGGTCATGCCTGCGGTGGTGATGCTCTCCGCCTATCCGCCTGACCGCCTGACTGCCCAGTCTCTCCTGCAGCAGTTCTCCTACGAGAATCTCAAACCCAGCGCCCTCCAGTTCGACATCGGCCCGCTCGGGGGCAGCAACGTGCGGGGGGCCCTCACCGGCGGCGTGCGCATGGATTACGGGCTCATCGCACCCCACATCCGCGTGCTGCTGGGGGTGTCCTACTTCAAGGCTGACTTCAGCTCGACGGCACGGGCGCGCTTCGAGCAGCGCCTCAAGAGTGTGGTCGTCGATCCGGCGGGCGACGACACGATCAACCTCGGCCGCATCACGTGGAGCGACGTCACCGGCGACGTCGATCTCCAGTACGTGCTGCCGCAGGGGCGCGCGGTGACCGCCTACATGGGGATCGGGATCGGCGCGCACATCCGCCACGGCAGCGGCCCGGCTATCAACGGCACGTTCGTCCAGGACGCCCTGAACGAGATCACGGCGGGGCTGAACGGCACGATCGGCACTGAGGTCGGCGCCCGGCACTGGCGCGTCACGTTCGACGCGCGGGGCGTGCTGTCGAGCGGGCTCTCGACCGTGAGCCTGCGAACCGGCGTCATGTATCGCTGGGCGGGCTTCGGGAAGTGAGCGACCCCGTCCGCGTCGCGGTGGTCGGGGCGGGCGCGATCGCGCAGGTGGCGCACCTCCCGGTGCTGCGGCGCCTGCCCGGGACGGAAGTGGCGGCGATCTGCGACAACGATCTCGGCAAGGCGCGGGCGCTCGCCGGGCGGTTCGAGGTGCAGCAGACGTTCGACGACATCGAAGAGGTCTTGAAGTACGCGCACCCCGACGTCGTCGCGATCTGCACGCCGAATCACCTGCACGAGATCCACGTGGTGTCGGCCCTCGCGGCGGGCGCCCACGTCCTGTGCGAGCGGCCGCTGGCGCTCACGCTCGCGGGCGTGGAGCGCGTGCTCCAGGCGAGCGAGCGGTACGGCCGACGCGTGATGGTCGGGATGAACCACCGGTTCCGCTCAGACGTGCAGGCGGTACGGGGGTTTCTCGCGGGCGGCGACCTGGGCGGGTTGCAGGCGATTCGCGGCGGCTGGCACACGTTTCAGCCCAGCCGCCACATGGTGGGCTGGCGGCTGCGGCGCCAGGAGGCGGGCGGCGGGGCGTTCCTCGATCTCGGGCTGCAGCTGCTCGACCTGGGGCTGTGGCTCGCGGGCTGGCCCGCGCCGAAGCGCGTCTCCGCTCACGCGATTGGGCAGACCAAGGACGCGGTGGAAGATATGGCCACGGCGCTGGTCGTGTGCGAGAACGGCGTGTCCCTCACGCTCGACGTGAGCTGGCGCCACATGGGTGAGGCGGAGCGCTTCTGGTTCGACCTCGTGGGGACCAAGGGCTCGGCCAGCGTGCAGCCGTTGCGCGTCTTCAAGGAAGCGCACGGCACCGTCACGGACGTCACGCCCACCGGCGCGAGCGGGCGCGAGACGCCGTTCGCCCAATCCTACCGCGCCGAATGGACCTACTTTCTCGCGGTGATGCGGGGGGACGTGAACGCGCCGCCGCCGCGCGACCAGCTGGCGCTGCACCGCGCGCTGGAGGCCGTGTACCGCTCGGCGGACGAAGGACGCGACGTACTGCTGTGATGACCCGGGCCGCCGTCCTCATCGCGGCGGGCGCCATCCTGCTCGTCGCCAGCTATCCTCCGTTTCACCTCCCCATCGTCAGCTTCGTCGCGCTCGCCCCCGCGGTCGTGCTGCTGCGGCAGCTCGAACGCGAGCCGGACGCGAGGGCCGCGCTGCGCCGGGGCTTCTGGTACGGGTTCGTCACGCAGGGGGCGGTGCTCTACTGGCTCGTGGTGGCGCTGTGGCACTTCACTCCGCTCTCGGGGCTCGGCTACCTCGCCACCATCGCGATCTACGGCTTGTGGTACGCCCTGATGTTCTGGTTCATCGTCCGCGTGCGGGGGCGCCTGCCGCTGATTCCACTGTGGGTCGTGTTCCCCGTCGCCTGGACCGCGGTCGAATGGGTCGTCTCCCATCAGGGAGACATCCGCTTTCCCTGGCTCGGGCTGGGCACGTCGCTCGCGGATGCACCCGAGCTGGTGCAGTGGGCCGACCTCGCCGGGGCCCGCGGCGTGACGCTGTGGCTCGCGTGGTGCAACGTGATGCTGGTGGAGTCGATGGTTGGGAGCAGGGAGCAGGGAGCAGGGAGCCGGTCGATGAGGTGGCGGCCGCTGGCCGCGGTGCTCGCGACGGTGATTCTCGCGTGGGGCTATGGGGCGTGGCGCATGCGAACGCTGCCGATCCGCGAAGCGGGGACGGTCGGGCTGATCCAGCCGAACGAGGGCTTCCGCGAGAAATGGGACAGGGCGCGTCAGGACAGCGTGATGGGAAAGCTGTTCGCGTTCTCGCGGCGACTCGAGGACAGCACCCACCTCGACCTGCTGCTCTGGCCCGAGGCGGCGATACCCGATTACTTCGTCAATCGGCCCGACTGGGACTCCGCGATCGCGCAGCGCGTGCGGGAAACGCGCACGCCCCTGCTGACCGGCGGCCTCGACGTCGAGTTCCGTACCCGGGAAAGCTACGACTACTACAATGCGGCGTTTTTCTACGATTCCACGGGAAGCCGCGGCCTTTACCCGGTCTATCACAAGCGTTACTTGGTGCCCATCGTCGAGCGGGTGCCGTTCGTCCCGCCGCGATGGTTTCATCTGCGGTGGTTCGGCGGGTTCGGGAAGGGACGCGGGTTGCCGCTGTACCCGGCCGCGATCGGGAAATTTGGGGTGCTCATCTGCTACGAGTCGATCTTCGAGGACCTGGCGCGGAGCTACCGGCGGCGCGGCGCCGACTTTCTGGTCAACATCACGAACGACGCCTGGTACGGCCGCACGGCGGGCCCCTACCAGCACGCGAGCCACCTCGTGTTGCGGGCGATCGAGTCCCGAATGGGCATCGCCCGCGCGGCGAACGACGGCATCTCGGAGTTCATCGATCCCTTGGGCCGAACGTACGCCGCGACCCGGCTCGAAACCGAAGCGAGCGTGGCCGATCGGCTGCGCACAAGCGACGTGATCCCGCTGTACGTGCGCCTCGGGGATTGGGTGGGGCTGCTGGTGGTGCTGGCGACCATCGGGTTCGCCGGCCTGCTGGCGGCGCAGGCATGGAAGCGACGCGGCTGAGAATGCGGAACGCGGAACGCGGAACGCGGAACAGAAGGAGGAGCGTCGCACGCCGAGCGAACTCCCATTGCTGTTCCGCGTTTCGACTTCCGCGTTCCGCGTTGGGGGGGTGGTGATGCGGGTGGGGGTGGACGTGGGCGGCACCTTCACCGACCTCGTCGCGCTCGGCGAGGACGGCACGATTTCGGTGCGGAAGGTGGTGACGACGCCGGATGATCCCGCGGTCGCGATGTTCCGCGCCCTGGATGCAGATCCCCGCCCCATCGCCGTGCTCATTCACGGCACCACGATCGCGACCAACGCCCTGCTTGAGCGCACCGGCGCCCGCGTCGTGCTCGTGACGACCCGCGGCTTCGAGGACCTGCTGTGGCTGCGGCGTCAGGACCGCGCCGCGCTGTACGATCTCGCGCGCGACCACCCGCCGCCGCTCGTGGCCCGTGGCGACGTGGTGCCCGTCGCCGAGCGAATGGGACCGGGAGGGGTGCTGGAGCCGCTCCGCGAGGACGAAGTGCGCCGCATCGTCGCGGCGGTGCGCGGCCTCGCGCCCGAGGCGGTCGCGGTCTCGTTACTCTTCGCCTTCCGCCACGCCGAGCACGAGCGGACCATCGCCGCCGCGCTGAGAGACGCGCTTCCGGCGGTGCCCGTCGCCGCGAGCCATGAAGTGCTCCCGGCGTTCCGCGAGTTCGAGCGGACGAGCACCACGACCCTCGAGGCGTATCTCCGCCCCAAGGTCGCCACCTATCTGGGGCGGCTCGAGCGCGACGTCCGTGGGCGCGGCATCGCGACGCTGCGCGTCATGGCGTCGAGCGGCGGCACGCTGCCGCCCGCCGCCGCCGCCGCGCGCGCCGCGTCGCTCGCGCTCTCCGGTCCGGCGGGCGGCGTCGTGGGGGCGCGCCTCGTCGGCGCGGCGCTGGGGCTCAGCGAGCTCCTCACCCTCGACATGGGAGGCACGAGCGCCGACGCCAGCCTCGTGACGGGGGGCGCGCCCGTGAGCGATGGGGGGACGGGTGGAGGGGTCGCCGGCATCCCCCTCGCGCTCCCGGCAGTGCTCATCGAGACGGTGAGTGCGGGCGGCGGCAGCATCGCGCGGGTGGACGCCGGCGGCGCGCTCAAGGTGGGCCCCGAGAGCGCCGGCGCAGTGCCGGGGCCCGCCTGCTACGGGCGGGGCGGTGAGCGCCCCACCGTAACGGACGCCTGCCTCGTGCTCGGCTGGCTCGACGCCGCCCGCCCGCTCGCGGACGAGGTGCGGCTCGACCCTGGCGCCGCCGAACGGGCTATCAGGTCGCTCGGCGCCGCGGCGGGGGGCGACCCGTCGCGCGGCGCCGCGGGGATCGTAGCGGTCGCGGCCGCGGTGATGGCGCGCGCGCTCAAGCGCGTGAGCGTGGCCCGGGGCCTCGACCCGCGCCGCATGGCGCTGCTGCCGTTCGGCGGCGCCGGCCCGCTCTTCGGATGCCGGCTCGCGGACGCGCTCGGAATGCGCACGATCGTCATTCCGCCGCACCCGGGTGCGCTCTCCGCCCTCGGTCTTGCGGCGGCCGCCGAGCGCGTCGATCTGCTGGCGTCGCTGCACCGTCCCCTCGATGACCTCCAGGCGACGGAGATCGGGCGCGCGTTCAGCCCCCTCCTGACCGAGGGGGCGAGGCAGGTGCCGGGCGGGGCGCTGTGGCGCTACGCCGATTGTCGCTTCGCGGGTCAGGGATACGAGGTGACGGTGCCCGTCACGGCCGACGAGCCACAGACGATCAAAGCGGCCTTCGTGGCGGCGCATCGCGACCGCTACGGGCACTCAGGGGTTGGGCAACCGGTCGAGGTCGTCAACCTGCGCGTGGTGGCGCTGCGCGAGGGGGCGGTCCCCGGCTTCCACGGCGCGAACGGCGCCGCCTGCGGCGCGCAGCGCTCGATCACCCTCGGGGGCGCGGGAGGCGACGGGGTCGCCGCATCGGTGTGGGCGCTCGACGAGCTCGCGGCGGGGGTGACGATCGACGGCCCCGCGATCCTCGCGGGACGGGACGCCACTGCGCTGCTCGAGCCGGGATGGCGGGGCACGGTGCATCCCTCGGGCGCCGTGGTGGCGGAGCGCCGGTGAGTCTCGACGCCGTCGGCCTCGAGGTGATGGGGCACGCCTTCGCGTCGATCGCGGAGGAGATGGGCTTGGTGCTGATCCACTCCGCCGTGTCGCCTAACATCCGCGAGCGGCGCGATTGCTCCGCGGCGCTGTTCGACGCCGACGGGGAGATGATCGCGCAGGCCGCGCACATTCCCGTGCACCTCGGCGCGATGGCGGAGTCGGTCGCGGCCGTCCGGGCGCTCGACCCACCGCCGCAGGGGGGAGAGCTCTTCCTCCTCAACGATCCCTACACCGGCGGCTCGCACCTGCCGGACCTCACGGTCATCGGTGCGATCGCCGGAGACGGGGGAGAGGGGTTGGCGGGCTTTAGCGTGGTGCGGGCGCACCATTCGGACGTGGGCGGCGTGCAGGCCGGGAGCATGCCGGCCGGAGCCCGGGAGATCTTCGCCGAGGGCGTGATCGTGCCGGCGGTTCGGCTCACGACGGAGGTCGAGCGCTTAGTGCTGGCGAACGTGCGTACGCCGGCGGCGCGGGCGGCCGACCTCGCGGCTCAGCGGGCCGCCGTGGAGCGCGGTGCGGAGGGCCTGCGCGCCCTCGCGGCGCGCTACGGCTGGGCCGAAACGCGCGCCGCCGCCCAGGACCTCATGGCCTACGCCGAGCGTCGCACGCGGGCGGCGTTGCGTCCCCGGGAGGCCGCGGGCCTGGTGGCCACGGACTGGCTCGAGGGCGACGGCGTGGACGACGTCGACCTGCCGATCGTGGTGCGAGTGGACGTGCGCGACGGCGTGTTCCACGCCGATTTTACCGGCACGGCAGCCGCTGCGCGGGGCAACGTGAACTGCCCGCTCGCCGTGGCGCGCTCGGCGGTGCTGTTCGTGGTGCGGACGCTCTTGCCGGAGGACATCCCGACCAACGGCGGCGTGTCGCGCGCCGTGCGCGTCACCGCGCCGGCGGGATGCCTCGTGAACGCACGCTCCCCCAGCGCCGTGGCGGCGGGGAACGTCGAGACGTCGCAGCGCATCGCGGACGCGGTGTTCCTCGCGCTGGCGGGCGGAGGGATCCCGGTGCCGGCGCAGGGACAGGGCACCATGAACAATGTGACGTTTGGAGGGATGGGGGAGGCGGGAAGAGGGAAGAGTGGGTGGACGTACTACGAGACCATCGGTGGGGGGCAGGGCGCGAGCCAGGAAGCGAACGGCCCTTCCGGCGTGCACGTCGGAATGTCGAACACGCGGAACACACCGATCGAGGTGCTGGAGATGGAGTATCCCTTGCGGCTGAAGTCTTACGGCTTGCGACGGGGCAGCGGCGGTGTGGGGCGGCGGGCGGGCGGGGACGGCGTGGTCCGCGAGTTCGAGGCGTTGGCGCCGATGGAACTGAGCGTCCTCGCGGAGCGGCGGCGCCACGCGCCGGGCGGCGCCGCCGGCGGAGGCTCGGGCGCGCCGGGACGCACGGTCTTGAACGGC
>QHTX01000123.1:2453-2912 GCA_003220975.1 Gemmatimonadota bacterium | reverse complement strand
GGGTTGGTGCTACTCGCCAACCTGCCGCAGCACACGGCGAACGGGACGTCGCTCGCGGCGCTCCTCCTGCCGGTGGGGATCCTGGGCGTGCTCGAGTACAACCGGCGCGGGCAGGTGAACTTCGGGTACGCCGCGATCATCGCGGCCGGGTTGCTCATCGGGGCGTTCGTGGGCGCGAAGCTCGCGGGGCCGGTGTCGGAAGTCGCGCTGCGGCGGGCGTTCGGGGCGTTTCTGCTCCTCGTGGCCGGACGGCTGCTCCTCAGCTAGGCGTTCGCTTCGTACACCCTGCCGTCGACGAACAGCCGGTACAGCTCGCGGTCGAGTTGGCCGGCCTTCACTTCATCCGCCATGATGTCGAGCGCCCGCGCCGGCGCGACGGCGGGCTTGTACGGGCGGTCGGCGGCGGTGAGCGCGTCGTAGATGTCGCTGATCGTCATCATCCGGGTTTGGATCGGGATC
>QHTX01000123.1:1705-2403 GCA_003220975.1 Gemmatimonadota bacterium | reverse complement strand
CAGGGGATCTGCTGCAGGAACCGATAGGTATGCGTCACGTGGCTCTCGATCTCGAGCCGCTCGGTCTCGTCGAGGCTCCCCTTCGGGATGGTCAGGTAGCGCATCTCCTCGTCGGTGAGATACGGGCGCGCCTTCCCCGCCGTGTCTTCGTAGGTGCGCCGCGCGAGCGCCGATAACTCCTCGAAGCGCCGCGCCGGCAGCACCGTCGGCTCGTTGGCGTGGAGCACGGCGTCGAGGAGGCGGTCGAGTGCCTCGAGCTCCCGGCCGTGCTCCTCTTCCAGCGTCCGGAGGAACTTCTCGTACCCGGTGCGACCGTGCGTCTCGAGGAACTCGGCCCGCTTGCGCCAGAACTCGCGCTCCGTGGTGCGCCGCACGAAGTCGTGCCGCTGCTGGATGAGGTCGAGCTGCAGCGGGTAGAGTTTCTTGGCCTTCACCAGCACCTGCTCCCGGACGCCCACCTTGCCGAAGTCGTGCAGCAGTCCGGCATAGCGGATCTCCCGGAGCTGCTCGCGGCTGAACTTCACGACGCGGTAGTCGCCGTCCCCCGCCCGGTCCACGACCTCGGCGAGGCCGATCGTCATGTTCGCGACGCGGCCCGAGTGTCCGAACGTCGTCGGGTCGCGCTGCTCGATCGCGTGCACCGCCGCCTTCACGAACCCCTCGAACATCTGTTCGATGCGCTCGTACAGCTGACTGTT
>QHTX01000123.1:0-1584 GCA_003220975.1 Gemmatimonadota bacterium | reverse complement strand
CGAGCACCATCTCGAAGTTGCGCTTGCGGTTGATGAGCTGCAGCACGCCGATGACCTCGTCCCGGTGGTCCTTCATCGGGATCACGAGCATCGACTTGGTGCGATAGCCGTACCGCTCGTCGAACGACCGGTTGATGCTGTACTCCACGTCGGGCGGGAGGAAGTACGCGTCGTCGATCACCAGCGGCTCGCCCGTGACGGCGGCGTAGCCTGCCAGGCTGGCGCGGTCCACCGGCATCGTGAACTCGACGAACGGCGCTTCGGGCTTGGAGTACGTCTGGGCGAGGCGGAAGCGCAGGCGCCGCTGTCCCTGCTCACTCAGCTCGACCAGGTACAGGCTCCCCGCGTCGGACGACGTGATGCGGCGGGCCTGGGTGAGGATCAGGTCGAGCAGGGTTTTGACGTCGCGCTCGGTGCCGAGGGCGACGCCGATGCGCGTGAGCTCGCCGATCTCGCGGCTGCGGCTCGCGGCTTCGGAGCGGGCGCGCGCCGTCTCCATGCGCGCCGACGCCTCGCGGTAACCCGCGCGCACGGCGACGAGCAGCTGCCGCTGGCCCGCCGGCTGGCGCACGAAGCCGGAGAGGAGCTCGGCGGGAATCTCCGGCGGCACGTCCGCCTCGCCGTTGCGCCCCAGGGCCACGATCCCGCCCCCCGCGTCCACGAAGGCGCGCAGCACGTCGAGTGGGAACACCGAGCGGCTCTCGGAGTCGAGCACGAACACCGTCGGCCGTTCGTCGACCGCGAGGTCGCGCGGCAGCCGCGTCTCGCGCATCTCGATCTGCGCGCCCTCGAGGGCGGGCCGGACGCTCCCCGGATCCCAGGCGGGCGTGTGCAGGAGGAGGTATCTCAAGGCCCCATCACGAGGTCTTGACGCGCTGGAGGCCCGTCTGGGCCTCGCTGTAGTCAGGGAAGACCGCCAGCGCCTTCTGATACATCTCGACCGCCTTGTCCTTCTGCCCCCGGTCCTGGTACAGCAGCGCCCGCGAGTAATACGTCAGCGCCTCGGTGGGAATCTGCCGGCTCATCCGCTGATCCGACGCCTGCTTCGGCAAGGGCGGCAGGTTCGCGTCCTTCATCAGGCGTCCCGCGACGTTCTGGATGATCTGGAACAGGTGGTCACGCTGCGCCTGGTCCTTCTCGACCTTCACGATCTCGCTCGTCTCGACGCTCACGAGGCGGGCGTCGACCCGAAAGTCGCCGTAGAAGTCGATGAACGTGCCCAGCACCACGTAGCGTGCGCCGACCAGCTTGCCGATCTTGGCCGCGGTCTGGGCGTCCACGCGCCCCGACGGTCCGAGATTCTGCTCCTCAATCAGCTTCTGGATCTCCTCGCGCTCCACCACCCGGGCGGCCGGGTTCGCCGCCAGCTCCGAGATCAGCATGCCTGCGATGCCCTTCTGCAACGCGTCGAAGTTCTCCCGGTCCTGGCCGTACGAGCCGCCGTTGTCGAACGGCATCACGGCGACCCCGGGCCGGGTGTCCTGACCCCGGGCCTGCGCCGCGAGCCGGCCGCACGCGGGGAGCGCGACGAAGCCGAGCGACAGCAGTGCGACGACGCAACGCGAACGCATAACATGCTCCTCG
>QHTX01000122.1 GCA_003220975.1 Gemmatimonadota bacterium | reverse complement strand
CTTGCCGTAGCGCCGGCCCAAGCTGCGGAAGTCGGCCTTCCCCTTGAGGCGCACGAGCTCGTGGTCCGATCCCGCCACCTCGACGCCCTTCGTGTTCACTTCGGCGGCCAGGATATCTAACAGGTCCGCGAAGGCCCGGCCCTTCACCGCGGCCGGCACCGCCACCTGGAGCTTCGCGACGGGCTGGCGCACGGCGAGCCCGCGCGTCTCGCGCGCCGCGCGCGCGAGCGACGCGAGCTTGCGGACCGCGGCCATGGCCTGCAGCAGCTCCGGCTCGCGCCGCCCTTGATCGGCCGGGAACGACGCCCGGTGGACCGAGGTTCCCGTGAGCGCCCGGTGCAGCCAGTCCGCAAGAAATGGCGCCGCCGGCGCGAGCACCCGCGCGGTGGTGACGAGCGCCTCGTGCAGGGTCGCCAGGCACGCCGGGTCCGCCGCCCGATCGGGCGCCCAGAAGCGCGGCCGGTTGGTGCGCACGTACCAGTTCGACAGGTCGTCCACCACGAAGTCCATGGCCGCGCGCACGCCCACGCTCACGTCGTAGCCGTTCCAGGCCTCCCGCACCGTCGCGACGACCTCGTCGAGGCGCGCCAGCACCCAGCGGTCGGCGGGCGCGCGCTCCGCCACGGGCGGCGCGCCGCTCTCCGGCGTCCAATCGCCCACGTAGTCGGCGAAGAACTTGTAGGTGTGGCGCCACGTGTTCAGGAACCCTCCGGCGACGTCGGGAATCTGCGCCTTGTCGAAGCGCTTGCGCACCCACACCTGGCTCTGCCCGAGGAGGAACAGGCGGACGGCGTCGGCGCCGAACGCCTCGATCACCTGCCACGGGTTCACCACGTTGCCGCGGCTCTTGGACATCTTCTGGCCCTGCGCGTCGAGCACGTGCTCGTTGACGATCACCTGCTTGTAGACGAGCGCGTCGAACGCCGCCACGCCGATCGCGAGCAGCGAGTAGAACCAGCCGCGCGTCTGATCCACGCCCTCGCAGATGAAGTCCGCCGGAAAGTGGGCCTTGAAGTCCGCCTGGTGCTCGAACGGGTAGTGCCATTGGGCGTACGGCATCGCGCCCGAATCGAACCAGGCGTCGATCACCTCCGACACGCGCCGCATGGTGCCGCCGCACTCGCGGCAGCGCCAGGTGTAGCCGTCGATGTGCGGCTTGTGCGCGTCGAAGTCAGGCGGCAGCCGTTTGCCCCCCCCCCAGCGCTCCGCCAACTCCGCGTAGGAGCCGATCACCTCACGGTGCTCGCGTTCCCGCTCGCACTCCCACACGTTGAGCGGCGTGCCCCAGTAGCGGTCGCGCGACAGCGCCCAATCCACGTTGTTCTCAAGCCACTCCCCGAACCGCCCGCTCCCGACCTCCGGCGGGTGCCAGCCGATCTCCGCATTCACCTCGAGCATCCGCGTCTTCACCGCCGTCGTGCGCACGAACCACGAGCTGCGGGCGTAGTAGATGAGCGCCGAGTCGCAGCGCCAGCAGAAGGGATAGCTGTGCGTGTAGGGCCTGGTCTCCACCCACCGCCCCTCGTGCTTGAGGCGCTCGATGATCAGCCGGTTCGTCTCCTTGTCGGTGACCAGCCGGCCGTTGATCTCTTCCCAGCGCGTGCCCTGGAACGTGCCGTCGGGCGCGACGGGGTTCACGAACGCGAGGCCGTACTGCTGCCCCACCGCGTAGTCGTCGGCGCCGAAGGCGGGGGCCATGTGCACGAGCCCCGTCCCCTCCTCGGCCGAGACGAACCCGCCCGCGACCACGATGGCCCGCTGGCCTTCCTGCGGCAGCGGCACGACCTCGAGCGGGCGGACGTACTTCTGCCCCACGAGGTCGCGCCCGTGATAGCCCGCCACGCGCGGCGCCTGGCCGAGGGGCCGGCCGGCCACGTGCACGTCGCCCGCCCGCTCGACGGCGACGATGTAGTGGGTCCCGTTCACGTCGTACTCGCCGTATTCGAGGTCGGGGTGGACCGCCACGGCGATGTTCGCGAGCAGCGTCCACGGGGTGGTCGTCCAGATGAGCAGCTGGCGCTTCGGGTCCTGCGCCAGTGGGAACGTGACGTACACCGAGTTGGTCTGCACCTCCTCGTAGCCCAGCGCGAGCTCGTGGGAGGACAGCGCCGTGCCGCAGCGCGGGCAGTACGGCAGCACCTTGTGCCCGCGGTACAGCAGGGCCTTGTCGTGCAGCCGCTTCAGCAGCCACCACACCGTCTCGATGTACTCGTTGGTGTAGGTGACGTAGGGGTGCGCGTAGTCCAGCCAGTAGGCGATGCGCTCGGACAGCGACTCCCAGTCGGTCTTGTAGGTGAAGACGCTCTCGCGGCACAGCCGGTTGAACTTCTCGACGCCGTAGGCCTCGATCTGCTTCTTGCCGTTGATACCGAGCGTACGCTCGACCTCGATCTCGACCGGCAGGCCGTGGGTGTCCCAGCCCGCGATCCGCGTCACGCCCTGGCCCAGCATCGTGTGGTAGCGGCACACGAGGTCCTTGATGGTGCGCGCGAACACGTGGTGGATGCCGGGGCGGCCGTTCGCGGTGGGCGGGCCCTCGTAGAACACGAAGGGCGGGCCGTAGCGCATCGCCTCCTGGGTTCGCTCGAACAGGCGCTCGTGCTTCCACGTCGCGAGGAGCTGGCGCTCCAGCGCGTCGCCCGTGAGCGTGGGGTCGAGCGGTGGGTAGCCCATCAGTTCAACCGCTCCAGCACGCCGCGGATCAGCGCGGTGAGCCGGGGCTCGGCCGCCCGCGCGACCGCGATGATCTGCTCGACGGAGGCGGGCGCGAGCGCGTCGGGGAGGCACTGGTCGGTGATGATCGAGACGCCGAGCACGCGCATCCCCAGGTGCACCGCCGCGATCACCTCCGGCACCGTGCTCATCCCCACCACGTCCGCGCCCAGGGCCCGGAGCATCCGGTACTCGGCCCGGGTCTCGAGGTTGGGACCCGCGACGGCCACGTACACGCCCTCGCGCAGCGGGATGCCGTGCGCCAACGCCACGTCACGCGCCAGCGCGCGCAGCACCGCGTCGTAGGGCTGCGACATGTCGGGGAAGCGGGGGCCGAGCGTGTCGTCGTTCGGCCCGACGAGCGGGTTGTCGCCCAGCAGATTGATATGGTCGGCGATGAGCATGAGATCGCCGGGGCTCCACAGCGGGTGCATGCCGCCGCACGCGTTCGACACGACGAGGGTCCGGGCGCCGAGCCGGCGCAGCACGCGCACGGGGAAGGCGATCTGCTCGAGCGAGTACCCTTCGTAGCGGTGAAACCGTCCCTGCATCGCCGCGACGCGACGGCCGGCGAGGGTGCCGACGAGCAGCTGTCCGGCGTGGCTCTCCACCGTGGACAGCGGAAAGCCGGGGATTTCCCCGTAGGGGATCCGCGTCTCGACCGTCACCTCGTCCGCGAGCGCCCCGAGCCCGGTGCCGAGAATGATGGCCACGTCGGGAACGAGCTTCGTCCGCGCCTGCACGGCGCGGACCGCATCGGGAATCATCCGCCCTGTTGGCCGTCCAGCGCACGGAGCTCCGCCAGCTGCCGCTCGAGCAGGGTGCGGAACCCCGCCACATACACCTGGAACTGGCGCTGCACATCCGCGGTCTGGCGTTCGACCTCGGCTTTCGCCGCGCGCGCCTCCTCGAGCACCCGCTTGCCCTCCACCTCCGCTTCTTTCACGACCACCTTCGCCTCGCGCTGCGCCGCCGTCCGCGTCTCCTCGCGGAACTGCTGGGCCGCGACCAGCGCGTCGTTCATCGCGCGCTCGCGTTCCCGATAGGCTTCCAGCTGCTCCGCGAGCGCCGCGAGCCGCTCTTCGAGCACTGACTTTTCCCGCAGGATGCGCTCCAGCTCGTCGGCGACGCGCATGCGGAAATCCTCAACGCCGAGCGTCTCGTAACCGCGCAGGCTGCGGCGGAACTCCTGCTTGCGGACGTCGAGCGGCGTGAGATGGAACGCGGCCTCGGTCACGCCGCCTCCAGTCCCGCGCCCGACTGCGGCGTCGCTGCTCGCCCCGCCCCCCCCGCCCCCGCCCCCGCTGCCGGCCCCGGCGTCGTCCCCCTCGGGCCGAACAGCGCGGTACCCAAGCGGATCACCGTTGCCCCCTCCTCGAGCGCCGGCCCGTAGTCGGCGGACATGCCCATCGAGAGCGTCGGCAGCCATAACCCCTCCTCCTGCAGTCCATCGCGCAGCGCGTGCAGCCCGCGGAACGTGCGGCGCTGCTCATCCACGTCGTCCGTGAACGGCGCGATCGTCATCAGCCCTTCGAGCTTCAAGTGCGCGAGCGCCGCCACCCGCCGCGCCAGCGGCGCGGCGTCGCCGGGCGCGCACCCGCTCTTCTGCGTCTCACCCGCGACGTTGACCTGCAGCAGCACGCGCACGGCCGTGCCGTGCGCCGCCGCCCGCCGGTCGAGCTCCTCCGCGAGCGCCGCGGCGTCGAGCGAGTGCACCAGCGCGAACCGCCCCGGCACGTGCTTCGCCTTGTTGCGCTGCAGGTGCCCGATCAAGTGCCACGTCGCGCGCCCGCCGGCCGGCGTGTCGATCTTCGCGAGCGCCTCCTGGACCCGGTTCTCCCCGAGGTCGGTGAGGCCGGCGGCGAGCGCCGCTTCGACCGCGTCGCGCTCGAAGCCCTTGGTCACCGCCACGATCGTCACCGGATGCGTCCAGCCGGTGGCGGCCTGCCGCCGCGCGATCTCGCCCCGCACATGGGCCAGCCGCTCGGAGAGGGCGCCAAAATTCATAACCGCAAAAAGTAGCCCCCTGTCCGGTCTGAAACAATCGGGGGTGCGTGGAACAGGCGGCGCTGTGGGGAGTTACGTCACCGCGATGACGCGCTCGCCACCTTCGAGGTGGGAGATCGCACCGGACAGGAGGTCACGCACCTGCTCGGACGACAGATGGCGGTGCAGCAGGCCGTGACTCGCGACCGAAATCGTGGAGGTCTCCTCCGACACGACGAGGACGGTGGCGTCCGTCTCCTCCGAGAGACCGAGCGCCGCGCGATGGCGCGTACCCAGCGACTTGTCGGTCACCTTGAACTGGGTGAGCGGCAGCACGCACCCCGCCCCGATGATGCGGTCACCCCGCACCAGCACCGCCCCGTCGTGCAGCGGCGAGTACGGGGTGAAGATCGTCGTGAGCAGGTCGGCCGAGACCTTGGCCTCCATGGGGACGCCCGACGAGATGAATTCCTCGAGCCCGATGTCGCCCTCCACGGCGATGATCGCGCCGGTGCCGGCGCGCGACAGCCGGTCCATCGCCTCGGCGATCTCCTCGGCCACCGACTGGCGCTCGCTCTGCGAGAAGCGGCGCATGAAGCGCGACTGCCCGAGACGCGCGAGCGCGTTCCGCAGCTCGGGCTGGAATACCACCACCACCGCGAACGCCCCGTAGGTGAACACGACGCTCAGTAGGAAGCTGATCATCTGGAACTTCGCGAGCAGCGCCGCGAAGTACGCGACCGACAGGATCATCACGCCGACGACGATCTGCATCGCCCGCGTGCCCACCAGGAAGAGGAGGAAGCGGTAGATCACGAACGCGACGAGGAGGATCTCGACCACGTCCGGCCAGAGCCGCGGGATGAGGAAGTGGTACGCTTCGAAGTTCACGTTGGGCTCGTCGTCGTCGCCGCCGCCACCCGCAGCGCCTCGCGCGCGAGCGCGGCATCGTGCACCCGGAACAAGCGCGCCCCGCGCTGCCAGGCGAGCGCGCACGCCACGGCCGTCGCCCGATCGCGGTCCTCCACCGGCCGCCCGGTGGCGGCCCCGAGGAACCGCTTGCGCGACGGCCCCACCGCTACAGGATAGCCCAAGCCGGCGACGGTTGCCAGCTCGTCGAGCAGTCGGAAGTTCTGCTCCGCGGTCTTGGCGAAGCCGAAGCCCGGGTCCACCACCAGCCGCTCCCGGGCGACGCCGCACGCCTCGGCGCCGTCCACCACCGCGCGCAGCTCGGCCGCGACCTCCGCCGCCACGTGCCGGTACACCGCGAGCGAGTCCATCGTCTCGGGGCTCCCCCGCATGTGCATCACGACGACCCCGACGCCCGCCGCGGCGGCGACCCGGGCCAGGCCGGGATCGAACGCGAGCCCGGAGACGTCGTTCACGACGGCGGCCCCGGCGGCGATCGCGGCCCGCGCCACCGCCGCCTTGCGGGTGTCGACCGACACGGGTCCGAGCCCCCGGTGCGCGAGTTGTTCGATCACCGGCGCGACGCGGCGGACTTCCTCTTCCACCGGCACTGGCGCCGCGCCCGGCCGGGTGGATTCGCCGCCCACGTCGAGCAGCTCACAGCCGTCCGCCACGAGCCGCTCTGCCTGGGCGATCGCCCGGTCCGTCGTGGCGAAACGGCCGCCGTCGGAGAACGAGTCGGGCGTGACGTTCACGACGCCGATGATGACCGGGTGATCGAGCGCGACCGTGCGCCCGGCGATCTCCCACCGGCGCGGGGGGTCGGCGTAGGCGGCGAGGAAACGGCCCAGCTCGCCGGACAGTCCCTCGAGCCCGGGCGGGACGCGGTCGGGGCGCGCCAGCGGCGCGAGCCGGCTGGCGGCGGCGCCGACCAGCGCCCAGCCCTCGCCGGTGAGCACGTCGGTCCCGGCCTTGGCGCCCCAGCGCACCAGACCTTCGCGCTCGGCCGCGGTGATGTCTTCGAGGAGCACGACGAGGGACTGCACGCCGGTAGCGGCGAACCACGCGGGCTGGGCGTCCCAGCCGCGCGCCGCGAGCGCCGCGCGCACCGCCTCCGGGGTGTGGGCGGCGAGCGCGGTCAGCTTCACGCGCCAGCGGGCTCGGGGGGCGGGCTCCCCAGCACGGGACCGCGCGCGGCCGCCTTGTCCTTGCCGGCCTCGGCCGGCGAGGCGGAGGCGGGCGCCGGCGGGACGGACGGCGGCATCAACGGGGGCAGCGTCCTGCCGGCCACCACGAGATCGACCTCCTCGCGATCGAGCGTCTCGCGCTCGAGCAACGCCGCGGCCAGCCGGTCCAGTTGGTCACGGTGCTCGGTGAGGATCACCCGGGCGCGCTCGTAGGCCTCGCCCAGCAGCCGCTTCAGCTCGGTATCCACCAGCTCGGCCGTCCGCTCGGAGACCTCGCGCCGCTGCACCACCTCACGGCCCAGGAAGATCTCGGCCTCGCGGTCGCCCACGGCGATCGGCCCGACGACGTCGC
>QHTX01000121.1 GCA_003220975.1 Gemmatimonadota bacterium | reverse complement strand
CGCCGAAGCCCGACTACTTCCGGGTGAAGGTGTGGCGCAGGCTGCAACGCATCGGCGCCGTGCCCGTCAAGAACTCCGTCTGGGTCCTCCCCTACAACGATCAGGCGGTCGAGGACTTCCGCTGGCTGCTCCAGGAAATCGTGGACGGCGGGGGCGAGGGGTCGGTGTGCCGGGGGGACTTCGTGGACGGCCTGAGCGACCGCGACGTCGCGGCGCTGTTCCGCCAGGCTCGCGGGGCCGAGTACGCGGCCGCGGTGCGCGACGCGAAGTCCCTCGCGCGGGCCCCGGCACCCGGCGAGGTGGCGCGGCTCGACCGGCGGGTCGCCGAGGCCGCGGCGATCGACTTCTTCGGCGCGCCGGGGCGATCGGCCGCGGAGCGGGCTGTGGGGCGGCTGGCGGCGCGCGCTGGGGGGCGGGGGCGGGAGCGGCCGAGCGCGCGCGCTCCGGTGCAGCCGCGGGCCGGGCGGCGGGGACGCACCTGGGTCACGCGGCGCGGGGTCTTCGTGGACCGGATCGCGAGCGCCTGGTTGATCAAGCGGTTCATCGATCCCGAGGCTCGCTTCAAGTTCGTCGCCCCCGAGGGCTACGTGCCGCGCCGGGGGGAGCTGCGCTTTGACATGTTCGAGGCCGAGTACACCCACGAAGGGAGCCGCTGCACCTTCGAGACCCTGGTGCGGCGCTTCCGGTTGCGCGATCCCGCGCTCCGGGCCATCGGCGAGATCGTCCACGACATCGATTGCAAGGACGCGAGGTTCGGGCGTGCGGAAACGGCGGGCGTCGAACAGCTGCTCGCCGGCATCGCGCGCCAGTCCGCCGCTGACGCCACACGCGTACGGCGCGGCGCGGCGGCTTTCGACGACCTCTACCGGTCCTTCGCCGCGTCCCCGCAGCGATCACCGCGGCAGGGCAAGCGGTGAGCGCGACGTCGCAGCCCGCGACCCTGCGGGCGTTCGTCCTGTACTTCCTCAAGCTGGGCACGCTCGGGTTCGGCGGACCGATCGCGCTGGCGGGGCACATGCAGCGCGATCTCGTGGACGAGCGCGGCTGGATCTCTCGAGAAGACTACAAGCAGGGGCTCGCCCTCGCGCAGCTCGCCCCTGGGCCGCTCGCGGCCCAGCTCGCGATGTACCTCGGGTGGGTGCGCGGCCGAGTACTTGGCGCGACGCTCGTGGGGATGGCGTTCGTGGCGCCGTCGCTGCTCATGGTGTTCGCGCTGGCGGCGCTGTACGTCCGGTTCGGCGGGCTGGCGTGGATGCAGGCGCTGTTCTACGGGATCGGGGCGGCGGTCATCGCCATCATCGCGCGGAGCGCCACGAAGCTCGTCGGCATGACGCTCGGGCGCGACCGCCTCCTCTGGGGGCTCTTCGCCGTGAGCCTCGTCGTCACCGCCTGGACGGCGTCCGAGGTCGTGTGGCTGTTCGTGGCTTCCGGGTTCGTCCCCGTGGTGGCCCGACTGCGCACCCGCCCGGCGTCACCGTCCCAGGCGCTCCTCGTGACGCCCTGGCCGGCGTGGCTCGTGGCCGGGCTCAGCGGGGTGGCGCCCGTCGCCGTGCTCTGGAAAGTCTTCTGGTACTTCGCGGCCGCGGGGCTGTTCGTCTTCGGGAGCGGCCTCGCTATCGTGCCGTTTCTGCATGGCGGCGTGGTGGAGCAATATCACTGGCTTACGGAGCGGCAGTTTCTCGATGCCGTGGCGGTCTCGATGATCACGCCCGGCCCGGTCGTGATCACGGTGGCGTTCATCGGGTACCTCGTGGCGGGTCCAGTGGGCGCCGCGGTCGCCGCACTGGGGGTGTTCGCCCCCGTGTACCTCGTGGTGGTGCTCGCCGCCCCGCACTACCGCCGCGTGGCCGAGAACCCCGCCATCAAGGCGTTCGTGAACGGCGTGACGGCGGCGGCTACCGGCGCGATTGCCGGAGCCGTCCTCGTCCTCGGCCGTCGCGCCCTGATCGACCTGCCGACCGTCCTGGTCTGCGCGGTGACGCTCGTCCTCCTCCTCCGGTTCAAGCGCATCCCGGAGCCGTTGCTCATCGCCGGGTCAGGATTGGTGGGACTGCTGGCGAAGGGCGCGCTCGTTGTTCATTAGCCGACTCCGCTGCGTCGTCGTCGCGTGCACGCTCGGCCCGGGTGCCTTGCGGGCACAGGTGCAGGCTACCGACGCGCACGTCATCCACGCGATGGCCCCGCTGCGGCTCGACGGCGTGCCCGACGAGCCGTCCTGGCTCACGGCCGACTCCATCACCGACTTCACCCAGAGAGAGCCGGCCGAAGGACGGCCCGCGACTGAACGGACGGTCGTGCGCCTGCTCGCAACGCCGGAGGGCTTGTGGGTGGGCGTGTGGGCGTACGACGCCCTTCCCGCGGCGATCCGCCACGCGGCCCTGCGGCGCGACAGCGACTTCGAATCGGACGACGCGTTCACGCTCCTGCTCGATCCGCTGCGCGATCATCGCACGGGGTTCCTGTTCGCTGTGAACCCAAACGGCGCCATGACGGACGCGCAGGTGATCGACTTCGAGACGACGAACCCGGATTGGAACGGCGTGTGGGACGCTCGCGCGTGCCTCACGCCGTTCGGCTGGACTGCCGAGCTGTTCATCCCCTGGCAGACACTCCGTTATCACCCCAGCAACGACGTATGGGGGATGAACTTCCGCCGTTTGATCCGACGGAACAACGAGGAGATCCTGTGGCGGGCCTGGCGCCGCACGGAAGGGATTCTGTTTCTTCCGCACGCGGGCACCGTGGCCGGGTTCAGCGGACTACCGCGTCGGGCGATTGCCGAGTTGCGACCCTACGGCGCCGTCACGGGACAGGCTCGGGCCCTGCAGTATCCTCCCGACGGGAACGACAGCCTGCTCGCCCTCGGCTCGACCGGACTCAAGGCCGGCCTCGATGCCAAGCTCGCTCCCGCCCCAACCCTCACGCTCGACCTCACGGCGAACACCGATTTCGCGCAAGTCGAAGCGGACGACCAGGTGATCAATCTGACCCGGTTTCCGCTGTTCTTCCCCGAAAAGCGCCACTTCTTCCTCGAGTCGAGTGGCATTTTCAAGTACGGACTGGTCGACCATGCCACGGTGTTCTACAGCCGCCGGATCGGGCTCGATACGCTCGGCAATGCTGTGCCCCTCACAGCCGGTGCGCGACTCACCGGACGCCTTGGTCGCGACCAGGTCGGCCTGCTCGCAGTGCGGACGGGCGATCCGGAGAATGCGGTGGATCTCGTCGCGCGGGTAAAGCACGACGTGTTCTCGCGCGGCTACGTCGGGGGCGTGTTCACGAGCCAGTCCGGGCCGGGCGTGAGCGCGGGACCCCGGCTCGCGGGTGGTGCGGATCTCAGCTTCCCGTTGTACGTGCGCGGCCAGAATCTCGTGGTCGCGGCGTGGGCGGCCGGATCCAAAGACAGCGCCACGAGGCCGGTCGCGACCGCCTGGCGGATCTACGTCGATTACCCCAACGACGTGATGGACCACTTCCTGAGCCTCATGCGGGTGGAGCCCGGTTTCGATCCAGCGCTCGGATTCGTCCTGGAGACCGGGGTGTGGCGGCACACGGGGCATTTCGATGTCTTCCCGCGGCCCCACGTCTTGGGGATCCGCCAGCTCGAGTTCAGCCTGCTGTCATGGGAAGGGGTCACTCACCTCGACGGCTCGCTATCCCATTCGTTGTACGAAGTGACGCCACTCGGCGCGATCTTCGAGAGCGGCGACCAGTTTCTGGTGAATCTCAAGCGACTCGAGGACGCACCGTCAACGCCGTTCGAGATCTTCCGAGGCGACACGATCGATCCGGGGAACTACCACTTCAACCGTGCCGAAGTCCAGCTCACGAGCTCTCCCGGCCGCGCCGTCAGTGCGAGCCTCACGGCCAGCGCCGGCGATTTCTACTCGGGTACGTCTACCGAGCTCGATGCGACGCTCACCGTCCGTACGGCGCCGCACGTGATCGCGGAGGTCGATTACTCTCAGTTGGCGGCGCGTCTGGCGACGGCACGGCTCACGGCGCGTACCGCACGATTGCGGCTCGACGTGGCGGCCACA
The DNA here is from genome assembly GCA_003220975.1 of Gemmatimonadota bacterium. GTDB lineage: Bacteria > Gemmatimonadota > Gemmatimonadetes > Gemmatimonadales > GWC2-71-9 > AG41. Next base: position 2,699 of record QHTX01000121.1, on the reverse strand, counting down.
CCGCGGCTGGGCAGCACGTTGTTCGTTCAATGGGACGATGAGTCGGAGCGGCTCACCATCAACGCGCGGCTGCACTGGATCCCAAGTCCGGGGAGCGACGCCTACGTCGTGTGGAACAGCGCCTGGCCCACCGGGCTCGCCGACGGGGTGCCGTGGAGCCGGCCGGCGCGGAGCGCCCTGGTGGGCAAGGCGGTGTACTATTTCCGGCTGTGAGCTAGGACCGCGCCGGCTCCATCTCCACCCGGATGCCGCGCCACTTGCCCTGGCGGAACCTTAGGACGCTGAGCCCGCAGCGCGTCATGTGGCCCAGCAGGATGGCCGTCCAGATGTCGGCGGGACGCAACGGTCGCGTCGCCTGGAGCAGGGCGCAGAGGCCGAGCGGGACGACGATCTGGGACGCGATCGAGATGTAGAGCGGCGAGCGGGTGTCGCCAGTGCCCTGCAGTCCCCCTGAGTAGGTGAGGGCGACGGTCACGAAGAGCCCCGACACACTGAGGAAGCTCAGCAACTGCACCCCGAGGCCGACGACGACCGGGTCGGTCATGCCGAACAGCGCGAGCAGCGAGCGCGGGATGGTGAGGAACAGCACGCCGATCGCGGCCGCGAGGCCGAGGCCGAGCCCCGCCGCGACGTGCACGCCGTGCACCGAGCGCTCAGGACGGCGCGCCCCCAGGTTCTGACCCGCGACGGTGGCGGCGGCGCCCATCAACCCGACCGACGTCCACGTGATGAACGAGAACAGCTCGGTGTAGCCGACCGCGTACGCGGCTTGCGCCTGGGCGCTCTGCGGGAGCGAGCCGATGAAGCGGAGCAGCAACACGCCCGCGACGTTCATTGCGATCCCTTGGACGCCGGTGGGCAGGCCGAAGCGGAACAGCGCCCGGATGATGCCCCAGTCGGGCCGCCAGTCCATGCCGCGGTGCCATACCACCGGCAGTCGTCCCGAGAGCAACAGGTACACGGCGGTGCCGCTCATGACCAGGCCCGCCACCGTGGTGCCGACCGCGGCGCCGGCGGTTCCCAGGCGGGGAAGGGGACCGAGGCCCGTGATGAACGCCACGTTGCACGCGATGTTCAGCACGGTGAGGAGGATCCCCAGGCGCAGCGGCGTGCGGGCGTCGCCCGCCGCCCGCAGCGCCCCGCCCACCATGAAGAACAGCAGCATCCCGATGCTGCCGACGAACATGATGCGCAGGAACGGCAACGCCTCGTGGCGCACCGCCGGTGCGGCGTTGACCACGCCGAGCAGCGATGGTGCGAGGACCCAGCCCAGCGGGGCCAGCAGCAATCCCCAGAGCGCCAGCGCGGCGAGGAAGGCCTGGTACACGGTACGATTGACCTTCTCGCGGTCGTTGGCGCCGGCGAAGCGGGCCACCAGCACGCCCATCCCGCTGAACACCGACATGACGAACACGATCACGACGATGAAGATCTGGATCGCGACGCCGATGGCGGCGTTGCCGGCGTACCCCACGAAGTGACCCACCAGGGCGTGATCGACGACGCCCTGCAGCCCGCCGATGAGGTTCTGCAGCATCGTGGGCCAGGCGATCATCCACACGGCGTGGGGGATCGGGCCCTCGACGATGGAGCGGTCGAGGGGCTTGGACGGGGCCGCGGTTGTGGTCATGGAGTGGGAGGATGATATCGCTTCTCGCGCCGTGCATCCAGGCTCCACGGGCCCGCGCCCGCGGCTGAAAAGTAGAGCCAGACGAAACAGTAGAGCGCCAGGGGTATGCCGTTGTTCACGACGGGCCAGAAGCTCACGGGGAAGGCGAACTGGAAGTACCCCACCGCCATCTCACCGGAGAGGAGGAAGGCGACTGGGCGGGTGAAGAGGCCCAGCAAGAGCAGCGCACCACCGAACGTCTCGAGCACCCCGGCGAACCAGAACTCGGAGAGCAACGGCGCCGTGCTGCCATTCGGGGGCATGCCGATGGGGAACGCGAACAGCTTCACCGTGCCGGCCAGGATGAACATGAACGCGGCCACGATGCGGAGCGCGCTCCGCAGCTGCGGGGCCCAGCTGGCCCACTTCGCGACGATGTTGGGTGCGGTCATGAGGTCATCTCCTCAGTCGTGGATCGCCTCGTACTCAGAGCCTCATACTATCGACACGACGAACGAGGTTCGGCGAATTCGACACCACTACGCGACCGGTGCCTTGCGGCCGCGCTCCAGCAGGCGAGCGTCTCCCAGACGCTCCGCCCACCCGGCGAACGCCTTGGTGGGGCCGCGCCACCGGAGCTCGGCCGCGTCGCGGAACAGAGGCGCGTCGGTCCGGAGCGTCGCCAGATCCTTGAAGAGCAGCGCCAGGTCTCGCTTGTCCCCGAGCACGGCCGGCGGGAAGTCTTCGATGATCCCGTGCTCGTTCAGGAGCCGGGCCGCCGTTCTCGCACCGATCCCCGGAATGCCCGGATATCCGTCTGCGGCGTCGCCGACGAGGGCGAGGTAGTCGGGAATCAGGGCGGGCTCCACCCCGAATTTCGCGCGAACGCCTGCGGCGTCCCGGATCTGCTGCCCCCGGCGATCAACCTGTACGACCCGGTCGCCGCGAACGCACTGCGCCAGGTCCTTGTCGGGTGTCCAGATGCAGACCTTTTCCACCGCCTCATCGCCGGAGGCGATGTGTGCGGCGGAGGCGAGCGCGTCGTCCGCCTCCAGCTCGACCATCGGCCAGACCGTGACTCCCATGGCTA
>QHTX01000120.1:5590-13024 GCA_003220975.1 Gemmatimonadota bacterium | reverse complement strand
GAGTAGACGGCCTCGCGGTGCCGATCCGCCCATGCCGCCCACCCGACGAACAACCAGCCGAACACGATCCCGCCGAACTCGATCGCCTGCAGAGTGGGCGGAGGCCCCGTGAAGAGCGACGCGACGTAGGACACCACGAGGAACGCGAGGAGCGCCCACAGCGCGTAGCGACCGACGGCGTCGCGCGCCCGCGTCGTCGTGACATAGATCCACGCTCCCGCGACGAACATCGACCCCTCGATGATGACGGTGCCCGCCACCGAGTTCCACAGGCCCAGCCCCACCGTCGGGCCGCCCGGGTACAGCGGCATATCGGGAACATGCGTGACGAAGTCGAGCACCCAGTGGCTCACGACGAGCAGCGCGACGACCGTCGCCGCGCGAGCGTCGCCGCTGCGCCACCGGTACAGCACGGCAAGCACGACCCCCCACCCGATCAGCGTCAGCAGGCTGTGCGACAGAGGATAGGCGTCGAACGTGAGCGTGAGGAAGGGATTCGCCCCGCCGGTGACGCGGACCCGCTCCCACCCGAGGAGCAGGAACACGGGCCACAGCAGGTCCGCCAGGCTCGGCGCCAGGAACAGGGTGCCGAGCGAGGTGCGCGGCGCGATGCGTTTCGCCGCCAGTCCCAGCGCGTAGTGGCCGATGAACATCGTTACCCTCCGCTGCGGAGCAGGGCGTAGTCCTTCTTGCCCTTGCGCAACAGCAGATTGCCGTCCGCCAGCCAGTCGCCGGCAGCGATGCGGCGCTCCACGTCCTTCTCGCGCTGCTGGTTCAGGTAGATCCCCCCCTGCTCGATGGCGCGGCGGGCTTCGCTCTTCGACTTGGCGAGTCCCGACCGGACCACCGCCTCCACGAGCGTGAGGCCGTCGCGGCTCGTGGCACCGGTGGTAGGGATCTCTTGCGCGAGCGTGTCGAACACCCGCCCGTTCGCCTCGTGGGGATCGAAGTCGCCGAACAGGATCTCAGCGGCGACCATCGCGCTCCGCGCGGCGTCGCCGTGCACCCGCTCGGTCACTTCCGCGGCCAGCGTACGTTGGGCTTCCCGCGCGGCGGGGTCGTGCTTGGCGCGGTGTAGCAGCTGCTTCAGCTCATCACGGGACTTGAGCGAGAACAGCTTGAGGTAGCGCTCGATGTCGCGGTCGTCGGTGTTCACCCAGAACTGGTACAACTTGTACGGCGACGTGAGCGCGGGGTCGAGCCAGATCGCGCCCGCCTCGCTCTTGCCGAACTTGGCGCCGGACGCCGTGGTGACGAGCGGGGCGACCAGGCCGTGCGCTTCTCCCCCCCCTTCCACCCGCCGGATGAGATCGATGCCGGCAGTGATGTTCCCCCACTGATCGCTGCCGCCCACCTGGACGGTGCAGCCCTTGCTCCGGAACAGGTGCAGGAAATCGTACGCCTGGAGCAACATGTAGCTGAACTCGGTGTACGAGATGCCCGTGTCGAGCCGCGCCTGCACCGACTCCTTCTGGAGCATCACGTTCACGCTGAAGTGCTTGCCGACGTCGCGCAGGAAGTCCACGAGGCTCTGCTTCCCGAGCCATTCGGCGTTGTCGAGCACGACGGCGCGCGTCTCCGGCGTATCGAAGTCGAGCAGCCGCGCCATCTGATCGCGCATGCGCTGCAGGTTCTCGCGGATCTGCTCCCTGGAAAGCAGCGGGCGCTCGCTCCGCTTGCCGCTCGGATCGCCGATCAACCCCGTGCCGCCCCCCATCAACACGATGGGCCGGTGCCCGGCAAGCTGGAAGTGCCGGAGCAGCATGATCGGCATCAGATTGCCGAGCTGCAGGCTGGGCGTCGTGGGGTCGAAGCCGCAGTACAACGTGCGGCGACCGGCGGCGAGGTGGGCCGCCAGGTCCCGCGTGGCGTGGTGCACGAAGCCGCGCCACTCGAGTTCGGCGACGAGGTCGGACATGGCGCGGAATCGTATGGGAAGCCTCCACCGCTGGCAAGCGCCGAGGCGGCCCACTAGGTTGTAACGCGATGGCTTCCATCCCCGCGCCCTCCCCGGTCTCGCTGCCGCGCCCCAGCACCTGGTGGCAGAACCCGCGGACCCGCGCCCGCGTGATCGCCGCGGCCGTGCTCGGCGCCGCGTATCTCTTCGGCCTCGGCTACGGGTCGTGGACCCGCGTGTGCGCGGGGGAGCATTGCCCCAGCATTTCGCGGCTCGTCGCGAACCCCAACCACCAGGTCCAGACGTCGAAGGTGTACGCGGCGGACGGCCGCCTCATCAGCGAGCTCGGCGCCGAGCGGCGCACGGTGCTGCCGCTCAGCGAGATCCCCGAGCCGGTGCGGCAGGCGTTCATCGCCACCGAGGACAAGCGCTTCTACCGGCACCACGGCATCGACTACTGGCGCATCCTCGGGGCGATGAAGAACGACCTGCTGGCGATGAGCTTCGCCCAGGGGTTCTCGACCATCACGATGCAGCTGGCGCGCAACATTTTCCCCGAGGAGATCAGCCGCCAGAAGCAGCTGACGCGCAAGCTCAAGGAAGCGCGCGTGGCGGTGGAGATCGAGCACAACTTCCCGAAGGACACGATCCTCCAGTTCTATCTCAATCAGATCGACCTCGGCGCGGGGGCGCACGGGGTCGAGGCCGCGGGCCAGATCTACTTCGGCAAGTCGGCCCGCCAGCTCAACGTCGCAGAGGCGGCGACGCTGGCGGCGCTGCCCAAGGCGCCGGCCACCTACAACCCGCGGACCCACCCCGAGCGCGCCGTGCAGCGGCGCAACGTGGTGCTGGGCCTGATGCGCGACCAGAGCTTCCTCACCCCCGAGGAGTGCGAGTTGTGGCGCTCCTATCCGCTCGTGCTCACCTCGAACCGCACCAGCTACGGCGACATCGCGCCGTACTTCGTCGAATGGCTACGCCAGCAGCTCGACGCGCGCTTCGGCCGGGACCTGTACGAGGGCGGCCTGCGCGTCTACACCACGCTCGATCTCGATATGCAGCAGGCGGCGGAGCGCGCACTCCAGTCGCAGCTCGACGCCATCGAAGCCGGGGTGTACTCGAACGGCAAGTTCCCGGGCAAGACCACCTATCGCGAGTACATCGAGTCGTCCAAGGCGTCGGCGGAGGACCACGGGCAGTACACGCAGTACCTCCAGGGCGCGCTGATCGCGCTCGACGCGAACACCGGCTACATCCGGGCCATGATCGGCGGGCGCGACTTCGACGACTCGAAGTACAACCGCGCCACCCAGGCGGTCCGCCAGCCGGGCTCGACGTTCAAGCCGTTCGTGTACTCGGCGGCGGTCCGGGCGGGCCATCCCGTCACCGAGATCCTCGACGACTCACCCTTGAATCCGCCGGTGATCCAGCTCGACTCGACCCCGTGGCAGCCCAAGGACGACGACGACACGACGCTCGGCCTGATCCCGATGCGCGAGGCACTGTACCTGTCGCGCAACCTCGCGACCATCAAGCTCGGCATGGCGCTGGGCGAGCAGACGGTGATCGGCGAAGCCCGGCGGTACGGCATCACGACGCCGCTCCCGCCGTATCCGTCCATCCACATCGGCTCCACGGGCGTGCGGCCGCTCGAGATGATCGCGGCGTATACCGCGTTCGCGACCCTCGGCACGCGCGCCGAGCCGGTCGGTATCCTCCGCGTCGAGGACCGTCAGGGGAACATCCTGTGGCAGCCGGCGATCCGCCGCGACCCGGTGATGGACCCCGAGCACACGTGGCTGATGGTGGACATGATGAAGGACGTCATCCGGCGCGGCACGGCGTTCAGCGCCGTGTGGAAGGCGGGCTTCACGCTGCCCGCCGCCGGTAAGACCGGCACGACCGACGACTACACCGACGCCTGGTTCATCGGGTACACGCCGGAGCTCGTGGCCGGGATCTGGGTGGGCTACGACATCCAGCAGCGCATCCTCGAGCACAACGCAGGGGGCGGGAAGATCGTCGCACCCGCCTGGACGGCGTTCATGCGCGACGTGTACGACCGCCGTCCCCCACCCCCGGACTGGGCGCGGCCCGATTCGCTCCTCACGCGCGAGGTGGACTGGTCGAACGGCTACCTCGCCACGCCGTTCTGCCCGCAGGACGTGCGCCACTGGGAGTGGTTCTATCCCGGTACCGAGCCCACCCAGGCGTGCCCCGTGCATGCGCCGTTCGGGATCGGCGTTTCGCCGTAGCGGCGAGGTGTATGCTGCGCATCCGCGCGGGCTCCGTGCATCCCGTGACGGCGCCGCCCATCGAGGACGGCGCCGTTCTCGTTGACGACCGCGGCACCATCGCCGCCGTCGGCCCGAATCGCTGCGTCCCCGAGCCACCCGCTCCCGGGGCGCACGTCCTCGAATGTCCGGACGCCGTGCTGGTCCCCGGCCTCGTCAACACCCACACGCACCTCGAGCTCACCCACCTCGCGGGCCGGAACTCGGAGCCCGAGTTCGCCCGCTGGATCCGGACGATCCGCGCGCTCAAGGACGCCACCCCCCCCGACGAGTTCACTCGCTCGGCGGAGCGGGGCGTGCGGGACTGCTGGGCCGCGGGGGTGACGTGCGTGGCGGATACGGGGAGCACGGGCGCAGTGATGCACGCGCTTCACGCGCTGGGCGGTCGGGGGATCTGCTATCAGGAGGTGTTCGGTCCCGATCCCGCGCAGGCGCGCACGAGCCTCGCCGAGCTGGAACAGGCGCTCACCCGGCTCGGCTCGCTGGCGTCGTCCCGGCTGCGGTTGGGCGTTTCGCCGCACGCCCCCTACACCGTGAGCGCGCCGCTGTATCGCGCCGTGGACGATTTTGCTCGGAGCCTCGGGCTCCCGGTGGCGGTGCACCTCGCCGAGTCTCGGGAGGAGACGCAGCTCGTGCGCGAGGGGAGCGGCTCGTTCGCCGACGCGCTCCGCTCCCGGGGCATCGCGGTGCAGGCGCAGCACTGCTCGCCGGTACAGTATCTCTTGCGACTTGGCGCCTTGGAGCGTGCAACGGGGTGGCTGTGCATCCACTGCGTCCAGGTGGACGGGCCGGACATCGAGACTCTCCGGGACGCCGGGGTGGCGGTGGCGCACTGCCCGCGCTCGAACCGCGCCCACGGGCACGGCGCCGCGCCGTTGGCCGCGTTCCGCCGCGCGGGGTTGCGCGTCGGTCTCGGCACGGATTCGGTGGTGAGCACCGGGGACGTGACCCTCTGGCCCGAGGCGACGGCGGCCGGGCTCGAAGGCGAGGAGGCGCTCCGCATGCTCACGATCGAGGGCGCCCGGGCCCTGGGGCTCGAGAGGGAGATCGGCTCCCTCGATGTCGGCAAGCAGGCCGATCTCGCGGTGTTTCCCTCGACCGCGCTGCACCGCCCTTCACCGCCTTCGACCGCGCTTCTCACTGTCGTCGCCGGACGCGTCGTGCACCAGCGCTGATCGGCACAACCTTGCTGGCGGCCCGCTCCCGCGTGTGTATGTTACAGCCTGTAACCCCCGGTTTCGTCCCGCGCCCTCGGAAGTCCGTGCTGGAGGTTGGAACCAGTGCGCCGAGTGTTGCCTCCGCTGCAGCGTGCCGCGGTACTCATTGCCGTCGTGGCCCTGATCTCCTGCTCCGAGCGTCAGCCGTCTCTCACGGCCCCGAGCGGTGGGCGTTTGCGGGCGAGCCTGTCCGCGGCGCCGGAATCCGACGAGCTCCCGCCTCCCTCGGGCACGTTCACGGTCACTTTGCCCGCGTCGGGTAATTCGGCGGCGTACGGGCCCGTCGAATTCGCGACCTACGACGGCAAGATCCGGGTGGAGATCAAGGTGACGGGGTACATCTACCGCTACATCTCGCCCAATCCCCCGTGGAACCCCGACATTTGGAACATGCTGGAGCGCTATTACGGACCGGGCGGGACGTTCTCGCGAGCCGACCTCACCTGCTACGGCAACGTGTTCGTGCTGTTCAGCCCGCTCGGCGGCTACGTCCCGTGCGCCGAAAGCAATGCGGTCGAGCTGGACTCGACGTGGATCGACACGGTGGTCGTTCAGGGGATCGGGCGGGCGCAGCGCACCAACGTTCCGGACCCGAGCTCGACGATTCGGTGCGGCTTCCCGTTCCCGTTCCCGTGCTACTACTACCTGGGCGCGACGGCGGTGACCACTACGCCGGTGGCGACGCAACTCATCGTCGTGGTGGACTCGAGCCACGTGCACACGGGCTCCAACGTGAAGTTCACGGCTCGCCGCAAGGACGGGAGGGCCGTGAGCGTGACGGGATGGGAGTGGCATCCGGGGAGTGGGGGCTCAACCCCGGGCCCCACGGCGGGTGCGTGCGGGGCCACCGACTCGACCTGCGTCACGGCGCTCACGAACACCAGTCCTTCCGATGCGCCTGGTGCGCAAACTGGAAAGATGTATGCCCGCGCGATCATCGATGGTGTGGAGGAAGTCGCGGGGGTCGCGGTCACGGTCGACCCGTCGGAGAAGCGGAAGCTGGAGGTCTCGATTCACGTGACGCCCGGCGGGCTTCCCCCGGCGAGGTTGCCACCGAGGTGCGGCCTTGCGACGGACAACTTCGAGGTGACGGTGAGGGCTCGGTGGTCGGACGGCAGCTCGACAGAAGGCCTGGCGGTCAGGACGCGATCCGAGTTTCTCGCGGAGACGGGCGGTCACGCTCACCAGGCGCAAGACCGCGCGGGATTCGGAGCGTTCACGCCGGCGGCAGGAGCCCTGAGCAGCGGCGGCGAGTTCACCACCCGGTATCGGCCGGGTGAAGTCAGCGGCTTCGAGCGACTCATCGGGATCGTGTCGGCTGGCGACGAGGGCGCCGACTCCGCCTCTGGCGAGGTACGGATCCTGGTCCCTGGGCTCATCGAACTCATCTCGGGCGGGAACGTCGAAATCGGCGGAGGGCTACCGCAACATCCGCGCAACACGTTCGCCACGGCGTTTACGATCGGGGAGATCCTCTTGTTGGCAGACACGTTCTTCGCGGTGACCCACGAGCGGATTCCGTTCAATGATATCAGTCTGCAATGGGGTGGGCTGTTCGATCTCGACCGCAACTTCACCGCCGCTTCGGGTCACGCCGAGCACCGGTGCGGCCAGGAAGTGGACGTGGTCGATGCGTCCGGGGAGTTGGTGGACGAGCTCGAGGGGTACTTGGAACTACTCGTTCGCTCTCCCCTGATCCGGGGCGGCTACCTGAGGCACGGGCCGGGCAGCTACCACCTCCGGTTTCGGAGGTTGTGATGGAGGTTGTGATGAAGATTTGTCTCCGGGCCCCGGCGTGGGCCGCGGTGCTGTGTCTCGCGACGCGGGTCGCAACCACCCAAGTGATTCCATGGCCTCGCGGGGATCGCCTCGTGGCGGACGCCCGCGTCGATAGCGCGCGCTATGACGCCACCGGCGGGGTGTTGCTCCTTCGCTACACGCTGACGATTGACCCGGCAAGCGAGCAACACGCACGCGTGTTCGTCGTTCAGGCGAGAGCACCGGTCGTGAGCGTTCGTGCTCCCGA
>QHTX01000120.1:0-5563 GCA_003220975.1 Gemmatimonadota bacterium | reverse complement strand
AGCCGGGCGATTCCATTGCGTTCTGGGGCTCCGCGTCGCGGCAGCAGGACGTCGCGCCAGGGGTATCGCGACCGGGGTTCGAGCTCCGCGCACGTGGCCTCCCAGGGGTCGCGCGGTTCTGGGTTGAAGGGCGCTACGACGCGCCGACGGTGAGCCCGGCGGACGAAGATCGGGTGGCCGAGGCCCCACGGGTCGAAGACAACAGCTTCACCGGGCTTACGATCGGGATCGAGTCGGTTGACATACCAGCGGCGTCCGGCCTGCTGGCTCGGTTACGCGGGCTGGCCACGAGGAGCTGCGAGCTTCACTGGGTCACGACCGAGGGCGTCTGTCACAGCCTCGAGGTCAAGCTCGGCCAGGCGCAGGCGTCGCTCGAGCGCGGCAACGCCACAGCCGCGCGGGCGCAGCTCCAGGCGTTCCTCAACGAGCTCGACGCCCAGCACGGGCCGGAGCCCGGCAAGCACGTGACCGACAACGGGTTTTGGCTGCTCAAGATCAACGTCGAATACTTGGTGTCTCGGCTGTAACCCGAAGACTGCCCGCCTGTTCGCGCGGACGCGTGGTTCGCGGCTAGATTCCGGCCCCATGAAAACCCAGCGCCACGCGGCCATCCTGAAGATCGTTCGCGCTCAGACGGTCGCGAGCCAGGAGCGGCTGCGCGAGCTGCTGAAGGCGGAGGGCTTCGAGGTCACGCAGGCGACCCTGTCGCGGGACATCCGCGAGCTGGGGCTCGCCAAGGTGGCGGCGCCGGACGGCGGGTCGCACTACGCGCCGCCGCCCGAGGGGGGACCGGGCGGGGCGATGCGGCCGCACCTCGAGCAGCTCCTGCCCACCACGCTCGTGTCGCTCGACGGCGTGGGTCCGCTGCTCGTGCTCAAGACGCCGGCCGGCGGCGCGCAGGCACTCGGTCTCGCGCTCGACGCGGCCGGGTGGCCGGAAATCATCGGCACGATCGCCGGGGACGACGCCGTTCTCGTAATCACCCGCGGCGAGCGGGCGCGCCGCACCGTGCAGGCCCGGCTCAAGGAGGGCGCAGGCCTGCCCGACTGATCGTTTCAGTCGCAACCAACTTCCCTTGGCTCGCCGTGGGGCGTAGTGTTGATCCCGGTTTTCCCCCATCCCGGGAGCCCACGTGAAACAACCAACGGCTGTAACCCTGCTCGTGGCCTGCCTTGTCGTGGCGCTGCCGCCCGCCGCCCGCGCGCAGGCGTCGCTCAACACGCTCACGCCCGCCGAGCGCGCCGCCGGGTGGCGGCTTCTGTTCGACGGCAAGACCACTACCGGCTGGCGGGGGTGGAAGATGGACACCCTGCCGTCGGGATGGCAGGTGGTGGACGGCGCGCTCACGCGGGTCCGCCGGGCGGCCGACATCATCACCACCGAGAAGTTCAAGAACTTCGAGCTGTCGCTCGAATGGAAGATCGCCCCGAATGGCAACAGCGGCATCTTCTACCGGGCGAGCGAGGACGACGACGCCATTTACTGGAGTGCTCCGGAGATGCAGGTCCTCGACGACGCCGGGCATCCCGACGGCCAGTCGCGCCTCACCGCGGCCGGATCGGACTACGGGCTGTATCCGTCGCCCGCTGGCGTCGTGAAACCCGCGGGTCAATGGAACCAGGTCCGTCTCGTGGTGAACGGGAACCACGTCGAGCACTGGCTCAACGGCGTCAAGGTCGTTGAGTACGAGCTCGGCAGTCCGGACTGGGAGGCGCGCGTCAAGGAAAGCAAGTTCGCCCCGCACCCGCACTACGGCCGCAATCCCGAGGGGTACATCGGCCTCCAGGAGCATGACTACTGGGTGGCCTACCGCAACATCAAGATCAGGGTGCTGCCGTGATCAAGGTCAAGCTCTCGGCGATGATGTTCCTCCAGTACTTCGTGTGGGGGGCGTGGTTCGTCACGATGGGGACCTACCTCGGGAGCACGCGGCATTTCAGCGGTCCCCAAGTGGGTGCCGCGTACATGACGACGGCCATCGCGGCGATCGTGTCACCGTTCTTCATGGGGGTCTTCGCGGATCGCTTCTTCGCCACCGAGAGGTTGCTGGCCATGCTCCATCTGGTGGGCGGCGTGATCCTCTGGTACGTGTCCACGCTGACCACGTTCTGGACCTTCTTCCCAGTCCTCATTCTGTACGCCCTGTGCTACATGCCGACCCTGTCGCTCACGAACTCGATCTCGTTCCACAACGTGGAGGATCCGGCGCGCGATTTCCCGTTCATCCGGGTGCTCGGCACGATCGGGTGGATCGTCGCCGGCATCCTGATCGGGAAAGTGCTGCACGCCGATGCTCAGGCGCTGCCGATGCGCGTCGCGGCGATCGCGTCGTTCGCCCTCGGGTTGTACTCGTTCGCCTTGCCCCACACCCCCCCCAAGGCCGCGGGCACGCCGTTCACCTTGCGCAACGCCTTGGGGCTCGACGCGCTGCAGCTGCTCAGGGACCGCACGTTCTTCGTCTTCGTGCTGGGCTCGTTCCTGCTGTGCATCCCCCTCCAGTTCTATTATGCGTTCACCAATCTCTTCCTGAACGAGATCCACGCCCCCGAGCCCGCCTTCATCCAGACGTTCGGGCAGATGTCGGAGATCTTCTTCATGCTGCTATTGCCGTTCGCCCTGCGGCGCTACGGCATCAAGACCATCATGCTCGGCGGCATGCTAGCGTGGACGCTGCGCTACGTCGCGTTCGGCAACGGCGACGTCGGCGGCGGGATGTGGCTGCTCTACGCCGGGATCCTGTTGCATGGCGTCTGCTACGATTTCTTCTTCGTGGCGGGTCAGATCTACACCGACGAGCGGGCGGGCGAGCGGATCCGCGCTGCCGCGCAGGGGATGATCAACGTCGTCACGAACGGCATCGGCTATGCGATCGGCGCCTGGGTGTCGGGTCGGGTGGTAGGCGCCTTCGCCAGCGCGGGCGGAGGGGGAGCCATGACGCACGATTGGCCACGCATCTGGATGTATCCGGCGTCGATGGCCTTCGCGATTCTCGTGCTGTTCGCCGTCCTGTTCCGACCCGCGCGCGCGCCGCAACCGGCCGCAGCCGACTGAGGAGGCTCCCATCATGGCACGCAAGCGCATCTCGCGACGCACGTTCGTCGGCGACGCCGGCGCGGCCGTCGCGTTCACCATCGTGCCCCGGCACGTGCTGGGGCGCGGGTTCCGGGCGCCGAGCGACACGCTCAACATCGCTTGCATCGGCGTCGGCGGGCGGGGGCGCGAAGACGTCAAGGGGGTCGCCACGGAGAACATCTACGCGCTGTGCGACGTGGACGACGAGACCGCCGCTGAGACCTACGCGAAGTACCCCAGGGCGAAACGCTACAAGGACTTTCGGGAGCTGCTCGAGCGCGAGGCCAAGCGCATCGACGCCGTCGTCATCGCCACGCCGGACCATACCCACGCCGCCGCCGCGATCATGGCGATGAAAGCGGGCAAGCACGTCTACTGCGAGAAGCCGCTCGCCCGCACCATCGACGAAGTGCGCGCGATGGTCGAGACCGCCAAGAAGTCCAAGGTCGTCACGCAGATGGGGAACCAGGGGCACGCCAACGAGGGCACGCGCCAGATCCGCGAGTGGGTGGAAGCGGGCGCGATCGGCACGGTGCGCGAGGTGCACTGCTGGACCAACCGGCCCATCTGGCCGCAGGGGCAGGATCGGCCGCTCGAGGAGTACTTCACGCCCGCGACCCTCGCCTGGGACCTGTGGCTCGGCCCGGCGCCGCTGCGGCCCTATCACCCCGCCTACGCGCCGTTCAAGTGGCGCGGCTGGTGGGACTTCGGCTGCGGCGCCCTGGGCGACATGGCCTGCCACCTGATGGACGCGGCGTTCTGGACGCTCGACCTCGGACGGCCCGTCCGGATCGAGCCGGAAGCGACGAAGCTCTACACGGAGACTGCACCCACGAGCTCGCGCATCAGCTACTCGTTCGCCGCGCGCGGTGCGCGCCCTGAGGTCAAGCTCGTGTGGCGAGACGGCGGCCTCTATCCCCCGCGCCCGCCCGAGGTCGCCGACGACCTGCAGTGGCCTCCCGACAACCAAGGGCAGCTGTGGATCGGCACGGACGGCAAGCTCCTGGCGGGCACCTATGGCGACGACCCCCGCCTTCTCGACCCGGCGAAGCAGGCGGATGTCGCGGCGCACCCGCCGGCGCCGAAGTACGCGCGCTCGGCCGGCGTGTACGCCGAATGGATCGCCGCGTGCAAGGGCCAGGGGCAAGCCAACTCGAGTTTCGCGGAGTACGCGGGGCCGCTCACGGAGATGGTGCTGCTCGGCAACCTCGCGGTGCGGACGGGAAAGGTGCTCGAAATCGCCCAGCAGACCGGTCAGATCACCAACGTCAAGGTGCCCGAGGAGTACGTCCGTCCCACGTACCGTGCGGGCTGGAGCGCGTAGCGCGGGTTACGGGCCCGACAGCTCGCGGATCCAGATGCCGCGATAGCGGACGCGGTTGCCGTGATCCTGCAACAGCAACGGCAGCCGGTCCGCGTGCGGTCGGTAGCGCGCCCGCTCGGCGTGCACCGTCCAGCCCGTGATCACGGTGTTGTCCTGCACCAGCACGCCGTTGTGGAGCACGGTGACCCGCGCCGAATCCCGCACCGCGCCGTCGGGCGCGAAGCGAGGACGGTGGAACACGATGTCGTACGTCTGCCACTGCCCCGGCGGGCGGCACGCATTTACGAGCGGAGGCGTCTGCCCATACACAGCGGCCGCCGCGCCGTCGGCGTAGGTGTCGTTGTGGTAGCCGTCGAGCACCTGGATCTCGTAGTGGGTCATCAGGAACACACCGCTGTTGCCGCGCTCCTGTCCCTCGCCCGCAGGTGGAGTCGGAGCAGCCCACTCGAGGTGGAGCTGCAGGTCGCCGAAGGCGCGCTTGGTCACGAGCGGACCCGTGCCCGGCGCGACCTCGACGGAGCCGTCACGGACGAGCCATTTCGCCGGAGTGCCGTCCGGCGACTGCCACGCGGCGAGGCTCGTGCCGTCGAACAGCACGATCGCGTCCGAGGGCGGCGCTGCCGGCGGGCGGTCGGGACCGGGATCCACGACTGGCGGCCGGGGGCGGTCGAGCGAATTCACCGGCCATTGCTGCGCCCTCCCGGGCGCCGTTGCGGCAACCAGCACCAGCAGCGCCAACGCCCCGATTGCGGAATGTGGATTGTGGATTGCGGATTGGAAAGACGAGAGTCGAATCCGCAATCCGAAATCCGCAATCCGAAATTGTCTCACGGTTTCCACGTCCCCTTCGCCACCGCCGGAACGAACGCGTCCAGGCCTTTGGGCGGGAACTCGAGCGTCTTTCCCTGCTCGGCGCTCATGTAGGCCGTCATGAGGACTCGCATCACCTCGACGCCGTCGTCGAACGTCAGCTCCGGCCGTTCGCGCTTCAGGAACACGCGCACGAAGTGTCGGTCTTCGGCGTCGTAGCCGTACGTCGCCGACTCCTGCGTCACGACGGGCATCAGTCCCATCTCGGCGTTCTGCTTCTCGACGAGGTCTTCGCCGGCCTTGCCCTTCACCTCGCGACTGAAGAACAGGCGCAAGCCGGTGTCGAGCGAATTCCAC
>QHTX01000119.1:13757-33213 GCA_003220975.1 Gemmatimonadota bacterium | reverse complement strand
GCGTGCGCGTCGACACCCACATCTACGCCGGCTACACCGTGCCGCCCTACTACGACTCGCTGCTCGCGAAGGTGATCGTCCACGGCAACAGCCGCGGGGAAGCGCTCGCCCGTATGCGCCAGGCGCTCGATTCGTTTATCATTGAAGGCGTGACCACGACCATCCCGTTTCTCAGTCGGGTCATGCGCCACCCCGACTTCATCGCCGGCCGCGTGGACACGAAGTTCCTCGAACGCGAGCCCCAGCTGCTGCAACCGTCATGAGAATCGACGTCTTCTTCACACCGCTCGGCCTGAACCCAGGGGACCTGACCGGCCGGGGCGTCGTGGTCGTCGACGTGCTGCGCGCTTCGACGACCGTGATCACCGCGCTCGCCAACGGCGCCAAGGCCATCATTCCCGCGGCGACCGCGGAGGAAGCGGTGCGGCTCGCCTCGAACCTGGAAAAGGACGGCGTCGTGCTCGCCGGCGAGCGCAAGAGCCTCAAGATCGAGGGGTTCGCGCTCGGTAACTCGCCGCGTGAGATGACCGCGGCGGCGGTGGGCGGCAAGACCATCGTGCTGGCGACGACGAACGGCACCCCGGCGCTGGTCGCGGCCCAGGGGGGCGATCCGGTGCTGGTCGGCGCGCCCGCGAACTTCCGGGCGCTCGCCGCCCGCGCGCGCGCCGTGCTCGAGCAGCGCGGCGAGCTGGTGGTGCTGTGCGCGGGGCGCGACAAGCAGTTCGCGGTGGAAGACGGCTACACCGCGGGCCGGCTGATCAAGGCCGTGCGGCGGGGCGTGAAGCGGCTCGAGCTGAATGATGCCGCCCGCGCGGCCATCGCCCTCACCGACGCGGTCGCGACCTGGACGGAGGCGCTCGAGGGCTCCGAGGCGGCGCGCCAGCTCGCCGAGGCGGACCTGGCCGAGGACGTGCGCTTCGCCGCCAAGCCGGACCGCTTCACCGTCGTCCCCAGCTACGCGGACCGCCGCATCACATGAACCGGAAGGCGCGCCAGGAGTTGGTCGGGATCGGCGCCCTCGTTATCGGGCTGTTCCTCGGACTGACCCTGCTGCGGCTTCCCCTCACGGGGAGCTGGGGCGGCACCGTCGGATCGCAGCTGTGGCGCGTGTTCGGCGTCGGCGCCCTGCTGCTGCCGCTGCTCGGCATCGGGTGGGCGCTCGCGGCGTTCGAGCGGCTCGGCAGCCTGTCCGCCGGGCGGGCCGCGGTGCTGGGTGTGGGACTCGTGCTGCTGCTGCCCTACGGCATCGGCACCGTCACCGGCGCCACCTTCCCGGGCGACTACACCGCCTGGACGCCGACGCAGCAGCTGGTGGGCCGGGTCCCGGGGCTCCTCGCCCGGGGCGTGCACCAGACGCTGGGCACGGCGGGCGGTGTGCTCGTGGGGCTGTTCGCGCTCTCCGCCCTCGGGCTCCTAACGGTCGGATGGCATCCGCTCGCGATGCTGAGAGCAGGGAGCAGGGAGCAGGGAGCAGGAAAGCCGACGCCGCCCAGGGCTAAGCGTGCTGAGCCGCAAGCCGAAGTACCCCGGAAAGAACCGCTCCCTGCTCCCAGCTCCCTGCTCCCGAAGACACGGAAGCTCAAGACGCCGCCGTCGGCTCGACCGGTCTTTGTACCGGAAGGCGTCCTGATTCCTCCCATCGATCTCCTGACCCACGCCCCGCCCGAAGACGCTGACGCCGGGCTCGCGCAGATCGAGCAGATGGGCCAGAAGCTGATCGAGACGCTGCAGACGTTTCGCGTCGAGGGGGCGATCGCCGGCCGCACCGTGGGGCCCGTCGTGACGCAGTACGAGGTCGCGCCGGGACCGGGGGTCAAGGTCGGGCGGATCGCGGGGCTCGCCGACGACCTGGCTCTCGCGATGCGCGCCCAGAGCTTGCGCATCGTGGCGCCGATCCCGGGCAAGGCGGCGGTCGGGATCGAAGTCCCGAACCCGATGCCGCGGATGGTGCACATCCGGGAACTGATCGAGGGCGAAGACTACCACCGGACGAACCGCGTGCTCCCCGTCGCCCTGGGCAAGAACCTGGAGGGCGAGCCCGTCGTCGCGGACCTCACCAAGATGCCTCACCTGCTGATTGCCGGCGTCACCGGGTCGGGGAAGTCGGTGTGCATCAACACGATTATCACGAGCCTCATCTACACGCACCCGCCCGAGCGGCTCAAGCTCCTGATGGTGGACCCCAAGATGGTCGAGCTGTCGATGTATGGCGCGCTGCCGCATCTGGGCCATGACGTGGTCACGAGCAACCGCCGGGCGGCGAGCGCGCTGAACTGGGCGGTGAAGGAGATGGAGCGGCGTTACCGGCTGCTCCATGCGAACCACGCGCGCAACATCGCGGACTTCAACCGCAAGGTCGAGCAGAAAAAGTCGCTGAAGGGGCCGAGCGAAGTGCCTGCCGCTCCTGCCGGACCTCAGAAGGAGCTGCCGCTGGACGCGGAGTACTCGGGCGGCGTCCTGCCTTACGTCGTGCTCATCATCGACGAGCTGGCCGACCTGATGCTCACCGTGCAGGGAGAAATCGAGACCCCCCTTGCCACCCTCGCCCAGAAGGCGCGGGCGATCGGGATCCACCTCGTGCTCGCGACGCAACGTCCGTCGGTCAATGTCATCACCGGGCTGATCAAGGCCAACTTCCCCTGCCGCATCGCGTTCCGCGTCTCGGCCAAGGTGGACAGCCGCACCATCCTCGACCAGAACGGCGCCGAGACCCTGCTGGGGAACGGGGACATGCTGTTCCTGCCGCCGGGCAAGAGCGAACTGATGCGCGTGCAGGGGGCGTTCATCTCGACCGACGAGACGGAGCGCCTCATGGAGTGGTATCGCAAGCACCCCAGTGAGGCGTCGGAGAAAGCCAAGCACGAAATCACAGAGCAAATCGCGGCGATCGACGAGGCGAAGGATCGGGAGGAGCGCGGGGAGACGGGACAGGACCTGGGCGAGCGCGACCATCTGTTCCGGCAGGCCGCCGAGGTGTGCATCCAGAATCAGATCGGCTCCACCTCGCTGTTGCAGCGGCGCATGAGCATCGGGTACGGGAGAGCGGCGAGGATAATCGATCAGCTGGAATTGGCGGGCATCCTGGGACCCGCGAATGGGTCGAAGCCGCGGGATGTGCTGGTGGGATTGGAAGAGCTGGATGAGATTTGTGGGAGGGACTAAACGCGGAACTCGGAACGCGGAACGCGGAACAGCAGGGGGAGATCGCTCGCTGCGGCGACGCTCAGCGCACTGTTCCGCGTTCCGACTTCCGCGTTCCGCGTTGATAGGGCACCACCGGCGATAGTTCGGTTACGCGACGCGTCGGCGCCCCGTTAGGTTGCGCTGGTGCGGAGCGGCGTCAGAACGGATCCCGCGTCGTGGAAAGACGAGCGCCACAAGCGCGGACTCGCCGCCGAGCAGCAGGCGATGCGCTATCTGCAGAGCCAGGGCTGGGTGATCGCGGCGCACCGCTTCCGGGTGGGGCACACCGAGATCGACCTGGTGGCGCGCCGGGGTCACCTGGTGGCGTTCGTGGAGGTGAAGGCGCGGCGCGGCACGGCGTTCGGCAGCCCGCTTGAGGCGGTGACGGGGCCGAAGCGGCGGGAGCTGGTGAAGGCGGCGCGCGTGTGGGTGGACCGCTGCGGGCGGCCGTCGGACGTGTACCGCTTCGACTGCATCGCGATCGTGGACACGAAGTTGGAGCACCTGGAAGACGCGTTCCGCCCGGGATGGCGCTAGTCCCAGCTTCGGTTTATATTCGGGTCTCCCACAGGGAGGGAGGCTCCCAACCCATGTCGAGGACACTTATGGCGGCCGAGAACGAAGGTCCGAGTCTCACCGAGGAGCGCCGCAAGGCCCTCAATCTCGCCATCACCCAGATCGAGAAGACGTGCGGCAAGGGCGCCATTATGCGCATGGGCGCCGACTCGCCGCGGGTGCGGGTCGAGGCGATCCCGACGGGCGCGATCAACTTGGACGCCGCGATCGGCATCGGGGGCATCCCGCGCGGCCGGGTGACCGAGATCTTCGGTCCCGAGTCGAGCGGCAAGACCACGCTGGCGCTCCACGTGGTGGGGAACGCGCAGCGCGCCGGCGGGGCCGCCGCCTACATCGACGCCGAGCACGCGCTCGACGTCGAGTACGCCAAGAAGCTCGGCGTGGATGTGGACGACCTGCTCGTGTCGCAGCCCGACACAGGGGAGCAGGGGCTTGAGATCACGGAGATTCTGGTGCGCTCGGGCGCAGTGGACGTGGTAGTGGTGGACTCGGTGGCGGCGCTCGTCCCCAAGGCGGAAATCGAGGGCGAGATGGGTGACTCGCTCCCCGGCCTCCAGGCGCGGCTCATGAGCCAGGCGCTCCGCAAGCTCGCCGGGGCCATCAACCGGTCGCGCACGGCGGTGGTGTTCATCAACCAGCTGCGCGAGAAGATCGGGGTCATGTTCGGCAATCCCGAGACCACCACCGGCGGGCGGGCGCTCAAGTTCTACGCGTCGGTGCGGCTCGACATGCGGCGCATCGGCCCGGTGAAGGAGCGCGAGGTGGTGATCGGCAACCACGTGCGGGTGAAGGTGGTGAAGAACAAGGTCGCGCCGCCGTTCCGCCAGGCCGAGTTCGACATCATGTTCGACGAGGGGATCAGTCACGAGTCGCTGCTCGTGGACATCGCGGCGGAGGCGGGGATCATCGAGAAGTCGGGCGCGTGGTACGCCTACGGCAAGGAGCGGATCGGGCAGGGCCGCGAGAACGCCAAGCTGTACTTGAAAGACCACGCCGACCTGGCGGCCGAGGTGGAGGCGCGGGTGAAGGAACACCTCGGCATGAAGCCCACCGTCGTGGCGGCGGACGAGGAGGCTCCAGCCCCCGAGGAGTAGGTGCCCGCGCTCCCTCCGACGCTCACCGCGCTCGCCCCCGATCCCCGCCAGCCGGACTACCGGCTGGTCGAGGTGGATCGGGGGCGATTTGCGTCCCTGCCGGCGGCGGCGCTCGAGCCGCTCCGGCTCCGGGTCGGCGACGAGTTGTCGGCCGCGGTGCTTGCCCGGCTGCGCGACCTCGCCGACATCGAGGCGGCCCAGCGCGCGGCGCTGCGCGCCCTGGCGCGCCGCGCCCACGCGCGCGTCGACCTGCGCCGCCGCCTCGTGCAGAAGCAGCACCCGCCCGACCGCGCTCGATCGCCTCGCGGCGCGCGGGCTGCTGGACGACCGCCGCTTCGCCGAGCAGTACGCCGCCTTCCGCGCCGCGCGCGGCAAGGGGCCGGCCCGACTCGTCACCGACCTGCTGGCGCACGGTGTGGAGCGCCGCGTCGCCGAGGAAGCGGTGCGTCGCGCGCTCGCGGACGAAGGCATCGATCCGGCGATCGAAGCGCGCGCCGTCGCGGCGAAGCGCGCCCGCCAGCTCTCCGACCTCCCCGGGCCCGTCCGCAAGCGGCGGTTGCTCGCCTTCCTGGTGCGGCGGGGGTACGCGGGGGCGGGGGTGAAGGAGCTCGTGGAGGAGCTGTGTGGGGGCACTATATTCCCCCCATGACCTCCGCCGAAATCCGCCGCAAGTTCCTGCAGTTCTTCAAGGCGCGGGGCCACGAGGAGGTGCCGAGCTCCCCCCTGGTCCCGGCGGACGACCCCACCCTGTTGTTCACCAACGCCGGGATGGTGCAGTTCAAGCGGGTGTTCCAGGGACTCGAGCGGCGCGCTTACACCCGAGCCGTGACCTGCCAGAAATGCGTGCGCGCCGGGGGGAAGCACAATGACCTGGAGCAGGTGGGCCACACCGCGCGACACCACACCTTCTTCGAGATGCTCGGCAACTTCTCCTTCGGCGACTACTTCAAGCGCGAGGCGATCGACTACGCCTGGGAGTGGGTGACCGGGAAGGACTGGCTCGGCATCGATCCCGACCGGCTGTACATCACCGTGCACCACGCGGACGACGAGGCGCGGCGACTGTGGCGCGAGCGCACCCGGATTGCCGACCGCCGCATCTTCGGGCTGGGCGACGAGGACAACTTCTGGCAGATGGGCGAAACCGGACCCTGCGGCCCATGCTCCGAGATCCTGGTCGACACCCGAGCCAAGGCGGAACGCGGAACGCGGAACGCGGAACTGAGCCTGGACGAGTTCGTTCGGTTGAGCGAAGCCGGGGAGCTACTGGAGATCTGGAACCTCGTGTTCATGCAATTCGACCAGCAAGCCGACGGCACCCGCTCTCCGCTCCCTGCTCCCTCGGTTGACACCGGTGCCGGGCTCGAGCGCGTGACGGCCGTCATGCAGCGCGTCCCCTCGAACTTCGACACCGACCTGTTCACGCCGATTATCGAGCGGGCGGTCGAGGTGGTAGGGAAGAAGTACGACCGGGGTGCGGGCGGGGCATCGTACCGAGTGCTCGCCGACCACGCGCGGGCCGTGGCGTTCCTGCTCGCCGACGGCGTCTATCCTGCGAACGACGGCCGGGGCTACGTGCTGCGGCGTATCCTGCGGCGCGCGGTGCGCCACGCCTGGCTGCTGGGCCGGCGCGAGCCGACGCTGCTGCACCTGGTGCACACGGTGGCGGGTCTCATGGGGAGCGTGTACCCGGAGCTGGTGAAGCAGCGGGCCCATCTCGAGAGTGTGACGCGCGCCGAAGAGGAGCGCTTCTTCGACACGATCGAGGGCGGGCTCGCGCGGCTCGACGAGCTGCAGAACGTGAAAGTGATCGTGGGGGCGGACGCCTTCAAGCTGTACGACACCTACGGCTTCCCGATCGACTTGACGCAGCTCATCGCCGCCGAGCGCGGCCAGACGGTGGACGTGGCGGGGTTCGAGCGCGAGCTGGGCAAGCAGCGCACCCGGTCGCAGGAGTCACTGGAGCGGACCAAGGCGCGCGCCAAAGGCGCTCCCGCGGTGCACGCGAAGCGCCCGGGCGAGTGGCGCAGCGTCAAGCCCCGGGGCAAGCAGAAATGGGTGGGCTACGACACCACACGGGCCGAGACCGACGTGCTCAAGTTCCGGCAGGCGGATGACCGGGTCGAGGTCGTACTCGAGGAGAACCCGTTCTACGTCGAGTCGGGCGGGCAGGTCAGCGATACGGGCCGAGTGAAGGGGGAAGGGTGGGATCTCGAAGTCTCCGACGTCGAGAAAGTGGACGGCCTGAGCGCGGTCGTCGGCCACTTCCAGCAGGAGTTCGAGCCCACCGCGGTCCTGGCGGAGGTGGACGAGCCGCGGCGCAAGAACATCGAGCGCAACCACACGGCGACGCATCTGGTGCACGCGGCGCTGCGCAAGATCCTCGGGCCCCACGTGCGGCAGCAGGGGTCGGTGGTCGCGCCCGAGCGGCTGCGCTTCGATTTCGCGCACCACGGGCCCGTGGACGACGCGACGCTGGCGCGCGTCGAGGAAACGGTGAACACGCACATCTGGGAGAATCTCCCCGTCACGACGCGCGAGATGAAATACAAAGAGGCGATCGCCGCCGGCGCGATGGCGTTCTTCACCGAGAAGTACGGTGACATCGTGCGCGTGGTCGACGTCCCGGGCGTGTCGCTCGAGCTGTGCGGCGGGACGCACGTGCCAAGCACCGGGCAGATCGCCCTGTTCCGCTTCACTCACGAGACGGGGGCCGCGGCGGGCGTGCGGCGCATCGAGGCGGTGACGGGCCCGGTGGCGTATGAGCTGGTGCGCAAGCTCGAGGAGCAGGTGGACGAGGCGGCGTCGGTCCTCAAGACGCAGCCGGAACACCTGGTGCGTCGCATCGAGCAATTGCTCGAGGAAAACCGGAAGCTCGAGAAGCGGATGCAGGAGCTGCTGAAGCAGGGAGCCGGGAGCAGGGAGCAGGGAGCGGTCGAGCAGATCGGCGACATCGCGCTCTACATCGACCAGAGCGATCTCGACGACCGCGACCAGATCGGGCTGGTGATGGACGCGTTCCGCACCAGCCACACGCGCGCGATCTCGGTGCTGTTCACGAACGGCGAGCGGCCGGGGATCCATGTCGCCGTCACCGACGACCTGGTGGCGCAGGGCGTGAAGGCCGGGGAGATCGCGGGGGCGATCGCGGCGGTGTCGGGCGGCAAGGGCGGCGGGCGGCCGCATTTCGCGTCGGCGGGTGCAGGCGACCCGGCGCGGCTCGCCGAGGCGCGCGCCCAGGCACCGGCGATCGTCAAGCGGCTGCTCGCCCGATGACCCGGGAGGCGGTGCTCGCCTGGCTCGACGCGCGGCGGCCTCCCGCGCCGCCCCCGACGCTGCGCGCGCACGTGGACGCCGCCATCGCGGACTCCGATCTGCCGCTGCCCGACCACTTGGCGCTCATCGGCCAGCGGCTGCTCGCCCGGGTAACGGCGCAGTCGTCAGGAGGCCGCGCGCTGGCGCTCGACCTGCTCGCCGCCGATGCGTGCATCACGTACGCGTTCGAGGCGCAGGCGGAGGCGGACGTGAACGGGCTCGCGGCGCTGGCCGGGCGCGTGGCGGAGACGGCGTGAGCGCAGGGGGGAGGGGGAGGGGGGGGGGCCTGTTGGCGCGCCGTCCGGGGCTGCTGGTGCTCGTGGACCCGAGCCGCAGCGGGCCGGCGCAGGCGGCGGAGCTGGCACGGGCGGCGCGGGCTGCGGGGGCGGCGGGTGTCATGATCGGGTCGTCGTTCGACGGCACCCAGGACACGCAGCTCGCGCCAGGAACGGTACGGCACGCACCTGCTCCTCGATCAGGTATTGCGGGCTGCGCCCTGTAGCTCACCGACGCGGTGGACCTGGTGCTGTTCCTGTCGCTCGTCTCCGGGCGCAACCCGCAATACCTGATCGAGGAGCAGGTGCGTGCCGTACCGTTCCTGGCGCGTCACCCCGTCCCCACGCTCTCGACCGGCTACATCCTGATCGACGGCGGGCGGGTGACGAGCGTCGAGGCAGTGAGCCAGACCCGGCCGCTGCCGGCGGACAGGCCGGAGCTGGCAGCGGCGCATGCCACGGCGGCGCGGCTCATCGGGATGCAGGCGATCTATCTCGACGCGGGCAGCGGCGCGCCGCGCCCCGTCGCGGGTGACGTGATCGCCGCCTGCCGCGCCGCGATCCCGGGGCTCACGCTGTTTGTGGGCGGCGGGATCAGAACCGCACCCCAGGCGCGGGCGGCGCGCGCCGCGGGCGCCGACTTCGTGGTCGTGGGGACCGCGCTGGAGGAGACCGCGGGGGGGGCGGGGGGGGCGGCCGACCTCGGCGCGCTGGTGCGGGCGGTCACGGAGTGACGGCGCCCGAGCGGGTGCGCGCCGGGCTGGCGGAGCTCGCGGCGCTCGCCGGGCGCATGGCCGAGCAGCACGCCGAGGCCGTCGCCGCGATCGCCGACCGGTACGCCGCGACGCTGCGCGCCGGCGGGACGCTGTTTTTCGCGGGCAACGGCGGCAGCGCCGCCGACGCGCAGCACCTCGCCACCGAGTACGTCGTGCGCTACCAGGCGAACCGCGCCCCGCTCCGCGCCATCGCCCTCACGACCGACACGTCCCTCCTCACCGCGTGCGCCAACGACCTGGGCTTCGACGAGGTGTTCGCGCGCCAGATCGAGGCGCTCGCCCGCCCGGGCGACGTGCTGTCGCTGCACTCGACCAGCGGCGAGAGTCCCAACGTGATCCGCGCGGCGCAGGCGGCGCAGGCGCGCAACGTGACCGTCGTCGCGTTCCTGGGCAAGTCGGGCGGCCAGCTGAAGACGCTCGCCGACATCGCGCTCGTGGTCCCGGCGGACGACACGGCGCGAATCCAGGAGCTGCACCTCGCGATCGAGCACATCATCTGTGCGATGGTAGAAGAGCAGTTGAGAGGATGAACGCGGAAGGCGGAACGCGGAACCTCGAAACGCGGAAGTGCGAACGCGGAACGCGGAACAGCAATGCGAGGTCGCTCGCGGCGGCGACGCTCAGCACTCTGTTCCGCGTTCCGAGTTCCGCCTTGGGGAGGTGGGGTGATTGACCTTTCGGGAAAGCGTGCGTTTGTGACGGGCGGGGCCCGGGGCATCGGCCGTGCGACGGCGGTGCTGCTGGCGCGAGCCGGCTGCGCGGTCGCGGTAGGGTACCGACGCCGCCGGCAGGACGCGGAGGCGACCGTCAGCGCGGTCGAGGGCGGTCAAGGGCGGTCGAAGGCCGTGGCGATCGCGGGTGACCTGGGAGATCCGGCCGCCGCGCGGCGCGCCGTGAACGAGGCGGCGCGCGCGCTCGGCGGACTCGACCTGCTGATCGTCAATCACGGCGTCTGGCCCCCCGACGACGTCCCCGTCGCCGACCTGACCGACGCGCAGTGGGAGGGCACGCGGCGCGCCAATCTCGACGCCGTGCTCTACGTGTGCCGCGCCGCGATCCCCCTGCTCCCCGCCGGCGGCAGGATCGTACTCGTGTCGTCCACCGCCGGCCAGCGGGGCGAGCCGTTCCACGCCGACTACGCCGCCACCAAGGGCGCCGTCATCGCGTTCACCAAGTCCCTCGCCGTCGAGCTCGCGCCGCGCGACATCACGGTCAACTGCATCGCGCCGGGATGGGTGGATACGGAGATGAGCGAGAAGCCGTACGCGCGGGAAGCGAGAAGCGGGAAGCGGGAGATCGAGCGGACGATCCCCCTGGGGCGCGTGGCAAGCGCGGAGGACGTCGCGGGACCGATCGTGTTTCTCTGCTCGCCGCTCGCCCGGCACATCACGGGGGAGATCCTGAATGTGAACGGGGGGAGTGTGTTGTGCGGATGAGCCGAAGTCGGAACGCGGAACTCGGAACGCGGAACAGAGCGCTGAGCGTCGCCGCCGCGAGCGACCTCGCATTGCTGTTCCGCGTTCCGCGTTCGCACTTCCGCGTTCGATGAAGTTCCCCGACCGTCTCCCCATCCCGGACGAGGTTCTTAGGATCGCCAAGAAGCTCGAGGATTCTGGTTATGAGACCTGGTGCGTCGGCGGCGCGATCCGGGACGCGCTGCTCGGCCTCGAGAATCCGAGCTTCGATCCGCTCAAGTCCGAGTTCGACTTGACGACCGCGGCGCCGCCCGACGTGGTGCGCCAGCTGTTCAAGCGCACGGTGCCGGTGGGGATCGAGCACGGGACGGTCGGCGTGCTCGACAAAGACAACCGGCTGCACGAGGTCACCACCTTCCGCAAGGACATCCGTACCGACGGCCGCCACGCGGTGGTCGAGTTCGGGGTGTCGCTGATGGACGATCTGGCGCGGCGCGACTTCACGATCAATGCGATCGCTTATCACCCCGTGCAGCACGCGTGGCGCGACCCGTTCAAGGGCGCCGACGATCTCGAGCACAAGCTGATCCGCTCCGTGGGCGATCCCAACTGGCGGTTCCAGGAGGACTACCTGCGGATCCTCCGGGCGCTGCGCTTCAGCGCGCGGTTCGAGTTCAAGATCCACGCGCGCACGCTCGAGGCCGCCAAGGCGAACGTGCAAGGGCTCGCCCAGCTCTCGGCCGAACGGGTGCGGGACGAATGGTTCAAAGGGATCGCGACGGCCGCCCGGGTCTCGAAGCTCGTGGCGTTATGGATGGACATCGGGGCGGCGCGGATATGGCTGCCGGAGCTGAGGGAGCAGGGAGCGGGGAGCAGGGAGCTGAAGGCCCTGGACAAGCTCCCGCGTGATCCGGTGCTGCTCACCGCGTTCCTGGCTCGGGATCCGGCCTCGCTGCTGACCCGGCTCAGGTGCTCCACCAAGGACATCGAACGCGCGCGGGTGATCGGCCAGTGGCGCGACAAGTATCCCGACCCCAAACACGTGCCGGCCGTCCGTCGGTGGCTCGCCGAGACACGTGAGTACGCGGATGACCTGTTGACATTGCTGCCGACCAGTCCTGCTCCCGGCTCCCCGCTCCCAAAGATCGTGGCGGCAATTCGGGCTGCGAAGGATCCTTTGATGTTGAAAGACCTCGTCGTGACGGGCGACGATCTGCTCGCCGCGGGCGTGCGCCCCGGGCCGGAGGTGGGGGAGACGCTGGAGCGCCTGCTGGGCGAGGTGCTGGAGGACCCGCGCCGCAACACGAAAGAGTATCTGCTCTCCCGTGTCTAGCGCGCTCGTCTACGCCCTGATCGCCGCGCTCGGCAACGTCCTGGGCGCGCTCGCGGTGACGCGCCGGGCGGCGCGCGAGCTGGCGCTGATCGAGCACTTCGTCGCGTTCGGCGCGGGGTTCATGCTCGCCGTCGCGCTCGTAGAGGTGCTGCCCGAGGCGTTCGCGCGCTCCGGGACGGCGGCGCCGGCGCTGGTGCTCGCGGGGTACCTCGCGGTGCACCTCACGCAGCACACGCTCACCCCGCACTTCCATTTCGGCGAGGAAACGCACGCCGTGAACCGCCTGGCGGGCCCCTCGGCCCTGGTGGGGCTGCTGCTGCACACCTTCTTCGACGGCGTCGCGATCGCGAGTGCGTTTCTCGTCCGGCCCGCGCTGGGCGTCATGGTGTTCGTCGCGATCCTGCTGCACAAGCTGCCGGAGGGCGTGACGATCTCGAGCCTGTACCTCGCGGTCGGGCGGACGGGCGGCCAGGCGGTCGGTGCGGCCGCGCTGCTCGGGCTGGCGACGCTGGCGGGGGTCGTGCTTACCGACCAGATCTCCTTCCTGGTCCGCCACGGGCTGGCGTTGTCCGCTGGCGTCACGATTTACGTCGCCGCGTCGAACCTCGTCCCGGAGTTTCAAGGCAAACGGGGCTGGAAACTCCCCGGCGCCTTCTTTGCAGGGGCTGCGGCGTTCTATCTTACCAAGGTGTTGCTGGACCGCGTGGGATGATCGCGCCGTGGACGAATGACTGAACCGACGCTGTTCCAACGCTCGAGCGAGCCCTTGGCGGCGCGCATGCGCCCCAAGAGCCTCGAGGAGTTCCTCGGCCAGGAGCACCTGCTCGGGCCTGGGAAGCCGCTCGGCGAGCTGATCCGCCGCGGCGACGTGGGGTCGTGCATCTTCTGGGGCCCGCCCGGCTCCGGGAAGACCACGCTGGCACGCCTCATCGCAAACTACACCGACCGCCACTTCGAGCCGTTCTCCGCCGTGACCGAGGGCGTGGGGCGGGTGCGCGAGATCATCAAGGAGGCGGAGGAGCGACTCAAGTACGAGGGTCGCGGCACGATCCTGTTCTGCGACGAGATCCACCGCTTCAACAAGGCGCAGCAGGATGCCTTTCTCCCCTGGGTCGCGAACGGCATCGTCACGCTGATCGGCGCCACCACCGAGACCCCGAGCTTCGAGCTGACCCAGCCGCTGTTGTCGCGGTGTCGGGTGTTCGTACTGGAGCCGCTGACGTCTGAGCACATCGGGACGATCGTGCGGCGGGCGATCGAGGCTGAGACCAAGGGGAGAGGGGAGAAGGGCGAGGTACGCTTCGGTGACGATGCGATCGAGCTGCTCGTACGTCACGCGCAGGGCGACGCTAGGCGCGCGCTCAACGCGCTCGAAGCCGTCTTCCAGCACGTCACGAACCTCTCCCCTCCGCCCTCTCCCGTTCCCGGCGACGTGGTGCAGGCCGTGCTCGAGAAGCCTCTCCCAGTCTACGACAAGGCCGGCGAGCAGCATTTCAATCTCATCTCCGCCCTCCACAAGGCGGTGCGCGGCTCGGACGTCGAGGGCTCGCTCTACTGGCTGGCGCGCATGCTCGCGGGGGGCGAGGATCCGCTCTACCTCGCGCGGCGCCTGGTGCGGATCGCGTCCGAGGATGTGGGGCTCGCGGACCCGCGGGCGCTGTCGGTGGCAAGCGACGGTATATCTCGCCACCGCGCCCAAGTCGAACCGCGTCTACGAGGCGTTCAGCCAGGCGACCGACGCGGCCGCGGAGCATCCCGCCGAGCCGGTGCCGCTGCACATCCGTAACGCCCCCACGAGACTGATGGAAGAGCTGGGCTACGGGGCGGGGTACAAGTACGCGCACGCTTACGCGCACGCCTACGTGCCGCAAGAGTACCTGCCGGAGGCGCTGCGGGGGCGGAAATGGTACGAGCCCAGCGACTTCGGTTACGAAAAGGACATCAAGAAGCGGATGGAGTGGTGGGAGCAACTGAAACAAAAGGCGACGGAAGGACGGACAGACGGAATGGGGATGAGCGAATGAGCTCCGGTTCTCGGCTTTTCATCCCCTTTCCGTCTGTCCGTCTTTCCGTCGCCGTTGTGCTCTTGGCCGCCTGCGCCACCCTGCGCAACTTGGCGTTCACCGAGCCCGACCTCCAGCTGCAGGAGATCGACGTCACGGGGATCGGCTTCACGGGCGGCACGTTCGATCTGGTGTTCGACGTGTACAACCCCAACGACTACCGCATCCGCTCCACCCGGCTCGAAGTGGGGATCGACCTCGAGGACACGCACTTCGGCGACGCGCTGCTGGAGCGGCCGCTCGACCTCTCACCCAGCAACCACAGCCGCGTGGTGGTGCCGGTGCGGTTCGAGTGGGCGGGCCTGGGCGCGGGCGCGAAAGGGCTGCTCACCCACAAGGCGGTGGGGTTCGGCCTCACCGGCCGCGTGTTCCTCGACACGCCGCTGGGCGACAAGACGGTCACCCTGAAGGGGCGGGGGAACGTGCCGTTGAGGAAGTTGATCCGGTGATGCGGATTCCCCCGAGCCCGGCGGAGGAAAACCGACGCATCACGCGCCGTCGGGTGTGAAGCGCAGCAACAGCGTGCGCGCAGGGAATGCGACGCGGCCAGCCGCGAGGAACAACGACATCGAAGCCCGGCCCGCGCGTAGGCCGTCCAGGGAGCGTCCGGAGGCAAAGGCAGCGCGACGCGCACGCTCGAAGCAGCGCTTTCTCCCGAACAACCGAAACATGATCACCCAGATGCTCCATCGGAACAAACCCCAGGCGAGGGCAAGCAGACTTCCGACGGCGTTACGCCGCGGCACGAATCCGACCTCATGGCAGGTGGGAAGCTCCTGGATCCAAATGTCGTTCCGACCTCGCGAGAAGGCGGTCGATACAATCCGCCGGGGAGTTATGGTCCGCCGATCGACGCGATGGCGCACCACCGCGACGGGGCAGAACCACACGCTGCCCCCCGCTTGCCGGATGCGATCCTGAAACTCGGTGTCCTCGAAGAACTGGCTGTCCTGCAAAGCGACTCGCTCGTCCCCCTTGAGCCCCGCCGTCTCATTCCACAAGCCAAACCGGTCGAACAGGTGCCTGGGAACGGCCATGTTCCCTCCCCAGACGTACTCGAAGCGCCCCAACACCCGCTCGGCACGGTGGTGTAAGAGTCCCGTATCGGCCAGGGCCGCCTCATCAAACCACTCGGGCCAGCTCCCGAGATCGTGCGGGATCGGCACGATGGGACCGCCGGCCAGCATCGGCGCATCCCTGCGTCGAGCGAACAGGTCGCGATACGCCTCGATCCAGTGGGGGTCCACTCTCATGTCATCGTCGGTGAACAGCAGCAGCGGAGCACGAGCCAGCCGAATGCCCGCATTCTTTCCTCGGCTGAGCCCCGCGAGCGGCTCACGCGCGGTTCTGAACCTCGGGTGGCTGCGGCACCACGCTTCAACGATGGCCGGTGTGCCGTCACTGGAACCGTTGTCGATCACAATGACTTCGAACGGTACGTCGCACTGCTGCGCGGCCAGGGTGCTCAAGGCGTCGGGCAGATAGCGGGCCCGGTTCCGGGTTGACATGATGACGCTGATGGCCACTGCCTCGCTCATGCGCGTACGCCGTCCTCAGCCGAGCTTATGATACCAACCGCCAATGCTGAGCCTGCGCGTCGATCCGGCCGTCCCAGGCTGAATGGGGAGGACGAGGTGTGCCGGAGAAGCGAGCACGTCGAAGGCGATCAGGCTATTGTATTCCGGCTCAACGTCGGTGAAGCGTTCGTCGTGGTGAACCACGCGCAGCACCCCGCCGAACTTCCGTTTCCATCCGGGGGTCAAGTAGATGACCAGCGCCAGCTGGCGGTCCTTGTTGTCGTCGGAATGCGGACGCAGGAAGTCGCCGGCTGCCATCGCATGCGCGCCGAAGTCGTCGCTCCAGCCCAATGGCATGCCGGAAATACTCTCGAAGAACGCCTTGAATTCGGGGCGCTGGAACGCCATGCGAAACTGGAGGTAGGTGAGGGCATTCGGACTCGTCTGGAATCGGGGCGGCGTTCCCACCACCTTCCCAAGCCGGAAGAAGCGATCTTGGTCGTCGGCGCGCAGCCAGTCTTCCTCCTTCACCGCGCCCTCGATCGAATACAGTCCAAATTCGGGTTTGAACTCGGCTTCGTTCGCCAGAAACCGCCCCAGTCGGTCGGCGACGTCCGGTGCCAGAAAGTCCCTGATGATCACGAGGCGCGCCGGGTGTGTTGTAAACGCACTCCGGTACGCCTCGAGCGCCTGGTCGTCGAGGTGCCGAGGTTGAATCCATGCGGCCAGCCGCTGGCGATCAATCACGGTGTTCGTCAGGACCTCCCGGCGTGCGCCGGCGACATCTCGGAGAGGTGAGCAGCGGACTCTACCTGTGCTCGCCAGGATTGCGCGTAGAGCCCGCCCTGGGCCAGCAGCTCCTGGTGAGTTCCCGATTCGACGATCTCGCCGCGCTGCATCACATGAATGATGTCGGCCCGCATGGCGATCGTCAGACGATGGGTGATGAGGATGCTCGTGCGGCCCTGGGCAAGGGCTCGGAATCGCTCGAACCACTCCGCTTCGGCCCACGAATCCATGAAACTCGTGGGCTCGTCCAGGATCATGATCTGGGATTGCCTGAGATAGGCCCGCGCCAGCGCCACTCGCTGCCACTCGCCGGCGCTGAGCTCGGTGCCCTCCGCGAACCATTTCCCGAGCAACGTATCGTATCCCTTGGGCAGAGCGGCGATCACCGTGTGAGCGCCGGCATCCCGAGCGGCCGCCTCGATCCGGGAGAGGTCCGGCTCGGCCGCGAGATCGCCCATCGCAATATTGTGGCGGGCGGTGCCCTGATAGGACACCGCGGCAGTTGAAACATGACCGTGACCATGCGCCGCAGCTGCGCGAGAGACAGGTCGCGCAGGTCGATCCCATCGAGCTCGACATGACCGGCTTCGGGATCGTAGAACCGACACAGCAGTTTCAGCAGCGTCGTCTTCCCGGCCCCGTTGGCGCCGACGATCGCCACTGTCTGGCCTGCGGGAATCATCAGGTGGAACTTCCGCAGGGCCACCCGATCAGTTCCGGGATACCGGAACGTGACGTCGCGGAAACGGATCCCGTGACGCAAGCGCGACGGAGTGGGAAGGGGCTGGGGGGGGTCGACGATGCGCGCCTCGAGATCGAGGAATTCGAACAGGTTCGCCAGAAACAGCCCGTTCGTGTAGATCTGACCGACGTTCGTCAGCAGCGCCCGCATCAGGCCTTGGCCCCGCTGGAACGCCTGGTAGAAGAGCGCGATGTCGCCCAACGTCGCACGGCCCATGAACGCCCGTGCGACCATCCACGCGATCGTACCGGCCGAGACCAGGAGGGCAACCCCCTCTGCACCCAGCCGCGCGAGGGTCTGATCTTTCAGCAGGTGCAGGCGCTCGGTACGCAAGCGTCGTCGCAACGCGCGGTAGGCATCCCGAAAATAGTTGGCCAGGCCGAAGAGCCGGACCTCGCCCGCGTGCCATGCCTCCGTGAGGATGACGCCGAGGTATTGGGCGCGACGCCGGTCCGCGGTCGAGCGCTTCCACCAATCGTGGTAGCGACGGCTGGTGCGGACAACCACGAAAAGCGCAGGAAGGGTACTGACCAGCAGCGCTGGGGGGAGCCAGACGCCGTAAGGGAGCAACACGGCCGCCATGGCCACCAGGGTGACGCCGTCTTGCACCAGCCGACCGCTGCTTTCGAGCAGCGCCAGAGGACGATTGCCGGCATCGCCGCGAGCCCGGTAGAGGTGGTCGTAAAAGTCGGGCGTTTCGTAAAAGGCGAGGTCGACGGCGGTGGACTTGGCGTGCACGAGATCGGTGATGTGGTCCTGAACCAGCTCCGACTGGGCAGTCCCGATCCACTCGAGGCAGACCTTGAGCAGCTCGGTGAGTAACAGCACGCCGCCGATGCCGACGACGACCAGGAGAACGGGCCGCACGGTTTCCCAGGAGGTGCCGCGCCCCACGGCGGCTTGCAGGCCATCCACCAGGGGCTTCGTCAAGTAGACCAGCGCCACCGGCATCAAACCCTGCACCACGAGGAGGATGCCCCACGCCACCGTCCACCCCCGCGCTGCCGTCCAGATCAAGCCAAACACTCGGATCAGGTACGATCGGCGGAGCGTCGCATCCCGAAGCGGGGCCCTGAGGGACTGTCGTTCTGGTCGCGATGGCATCATGGGCTATGGCTCGTGCGGCAGGCACGGAAGCAAAGCTCGGGCCGTCGGGCGGCGACCGGCGAGAGAAAACCCCGGCGCCCTCTGGCAGGTGCCGGGGTCTCCGTACGACCGGCGAGTCGCAGGCCGTTTCAGCTGCCGGTAGTGTTCGCCGACTGTTCTCCGAAATTGTCGATCTTGCAGTCGGTCGTGCAGCCCTTCGTCCCGCCGGGAGTCTGGAAGGTGTTGTCGGCGATGCGACCGTACACCACTAACCTGGGTGATTCGTACCGCTGCTTCATTTCGCACCCCCTCGGCGTTGGAGTTACACACCCCCACCTATCCCATCCGGGGGGTGGGCCTTCCTACTCGCCGGTTGCACGATGCAACTTCTTTGCCGTCGGCTTGCGGCTGACGCGACGGGCCGGAGGGCGTCCAATCGTGCTAATCGTGGTACCCCTGTTACACCCATGAGGCAAGTGGCTTACAGCTCACGACATCGTCGGCGCGACGGGGGGCAGCGACGTCGACGGGAGTGCAAGCAGGCCGGGCTGTGTTTTCTTGTATTGATACGGGAAGAGCTTCTTCAGCTTGAGGAACTGCTTCTCCACGACGTGCCAGCTGAGCAGCGCCATCGCCACGCAGGCGCCGATCGCGATGGCCAGCCACAGGATATACGCCGGCAGGTGGGAGCCGAAGACCGTGGGAACGAAGCGAACTGAGAATGGGGGTCTGAACCACAGCAGCGGATGGTGGAGTACGTAGAGCGCGTAACTGTTACGTCCGAAGAACCTCAGTGTCGGCGACGCGAAGAACTTGGACGTCACCCCACCCGGGGAAGCGGTCAGGACATGGATCAGGATCGCTCCGCACAGCAAGGCGACCACTGTGTAACCCACGCTCGTGAGTGCGGTGTTGGAGGCAAGCAGGCCGACGAGCAGCAGCGCCAAGACCCCGGCGACCGGGGCCGCCCAACGTGCTATCGCCTCGAGGCCATGCGGACCACGCACCGCCAGCGCGATCAAGCCTCCGATCGCCAGCGCATCCATTCTGGCGGGTGTCAAAACAGTTGCGGCACCTGCGTAGCCCGCCAAGTGCAGTCCGATCCTACAGAACAGAGCCGCCACCACGGCGGCCCAGCAAGCGCCGAAGAGATGACGCCTGGCGAGATAGAGCACGACGATGGGCCAGATGAGGTAAAACTGCTCCTCCACCGCCAGAGACCAGAAGTGCCCCAGAGCGCTGGACGACGTGAATCCGGCCGCTGCCACCTTCACATTGTAGAGGTAGGTCCA
>QHTX01000119.1:8482-13670 GCA_003220975.1 Gemmatimonadota bacterium | reverse complement strand
AAATGCGCAGGACGCGCCGCGCATAAAACTGGCGCAAGTAGTGCCTGCTCCCTTTGGTGTCGAGGAGGATGCCCGTGATGAGAAACCCGGACAGCACAAAGAAGAGATCCACTCCCATCCAGCCGGTTCGGACGATGGCGAGAAACCACCGGTCCGCCAGCACCTGTGGAGCCGGCAGGCCATGGCCGAACTGTCCGAAATGGAGCAACAGCACCAGCAAGATGGCGACGCCACGCAACCCGTCCAGCGCGGGGTAGTACGACGCCCCCGCCTCCGGGTCCCTAGCCCCGGTCACGGTCGAACTGCTCCAGCAACCGCGCCACGGTTCGTTCGAGCATCGCCAGGCGCAGCGGCCGGTGCAAGTTCCAGGCGGGCACCGCGCTGGTCAGCCGGGTCAGCTGTCGGAACGATCGGGCGCGACCATCATCGGTTTGGAGTCGGAAGTTGAGGGCCCAAAGATCGGCGAGTGCCACGTGTGCGGGCGCGCGCTCCAGCTTCACGTCGCTCGCCGAGTCGCGCAGGAACACAATAGCCTTGATCGGGACGGGGGCGCTGCTGCCCTTGCGCTCGTCGTCGAGCCCCAGGTAGACGCGGTCGGGCCGCGTCATGGCCAGGTGCGTGCCCGGCGGAGGCTGGCCGTCATAGACGTCGCTCCTGAGGCGCAGCAGCGCCGGACCCGGGAGCACCTCGGGCGACATCCGGACCCGGCAGCACGTGA
The DNA here is from genome assembly GCA_003220975.1 of Gemmatimonadota bacterium. Lineage (GTDB taxonomy): Bacteria > Gemmatimonadota > Gemmatimonadetes > Gemmatimonadales > GWC2-71-9 > AG41. Next base: position 12,952 of record QHTX01000119.1, on the reverse strand, counting down.
GATCCTCGCTCAGGACGCGACAGCCGTGTTGGTGAAAGGCGAGGGCCAGCGTGGTCTTGCCGTGGCGCCCTGGCGCAGCGAGCACGACCGCGCCGCCGGCCACCTCCACCGCGGCGGCGTGAAGCGATAGGTCCCCGCGGTGCATATAACACAGCGTGGTCGGGACTCCCCACAGGCGCTGTTCGCGCACGATCTCGTCGTCACAGCACGGGATTTCGATGCGCCCGGCCTCCGGATCGACGCGATACGCGCCGGCGTCCGTCACCCAGAACTCGAAGGTCTGATCCACGCGATAGAGCGTTCCCCGGACTTCACGATCGGGGCCGGCCAGCGTCCACTCGGCCAGGGGTGCGACGTCCGGTCGCTTCCGCGGCTCCGGGGCGGGCGCGATCTCGAGCGCCTCCACTCCTCCTCCGGCGCGGAGGAACCGCAGCAGGGGCCGGGAGCGAACCTGGAAGCCGAACGCCGACGGTGCGTCGTTCACCAGGCGCTCAGGAACGCGTGGATGCACGCCAGATCCTTGGCCCAGAACCAGTCGAATCGGTTGAAGCTGCCCTGATCGATTCGCTGTGCCAAACGCCGGTAGTCCACCCCGGGCACGCGGTGCCGCGGCGTCGCGAGCAAGCGCCGCAGTGTGGCGTAATCCACCTGGGCCATGACATGATCATCGAAGTACGTCTTGTCGCGCCGATCGAGGATGGGGTCGGGGAGCGTGCCTCGGAGCAGGCTGCGGGCCAGGGTCTTGTCACGCTGGTCCGGACACTTCACCTCGGCGGGGAGACGGAGAAAGAACTCCCACAGGTCCACGTCGGCGAATGGGCGCCGCACCGTGACACCGGCGATGGCGGCGCATACCTCAGCGGCCTCGATCGTGATCGTCGAGCCTTCGGTGCCGAGGAGCTGCAACTGCTGCCACCGCTGACGGCTGGGTGGTAGCAGGTCGGTGCGATAGGGGCCCGGCCGCGCCTTGCGGGCGTCGAGCCAGTCGGGGATCCGCTCGGGCGCGTCCAGCCGCCGCCAGTGCACGTACCAGTTGGCCCACCGGCCGGGGACGAAGGTGCCCAGCAGGTGTTGCGCCAGCCGCCGCCGCTCGACGCCGCGCCGGCGCTCGGTCACGAGCAGGGTAGTGAGAGCCCGCCAGCGACGGTGGGAAAGCAGGTGAGACACCAGGTGGCGAGGGTTCCCGAACGCGAATTCCGCAAAGTCTCCCGTCAGGACGTTCTCGTAGCCGAGCCGGCGAGCCCGTGCGTGACTGTCGGCGACCTCGGGCACGGAGAGGATCGGCACGGGGCTGCCGAGCAGGCGACACCATTGCTCCACGTCGTCGAGCGCGCGCGCCCGGGGGCGATAGGTGTGGAGCTCGATACCGAAGTGCTGGGCGACCAGCTCGATGTAGCGGCGCTCGTCCACCGTGGGCAGGTCGGGGAAGACGCAGGACAGCGCCCCTATCGGCCTGCCGGTGCGCTGGCGGTGGTCCGGAGCGGCGAACGCCGCGACGGCGGGGGAGTCGATGCCGCCGCTCAGCAAGATCGCATCCTTGCCCGTGAGGCTGCGCGCCGCCGCCTGCGCCATGAGCTGGAGGAAGCGATCTCGTACGTCGGTCGGGCTGAGACGGGCGGACTCGAGCAGCTCGGCCGGGTGCCAGTAGCGCCGCACGGCCACCCGGTTCACGCCGTCCACGGTGAGCGTCGACGCCTGCGCCAGACGTGAGACACCCTTCAACGCCGCGGGTATGTCGGACGGCATCCGCCCGTAGAGGATCTGTTCGAGCACCGTGAGGTCCGGCTCCTCCGGGATTTGGGCGCCGACGACGACCTGTCGGGGCTCGCTCGCGGCGACAAAGGCTCGCGAGCCGTCGTGGTAGAACAGGGGGCGGAATCCGGCATGGTCGCGGAAGCACCAGAGGGCCCGTCCGTCGGTCACGATCCCGGCAAAGGACCCCCGCATCCGGTTCGGTGCGTCCGGCCCAAACGCCTTGAGGGCAGCCACGATGACGTCGGCGTCCCGCGGCGACGCGGGCGGAAAGCCGGCAGCGGTGCGGGTCCGGTGCAACTCCGGCGCGTTGTCCACGCGGCCCGACAGCGCGGCCACGAGGGCCCCCTCGGCGGAGACGCTCGCGTCCACGAAGTCGGGGCGGGTGGAGATGCCGAGCACGCAATTGCCGAGGACCCGTAGCGTGAGGCAGGAGCCGCGGTGTGGAGCGGCGGCGAGCATCGTGCGCGCGAGGGCCTCATCCGGCGGGGACGAGCCATTCTTGCCGAGAATCGCGATCATCGTCAGCGCCGCGCGTTGGGAAGAGGCGGAAGCGGCGTGTACCGGGACAGCCCTTCGTGGAGCTCGCCCACCACGACGCGCCCGCCGCTCTCCACCCACGCATGTGCCACGAGGCGGCCGCGCTCGGTCTTGACCACGCCGATCCGCAGCTCGACCCGACGGCCACCCCGCATCAGCAGCGCTTCCGCGGCCAGGGCCTGGGGCAGGCAGCTGGCCCGCGGCACCACCCGCCGGGCGACGGCCACGGCCCAGGCGATGCGCTCCGGCGTCGCCAGGGCGCCAGACGGCGTCGGGGCGGTACGGGCCAGCAGGCGACGGACGACCGTGAGGGGCAGGAGCCACAAGCCCAGCCGCGCGGCGCCGAGCAATACCACCGACTGCACGAGCAGCAAGCGATCGGCAGGCGTGAGGCGCAGGAACCTATCAAGCGGCCGCAATCTCATCTCTGATCTCGATCAAGCCTTGGGTGGCCAGGTCGCCGAGGAAATCGAGGACATCGCGCTCGCAGCGCTCGGGTTCGACGTCGTACTCGCGCACGATCATGTCGCGGAGATCCGCCACCCGGATCGGTTCCCGTACCAGTTCCCAGACACGCACTCCAACCTGAGCCAAGCCGTAGTACATCCCGGTTCGCAGGCTGAGAACGATGGCTTCGCCCGCGAGATCGGACGAAACCTGGTCCGTCGTCGCGACGACCAGGGAGCTCGTCGTGATGGCGCCGTTAGCGTCGGGTGAGGTCATGACTGCTCCCTTGCGTTGCGGTTGGGTGCGGGACTGTGGCGGTGAGGTACGGGCCCTGTAACGGCACGGCGCTCGTGCTGGGGGACCGGCCGGCGTGAGTCGAGGTGGTGTGGGGGTAGACGATCCGCCCAACGTAACGGAGCCACGCACGGAAATTCCGGAGCCGTGCCCATGGAGTGTGACGCCGGGCGCTCGCCGCGTCGTGTCGCTCCTGCTCCGTCATCCATCGCTCGGAGACATGCCACGGACGCGCCGGCCCGTGCCCGCTCCGGCCGGGCAGGATGCCGGCCTCCCACAACCAGTTCGTGAGCTGCACGGATGGGCAGCTCGACTCTGACGGGAAGAGATTGCTGACGTAATGCCGCTCGAGCCTGTCCAGCACGAACTCGGGGCTCGGGGGGCGGAGCGCCGCAAGCACGTGCTCCGGGATCTCGGTGTCGGCCAGACGCTGCGTCAGTCGGAGCGTCCAGAAACAGCACGTCGCGGCCCGGCTCTCGCGGGCGAGCTCGATAAACTCAGACCATGCGAAGTCGTCTCGGTGCGTGATCGCCGCCACGTCCCGGAGTGCGCGCCAGGTCCCCCATTGCATCCCGTGCGACCAGGCGAAGTGCACGCACACGTGCAGGAGTTGATGGACGGGATGGGGTACGAGGACGACACGGTCGTTCGCGGGCACGCGTCTGGCGCGGGCCCAGACGGCATCGGTCGCCAACCGAAACCCGTGACCCGGTAAGAGGTCTCGGTGGATCTCGAGACGCGCTCCCCCCGCGGCCTGCTGGATGAGCGGGGGCAAGTGCTGGTGGGCCGAGTACCGCTCTCTGGGCCACTGCGCCGACGGCCACGTCCAGCCCTGCGCCCGGAACAGGGACCACGCCTCCTCCGCCTGCTCCGGGAGCACCAGCACGTCGATATCCCCCATCGGCCGGTCGGCAAAGGAGGCGTAGGCAGTGTACGCGAGCCCAGCGCCCTTGAGCAGCAACGCTTCGATGCCCCCACCGGCCAAGGTCGCGAGGATCTCGTGGAGCACGTGCTCGAGATGGAGCATTCGAGCCGCGGAGAACGTTGCGAGTTGCCGCAACCCGCCGTCCCTCGTCGAGGGAGGGTCGATCGACCCGAGTCGCTGCACCTGTCGCCATACGATCGACGCTGCCCGCTCGCGTTGCGCCAGGTCGCACAAGCCGGCCCAATCGATCCCGGCGCTCAACAGGGACGCTAGAGCCGTGGTGTCGGGCGATGCGCTGGCCGTCAACAGCAGCAGCTGGGCTTCGCGAGAGAGCAGGATCGGGCTCCTGGCCATGGGTCGCACGTCGTCGAGGTCTCGTTGCATCGAGCGACGCGCCAACCCGCAAGACTGGTACCGCCTGCCTCGATCGGAATCGCTGACCCTCAAAACCAATTCGCGGGTCTCGCACGGCCGCCGCCTCATGACTTCTGTATCAGGTCTGCGACAATGCT
>QHTX01000119.1:960-8426 GCA_003220975.1 Gemmatimonadota bacterium | reverse complement strand
GTCGCGTGTCGCCATCGCCGAGCCGCGGGCGTGCGAGTCCTTGCATACTGCATGGTCGAGCCCGGCCGGCCGCGCACTGTAACAAAGTCTCCACACTAATCGGCCTTCGCTCGCGCGACGGCGTGCGGTGGGGCGCGTGAGTGCCCGCGCGTTCCAGCTCCGTAGCCCTCGGCGCCACCTTCACTTGCAGGACGCATGCGGATGACGGCGTTCGGGGCGGCCGCGGCAAGACCCATGCTCGGAGGGGGGCGCGATGCCCCAACTGATCGCAGCACTCCCGCGAGCGCCGCTTCTCGCCCACCGCCCGGTGCGGGTTCTGTCTCACCCTGCCGAGCTTGCGGACTCGTGGGATCAACTTGCGATCGGGTCGGGCAGTCCCATGCACCATTACGCGTGGGTGAGCGCGTGCGCCGAGCTGTTCTCGAAACCCGGCGACGTGCATCTGGTTGTGCTGGGGAGTCCGGAAGACCCAGCGGCCATAGCGCCGCTGGTCAGGGCGCACGGCCCGGTGCCCCGCCTGGAGTTGCTCGGGCTGCGTCACCTGCACGAGCCCACCGATTTCGTCTATCGGGACGCTGGCGCGGCCGCGGCGTTGGCGGCAGCCGTGGCGCCGCTCGGTCTCCCGCTGTTCCTGGAGCGCGTCCCCGCTGAATCGGACACGGTGTCCGCCCTGAAAACCGCATGGCGCGGCCGTGGCGTGGTCGTCTCTCGGCCCGCGCTCGGCTGCCCGTTCCTGGAACTGGCGGGGGGGTGGGCTGACACCGAGCCGCCGCTTGAGGCCGGTCGCCGCTCCGACTTGCGGCGGGCACGGCGACGGGCGGAGGGAATCGGGCCGGTCAGTTGCCAGATCGTATCGCCGGGGCCCTCGGATCTCGATCCACTGCTGGACGAGCTCTTCCGGGTGGAATCGACCGGTTGGAAGGGTCGGCACGGGACGGCGTTGGCGAGCGATCTGTCACGCGGGGCCTTTTACCGCCGCTACGCTGCCGCCGCCTCCCGCACTGGCGTGCTGCGGCTGTGCTATCTCCGCATCGGCGAGCGCACGGCGGCGGTACAGTTCGCCGTCGAAGCCGAAGGGCGGTTTTGGCTGCTGAAGATCGGCTACGATCCGGCGTTCGCCCGTTGCTCGCCCGGCCAGCTGCTGTTGTGGGAGACGGTGCGGTACGCCGCGCGGCGGGGGTTGCGCACGTACGAGTTCCTTGGCGGTCCGGAGCCGTGGATCCGCGTGTGGACCGAACGGATCCGGCCGTGTGTCGCGGTGCGCGCGTATCCGGCGCGACCGCTGGGCATGGCCGCCCTGGCCATCGACGTCGCGAAATCGGGTTGGGGTCGCGTGCGGCGCTCCGTCGGGCAGTCACAGTGATCGCCCGTCTGCGACGCCTCGTCTGGGTCTCCTGGAGGCCGATCGCGGAGCGGGCCGCTCGTGCGTACGTAGCCGGGCCTACCCTCTCGGACGCGCTCCGCGTTTGCGATGCCCTCGCGCGTCAAGGCCTCGCCGCCACGATCTGTCCGTGGGACGGGCCAGGCGACCCGTGCCGCCGGGTGGCGGATGCGTATCTCGCGGCGGTTCACGCACTCGCGCGAGCGACGCTGGATTGCTACGTGTCGATCAAGGCACCGTCCCTGGGATTCTCAGGGGACCTGGTCGCGGAGCTGCTCGAGGCGGCGCGACCGCACGGGTGCGGCATCCACTTCGACTCGCTCGGGCCCGAGGCCGCCGACCAAAGCTGGGCGTTGCTGGCGGAGGCGGCCGCGCGGGGCGGAAGGCTCGGCTGCACGTTGCCCGGCCGTTGGCGCCGTAGCCTCAGCGACGTCGATCGGGCGGTGGAGCTGGGACTGCGCGTGCGTGTGGTCAAAGGACAATGGGCTGATGCCGGAGGGGGGGGGGCCCCGGACCTGGACGCCCGGGACGGCTTCTTGAGGGTGGTGGACCGGCTGGCGGGCCGGGGGTGCCGGGTCGCCGTCGCCACGCATGATCACGCGCTCGCGGGGCAGGCGCTGGCGCGGCTGCGAGATGCCGGGACCGCGTGCGAGTTGGAGCTGCTGTATGGCCTGCCGGCGCGACAGTCGCTGCAGGCCGCGCGGGCCGCAGGCGTGCCGGTGCGCGTCTATGTGCCGTACGGTCACGCCTGGCTCCCGTACGGCCTGTCACAGGCTCGCCGGAACCCGCGCATCCTGTGGTGGACCATGAAAGACTGGCTGCTGGGGTGGCGCTGGCCGGGCGCCGCCCCGTCGGTGTAGGCGACGGCGATGGCGTTGACGACGTTCACGCTCCCGACGGAGTCGGCCAGGGACCCGCGTGCTCCACGGGATTCGGGCGACGCGGCGTTTTTCGCGGGCTATTCCTGGTGTCTGAATCCCATCCTGACCCTGGACGATCAAGTGGTGAGGCTGGGCGAGGAGCTGCACCGCATCGCCGGCCTTGCGCCGGGTTGGCAGCGGGACGAATGCGTGATCAACGTCCACCTCCTGGTCTGCGGCATCGCGTGCACTGTTGACGACTATCTGGCGCGGCCCGGCTGGGAACTGGGAGCCGTCGCTCGGCGGATGCCGCGCCTCGGGTGGGCGGTCGCGATCCTGCGCGCTGTGCTGAACGTGCCCCACGCGCTGGCGGCGCGGTTCGGCGACCGGCGTCTGCGCGAGTGGAGAGACGGCTGGACCGGTTGCGTGGACGCGGCGGCCCGGATGGTGATACGCGGCGGGACGCCCGGCGCGGCGGAATGGACCGACCTCGACGCCGCGTGCCGAGTCGCTCGAGCGCACCTGCCCGCGCGGGTGCGGGGCCGCCGGCTGCGGATTCCTGAGGGGTATCGCTGCCAGGACCTCTCGCACCACGACGTGATCGCCTTGGCACGCCGGTTCGCCCAGCAGAGCGGCGAGCGGAGCCGCGGTCTGGCGGTCGTCGGCGTGCGAACCGCAGGAGCATACTTCGCGCCCCTGGTGAAGGCGGAGCTGGCTGCGACCGGGTGGGGCGACATCTCGTGGCTGACGATCCGGCCACAGGTGGGACCCACCGCGTCTGAGCGGTGGCGGCTGCACGAATTCGGCCGCACGCAAACCCCAGTCGTCGTGATCGACGATCACCCCAACACCGGGGCGACCCTCGGGAAGGTCCTCGCGACGCTCGTGCGGGCCGGCATTGCGCCCGAGCGGATCGCCATCCTCACGCCGCGTCACCTGGTCGAGCCCCACTGGAGGCTGCCGCGCGACGCGCCGGGGGCTGGCCGCGTCGCACTGGTGACGGTCGAGCCCGAAGAGAGCTACAAAGCACGCCTCTTGACGCCGTCCGCGGTCGAACCCCTGCTGCGTGATTGGTTCGGGGCCCAGGGGTGGCGCCACGTCGCCGTCCGCGACACGCCGGAGGTCGACGCCGCCAACCAACGGCTGGCCCGGCACGGCCGCGACGGGTTCCAGGTGCGGCTCAAGCGCGTCTTCCGAGTCGAGCTGGGCCGTGACGGCGCTGATCGCGACGTTCGCTACGTGGTTGCGAAGAGCGTGGGCTGGGGCTGGCTCGGCTACCACGCCTATCTGGTGGGCACTCGGCTCGCGGGCCTCGTGCCTCCGGTGATCGGCTGGCGTCACGGGATGCTGTTCTCCGAGTGGATTGGGACGCTCGACGAGCCCGCGAGTGCAACCCCGCCGCCGGTGCCCGTCACGGCACTGGGTCACTACCTGGTCCGGCGGACCCGCTCGCTCCCGCTCACCGAAGATCCGCGCCTCGGCAGCGATGACTCCGGCTGGTATGCGTGGAAGCTGCTGCTCAGCGTCTTACGCCGCGCCTACGGACCGTATGCGGGGCGGCTCAAAGTCCGCGCGCTGCGGGACGCGCTCCACCGGTTCGCCAGCCCGCGGCCGACGCTGATCGATGGACAGATGCGCCCCGCGGACTGGGTGACGGCGGGCGATCGCACCTGCAAGGTCGACTACGAGCAGCACAACTTCGGAACGCCCGAGCTGGATGTCGTCGATGCGGCGTACGATCTGGCCTCGACGGTCTTCGAGTTTCGGCTGGACGAGGCGGCCGAGGCCGAGCTGGTCGGGACGTATGCCCGGGGCGCCGGCGATCGATCGGTAGGAGACCGGCTCCTGATGTACAAGCTGCTCGTCGGCACCGCCGCGATGGAGCAAGCGGCGTCCTGGGTCCGCCGCATGCGCTCGGCCAGTCAGGGTGCGCACTGGAACGAGCGCTACTTGGCGGCCCGGAATTTCCTCACGCACCAACTGCACCGTGCCTGCGCGGGGTTCCTGCCGCCGCGCCCCACGGCGCGGTGGTCCGACGCGCTCGTCTTCCTGGACGTGGACGGCGTGTTCGATTGCGAACTCCTGGGGTTCCCGCACACCACGGTCAGCGGCTTGACAGCGCTCGCGCTGCTGCAGGCGCAAGGGTTTGCGGTGGTCTTGAATACGGGTCGCAGCGTCGAGCATGTACGTGAGTACTGCCGGACGTACGGCCTTCCGGGGGGGATAGCGGAGTACGGCAGCGTCCTGTTCGACGCGGTCACGAATCAGGAAGTGGCACTCTGCACACCCGCGGCCCGGGAACGGCTCGCGCAGTGTCGGGACGCGTTGGCGGCCCTGCCCGGCGTGTTCGTCGATCGCGGCTATCGCTACTCCGTTCGCGCGTATCGGTTCGCGGGCGGGGGCACCGTGGGGCTCGTTGCTCGGGAAGTGCAGGAGTTACTCGCGCGCGGCGGCGGGCAGGATTTGGCCCAGATCGCCACGAGCGCCGATAGCTACGTCGTGGACCAGGCCGTCAGCAAGGGCACCGGCCTCACGGCGCTGAAGCGCCGTCTGGGGATGCCCGAAGCGCCCGTGATTGCCATCGGCGATTCCGACCAAGACGTGGCGATGCTCGAGCTGGCGGAGCAGTGGTACGCGCCCGGGAGCTGCTCTGCGCGTGTGCGCGAGCTGGCCCGCGCAACCGGTGGGCGGGTGGTGGCCGGGCACGGACAGCGCGGACTCCTGCAGGCCACAAACGACGTGTTGCAGAGGAGGGGAGCGGTCGCTGGCGTCGTTCCCGGCCTCGGTCGGCCCACGCGCGTGCAGACATTTGCGGACCTCCTCCTGGCGATCCTGCGCGCGGCCGACCGTCCGCGGGCGGCCCAGGTGCTGGCGGCAGTCGCAGGGCGCGGGTTGTAATCGTGCGGCACCCGGAGGAGGGCGAGCGATGAGCAGCATCGAGGCCGTGCACGCGGGTGCGGCGAGCACTGCCTATTGCACGTCGCTGGTCGAAGCGCTCGACCTGGGGCGCCACGTCTGGGACGATCTGCTGGCCCGCACCGGCGACGTATCTCCGTTCATGAGCTGGGCGTGGCATCGGGCCTGGGCCGATGGCGCATCGGCGCAGGACCTGAGCGAGAGTCACGCCGTGCTGGTCCGCGGCGCGGACCACACGGTCCAGGCGATCCTGCCGGTGGCCGTGCGGCCGACTCTCTTCCGACGAATGCGGGTCAACGTCCTCGCATGGGCGATCGGCGACCTCGGCTGCCCCGACCACTTGGATGTCCTGGCCTGCCACGGGGCGGATGTCGACGCCATTCTGCCGGCGATCGAGTCCCTCCCATGGGACGTGATACGGCTGGGCAATTTGGTGGAGGGTGCGCCCAACGCGGCGCGACTCGCGGCGGCGCTGGCCCGGCGCGGGCACCGCGTGCGGTGGCGTGTGGGCTGGAGCTGCCCCTACCTCGAGCTTCCCGTGAGCTGGGACGACTACCTGGGGACACTTAGCGCCACGCGCCGTCAGGCGTTGCGTCGGGAGGAACGCAAGCTCGTGCGCGAGCGCGCCGCGGTGCTCACGGACTACGAGCCGGGCCGGTGGCAGGAAGGCTGGCAGCACCTGCGTGCGCTGCACGAGCGGCGTTGGAACGGGACTAGTGAGCTCTCCGCCGCGAGCACCGAGCAGCTGCATCGGCGCTTCGCTCACGAGTGGGCCGGGCGGGGCCAGGTGTGGCTCACGACGCTCGACCTCGAAGGGGAGCCGGCGGCGGCGTGGTACGGGTTCGCCGACGCGGATACCGTCTACTTCTATCAGGGGGGTCGCGATCCCCGTTGGGCGCGGGCGAGTGTCGGCAAGGTGTTGATGGAGATGATGCTGCGGCGAGCCATCGAGCGCGGGTATCGGCGCTTCGACTTCCTGCGCGGCGACGATCCCTACAAGCTCGAGTGGACGCGGACGGAACGCACCACCCGCGTGCTGGTCGTGTTCCGGCGCGGCGTGCGAGGCCGCTGGCTGCAGGGCCTGGACCGGGTCGGAGGCTGGAAGGCCCGGCTCATGTCGCCGCGACCGAAGGCGAAGGCCGCGGGCGCACCGCGATGACCCAGGCCGTCGTGGGGGACGTCGCCGACGCCGCCCAGCTCGACCGCTCGCTCGTCCACGGTCTTGCCTGGACCGGGAGCGCGCGGTGGGCCACCCAGGTGTTTGCGTGGGTCGGGACGCTGATCGTCGCTCGCACCCTGAACCCTGCGGACTTCGGCCTCGTGACGATGGCGCAGGTGTACCTCGGGCTCATCATGGTCGTCAGCGAGTTCGGAATTGGGAGCGCGGTGATCACGCTGCGCGAGCTGTCCGATGACCAGCTGTGCCAGCTCAATACGACCAGCCTATTCCTGGGGGCGGCTGGGTTCCTCGCGACGGCCGTGGCCGCCGACCCTCTGGCGCGTTTCTTTCGTGCGCCGCTCCTGCCGCCGGTCCTGATCGCGACGGCGGCGGGGTTCGTCGTGGCGTCTTTCGGAGTGGTGCCCGCCGCGCTGCTGCAGCGACAGCTGCGCTTTCGGAGCCTGGCCCTCATCGACCTGGTGCGCGGGACGTTGATCCCGGCTGCGACGGTGCTGTTCGCGCTGGCCGGTCTGCGGTATTGGTCGCTGGTGCTGGGTGGGCTGACCAGCTCGGTCGTGGGCACGCTGCTCACGCTCCGCCTGCGGCGGCTGGGGTTCAGGTGGCCGTGCCACTCGTCGCTCCGCCCCGCTCTGCAGTTCAGCTGGCACGTGCTGGTGGGACGGCTGTCCTGGTACGTCTATTCGAATGCGGACTTCGCGGTGGCGGGGCGTACGCTCGGCCAGGTCGCACTCGGCGCGTACACGCTGGCCTGGACGCTCGCGACGAGCGCGGCGGAGAAAGTGACCAACGTGGTGAGCGGGGTCGCCCCCGCGTTTCTTTCGGCGCTCCAAACCGATGCCGCTGCGTTGCGACGCTACTGCCTGGACATCACCGAAGGCCTGGCATTGGTCACGCTCCCCCTCACGGTGGGTATGGCCCTCGTGGCTGACCAGTTCGTGGCGCTTGCCCTTGGGGCCAAGTGGGAAGGAGCGGTCGGCCCGCTGCGCCTGCTCGCTGTCTACACCGCGGTCCGGTCGATCACCCCCGTGCTGCCGCACGTCCTCACGGCGACGCGCAACACACGGTTCCTGATGTGGACCTCCTTGCTCGCGGCGGGCGTGCTGCCGACGGCCTTCTACATCGGCAGCCG
>QHTX01000119.1:0-809 GCA_003220975.1 Gemmatimonadota bacterium | reverse complement strand
ATTGGCCTCTCGCGGCGCGCTTTACGGTGGAGGTGTTGGTCGGCGCGGGGGCCTACGTCGGCGTCGCCTGGTCGCTGCATCACACCCGGCTGCGCGCGTTCTACATGCGCCTCCGCGTGGCTCGGGCGGCGGTGTAGCGTGCTCCAGGAGTCGCGAGTGGCACTCCTATGACGATCCTCGCCGGCATGTTCAGTCGCGACCGGGACCCGGAGCTCAGCGAGGTGCAGGTCGACGCCGTCCGACGGGCCCTTTCGCGCGGCGGCGACGCCGCCATCACGGAGTTCCGTGACCGGCGCGCCTTCCTGGCCAAGGTCGACATCGGAGCGTACGGAGATGCGGCGTTTCGGATCGGTCCATCCGGTTCGGTGATGATGGCGGCCGGCCACCCGTTGCTGTCCGACGCCGCTGGGCGCGGCCGTTCGCACGACCTTGCGGTCCTGCATGAGCGATGGGACGCGGATCGGCGGGAGGTGCTGGACGAGGTCAACGGGGTATTCTGCGCGATTCACTACGACCCGGAGACGGCTCGTCTAACGCTGCTGGCGGACAAGCTCGGCCTGCGTCCGCTCTACTATTGGATCGGGCCGCGGTACGTCGTCTTTGCCACGTCGCTCCGCCTGCTCGACGCGTTGCCCGAGGTGCCCCGAATCATGGACTTGCGAGCGGTGACGGAGATCGCGCACTTCGGGTACCCGCTCGGAGACCGGACCCCGTACCGGGACGTGGCCGTGCTGCGCCCCGCGGAAATCGTCGAGGTCGGCTCATCGTTCGCGCGCCGGCAACGGTACTGGCGCTGGGACCGGGCCGCC
>QHTX01000118.1 GCA_003220975.1 Gemmatimonadota bacterium | reverse complement strand
TAGGCGGCTGGCCGAGTAGGTGATGAGCCCGGACGAGCCGAACAGCCCCGAGAGCTCCTGCAGGCCCGCATGGCGCGTGGAAAGGAGGACGGCAGCGCTGGCGAGTAACATCACGAGCGCTACACTGGTGACGCCGAGGTGCACCATGCGCTCGGCCTTAAAGAGCTTCGTCAGTCGCTCGACAGCGACGAGCCTGTCTTGAATGCTATCTGGCATCGGCGGAGCCTCGAGGAGGGGCTGAGGGGGTTATCGGGCCACGCTAGGACGCGGCAGTGAGCATGTCAATAGATCCACGATAACCCCCTCAAAACAGCTCCAGCTGCTCCGCCACCAGCGTCCTGAGCGTCTCCAGCATCTTCACCATCGCCCAGCTGTCGCGCGCGCAGTAGGCGAGCAGCGCCCGGCGCAGCGCCGCCCGCTCGTCGGGCGGCATGGTCGCGCCCTCGAACATCAGGCGCAGCAGCTCGACCGTGGCCGTCTCGCCGTCGGCGATTTTCAGGTCGCTATAGGAAACGCCGGGCACGAGCGCCGGCAGCGTCTTCTTGATGCTGAAGCTGCCGCCGAAGTCGGGGTGGTAGACGTGGTTGCGGATGGCGGGAAGGAGATCGACCAGCCGCTGCTCGATGCGGGTGAGCTCGCGCTCGAGGCCCGGCACCGCCGCCTTGAGGTGGCGGATGCAGTCGCGCTCGAAGCTTGCGTAGTAGGCCACCACTCTGCGGGCGCCGGCGCACGCCTCGACCAGTGCCTGAGCGAGCGCCAGCCGGGGATCGTCCGGTCCGTCGGCGATCCACTCGTGGTGCACCAATCCCCGGCCCCGCTCCTCGGCGTGACAGCTGAACTGGACCGGTACGAGCTGCCACGGGCGACAGCCGGGCCAGCGCGGGATCGCGAGGCTCACGGTCTCGAAGTCGAGGAAGGCGAGCGGCGAGCTGAACTTGGCCAGTACCGCGCGCAGCGAGGGCTCGACCACCATGACGCCGCTCCGCACCGCCCTCACCTGGCGCGCGTGGATCGCCGACAGCTCGAGGTCGGTCGGCAGGTCGGCCATGCTCGCGTAGCCGTCCGCCTCGTACTCGAGCAGCTGCCTGCGCTCGATGCGGTACAGCTTGCTCACGTGGTGGTCGGGAAGTTTGGGCCAGCAGCGCTCGAGGAACGGACAGTCGTGCGGCCTGGTGCAGTGGTCCCCGATCGCGACGTCGGGGAGCGGCCCCTCGAGCATGCGCCGCTGCGCGGCCAGCTCGTCCGGCAGGCCCACCAGCACGCCCTCCACCGCCGCCGTCACGTCCTCCCGCACGAACAGGTTAGACAGGTCGGGATGGCGGCACTCCGGATTCAGGTGCATCACCTCGGCGCGCTCGACGGGGAGGCCGCTCTGCCGCAGCACGTGCACCTGCACCGCCACGTCGGGAACGTGCTCCGGCTTGAGGCGGTTGGCCGCCTTCACCTCGATCACGTCGTAGCCGCGCGGCCCGCGCGTCAGGATGTCCACCCCCGCGTAGGTCTCATCCGCGAGGAACCAGGGCTGGTACAGCACCGGCGGGTCGTGTCGGATGGCGTCGCGGGTCGCCGCCACCTTGTTGTCGAACTCGTAGAACGGCAGGTCGATCAGCTCGCCGCCCGGGACGTAACCGCGGGCGCGCTGGTCTACTTCGGCGCCCTGCGCGAAGCGGTTGCGGAGCGCCACGTCGGGAACGAGCTCCGGCGCGTCGGGCTCATGCACCCGCCACCACAGCTGCTTGTGACACTGGAGGCCGGCGAGGTAGCGGGACTTGGAGAGGCGGTGAGCGAGGGCCGTGTCGGCCATGAGGCAAATCTAGCGGCGAATTGCGGCTCGAGCCGCGCCTTCACTGCCGTCGGGCGCTTGCATAGGTTGCTGATGTGCCCACTGCCGCCGTCGTCGCGATCCTCATCCTCGCCGCGCTGCTCGTGATCGCGCTGCTGCGGCGGCCCGCGTCCGAAGGCGCCGCCGGCCTTATCCAACAGCAGCTCATCGAGCTGCGCGCCCGATTCGACCAGCTCGTCGCCGCGCAGCACGAGGTGCCGAAGGCGCTGGCGCAGGGGAGCGCCGAGCAGGCGCGCGTGCTGCAAGACGTGCGCGAGCGCCTGGGACAGCTCGGCGAGGTGACGCGGCGGCTCGAGACGATGGGGGAGACCGTGAGCGAGGTGCAGCAGCTGCTCCAGGTCCCGAGGCTGCGCGGCACGATCGGCGAGGTGTGGCTGGAGGAGCTGCTGCGCCAGATCCTCCCCGGCCACTACGAGATGCAGCACCAGTTCCGCTCGGGCGAGCGCGTGGACGCCGTCCTCCGGCTGGGCGAGCGCCTCGTCCCGGTGGACGCGAAATTCCCGCTCGAGGCGTGCCAGCGCATGCTCGCGACCTCGGGTCCGGAGCAGGAGCGCGAGCGGCGGGCGTTCGCGCGCTCGCTCAAGGACCGGATCGACGAGATCGCCGACAAATACATCCGGCCGGACGAGGGGACGTACGAGTTCGCGTTGATGTACATCCCTGCCGAAAGCGTGTACTACGAGGCGGTGATGGGACGGAGCGTGGACCCGGACGACGGGGGCGGCGTCCTGGGCCACGCGATGCAGCGCAGTGTGATCCCGGTCTCGCCGCACAGCTTCTACGCGTATCTCCTCGTCATTCTCCACGGCCTGAAGGGCATGCGGGTGGAGCAGCGCGCCCGCGAGATCCAGGACCAGCTGGGCGGGCTGCGACAGCAATTCGACGCCTTCTGGTCGGCCTATCAGACCGTCGGCACACACCTCGCCAACGCGCAGAAGAAGTTCGAGGACAGCGCCCGCCACGCGGGTCGCGTGCGGGACCGGCTCGAGCAGATCGCGGGCGCGGATCCCGCCCCCGACCGGCCGGCCCTGGAACGGGGCGAGGGCGAGGATTCAACCTGACGGAAACCGGGCAACCGGGAACGCCGTTATCGGGAACACATCCCTCGGCAACTGGAGAGTTTCCAATGCAAGTGTTCGTCACCGGTGCCACCGGATACGTCGGGTCGAGCGTGGCCACGGCGTTCCGGCGGGCGGGGCATCACATCTGGGGTCTCACGCGAAGCCAGGCGAAGGCGCGGCGGCTCGCGCAACAGGAGATCGAGCCCGTCGTGGGCGACCTGGCGGACCCCAAGGCTTATGCCGACGTCGCGGCCGAGTGCGCCGTCCTCGTCCATGCGGCGTTCGAGTACTCGCCCAACGGCGTCGCCAAGGACAAGACGGCGATCGAGACGCTGATCGAGGCGGGGCGCCGCGGCGCGCGGCCCAAGACCGTGATCTTCACCAGCGGGGTGTGGGTCCACGGGGACACGGGCGACCGCATGGTGGACGAGACCACACCGCTGAATCCGGTCAAGCTGGTGGCGTGGCGGCCGGCGCACGAGCAGGTGGTGCTCCAGGCGTCCGGGGTACGCGGGCTCGTGATCCGGGCCGGCTGCGTGTACGGCGGCCCGGGTGGCCTCACGGCCCCCTGGTTCGCCGATCCCAGCGCCGGCAAGCCGCCCACCGTCGTGGGCGACGGCCGGAATCGCTGGGCCATGGTGCATGCGGACGACCTCGCCGACGCCTACCTCCGGGCCGGGGAGAGTGGGCTCGGTGGCGAAATTTTCGACATCAGCGACCGGTCCCGCGCCACCGTGCTCGAGATGGCGGGCGCGGCGGCGCGGGCGGCGGGCTACCGGGGCGAGATCCGCCCCCTCCCGCTCGCCGAGGCCCGCAAGACCATGGGGGACTTCGCCGAGGCGCTCGCCCTGAACCAGCACATTGACGCGCGCAAGGCAGTCCGCCTGCTCGGCTGGCAGCCGCGCCATGGGGGATTCTTGGACGAGGCGGACCTGTACTATCGGGCGTGGCGGGCCCACCAGGATTGATCGTTGACCCTGCTCCCGCCTTCGGGGTATGCTAATTCAGTGATGGGGAACTAGTCGTCCGTCGCAGTGGTTGATAGACCGACGCCCCCGCGCATCGAGTCCCTTGCGGGGGCGTCGGTTTGTTTTGTCGAGGAGAGGTCGGCATGACTGTGTTGCTGGTGACCGGAAAACTGCTCTTGGGCGTGGCGAGCGCCGGCTTCGGCGCCTCGCTGGGCTTCCTCATCAAGGACTGGCTCGAGCGCCGCGAGCGGGTGCGCGACTAACCGGCCTCGACCGTCACCGGATTCGAGAGCACGCCGACGCCGGGGATCTCGACTTCCACCACGTCGCCGGCCCGCAGCGGTCCCACCCCGGCGGGCGTCCCCGTCGCGATGAGATCGCCCTGCTCGAGCGTCATCACCTGCGAGACGTAGGCGACGAGGGCCGGGATCGAGAACACCATGTCGCGCGCCCGCCCGTGCTGCCGCTCGGCGCCGTTCACGCGACAGAACACCTCGAGCTCGGCGAACCGACGCGAGTCGACCCGCACGACCCGCGGCCCGACGGGACAGAAGGTGTCGAAGCCCTTCGCTCGCGTCCACTGCTCGTCGCTCCGCTGCAGGTCGCGCGCCGTCACGTCGTTGACGCACGTGACGCCGGCGATGGACCGGCCCGCTTCCTCTTCCCCGACCCGCCGCAGCCGCTTCCCGATCACCACCCCGATCTCGCCCTCGAAGTCCACTTGCGCCGATTCGGGCGGCAGCACAATGGGCGCGCCGTGCCCGATCACCGCGGTGGCGGGCTTCAGGAACAGCAGCGGCTTCGCGGGCACGGTGTTGCCGAGCTCGGCGGCGTGGTCGCGGTAGTTGCGCCCGATGCCGATGATCTTGCCCGGCCGCGGGACGCTCATGGCCGGATGAGCCCGGCCAGCACCTCCACGGCGGCGGAGAGCTCGTCCTCCGTGTTGTAGTAGTGGGGCGAGAAGCGGAGCACCGTGGTTGCACGCTTCTCGTCCATGTCGAGCACGCCGTCGTCGCGGTCCGACGAGCTGGTGTTCACGCCCCGCTCGCGCAGGCGCAGCTTCAAGTCCGGGGCATCGTGTCCGCGGACATCGATCGTGACGATGGCGCACCGCTCCCGGCCGCGGTCCAGCACGCGCACACCGGGAAGGGCCGCGAGTTGTTCGCGCAGCTCCGCGGCTAATGCCCACGCGCGCTCGCCCCCCGCGCTTCCGACCGCGAGCGCGTAGCGCGCCGCCTCGCCCAGCCCCAGCACGAGTGCATGGGCGAACTCCCAGTTCTCGAAGCGGCGGGCGCCGTCGGCCAGCCGGAACGCGTCGGGGTCGGTCCAGTCCGCGCCGCGCATGTCGATGAACAACGGGAAGGCACCGCGCTCGAGCATGCGGTCGGACACATAGAGGAACCCGATGCCGCGGGGGCCGCGCACGAATTTCCGCCCGGTGGCGGCGAGGTAGTCGCACTGGAGCTCGGCCACGTCCACCGCCATCTGTCCGACGCTCTGGCAGGCGTCAACCAGGTATGGCACGCCCAGCTCGGCGCACACCAGCCCCACCGCGCGGGCATTCTGCACCAGGCCTGAGTTGGTCGGCACCCAGCTGACTGCGACGAGTCGCGTGCGCGGGTGGCGCGCCAGCCGGCGCACGCTCTCCGGATCCACTCCGCCGGTGGGGAGGTCGTCGGCACGCACGGTTTCGACGCCCGCGCGCCGCGCCAGTGACAGATACATCAGCTGGTTCGAGGGATAGTCCGTCCGTGTGGTGACGATGCGGTCGCCCCCGCGGAAGTCGAACGCGGACAGCGCCTGTGAGAACGCCACGGTGGCGTTCTCCACGAGAGCGATGTTACGGGCCGCCGCGCCCACGAGCCGGCCGACCAGCTCGTACGTCTCGCCCACCCGCCCCGCCGCCTCCTCAGCGGCCTCGTACGCCCCGATCGCCGCTTCCCGCTCCAGGTGGCGGGTGAGCGTTTCAAGCACGGGCTGCGGCATCAGGGCGGCGCCGGCGTTGTTCAGATGAATCCGGTCGCGGCAACCGGGCGTGTCGCGGCGCCAGCGGTCGAGGGCGCCGGGGGTCGCGGTTAGGGTGCGCGTGGGCATCGCTCCGGTAAAGCTGGCGGGATGAGTTAGGAGACTCAAGACGGGATGTTCCCACGTAACGCGCCCTGATAGGGCGCGCTCGGCCGCGGGTGCGCCCGTATAGGGCGCACGCTGACGCCGAGCCCGGGCTCTCAGCCCGGGGAAAAGGGCTAGACGAGATTCCTGATCACGAACCACACGTTCGCGGGCCGCTCGGCGAGCCGCCGCATGTACCAGGGAAACCAGTGGGTCCCGTAGCTGATGAGCACGCGCACCGGCACGCCGTCGCGCGCCAGCGCCCGCTGCTCGGCGGCGCGGATGCCGTACAGCATGTGCACCTCGTAGCTGCCGGGCGCGGCGCCGAGGGCGGCCGCGCGCTGGCGCAGCCGCTCGATCAGGCGGAGGTCGTGCGTCCCGAACACCGGCCGCGCCTGGCCTCGGGCGGCGTGCTCGAGCAGGCGCCCGGCGAGCGTGAAGTAGCGCTCGTCCACGTCTCGTTTCTTCGGGAATGCCACGTCGGGCGGCTCATTGTACGCGCCCTTCACCAGCCGGATGGCGGGAGCGAGCGGCAGCAGCCCCTCGAGATCGGCGGACGTGCGACGCAGGTACGCTTGGAGGCACACGCCGACGCCGGCGTGCGCCGCCCGCGCCCGGCGGAACAGCTCGAGCGTGACGTCCACGTAGCGGGATTCTTCCATGTCGATCCAGAGAAACGAGGCTGCGTCGGCCGCGCGGGCGGCGAGCGCGCGCACGTTCTCGAGACACGCCGCGCGGTCCACGTCGAGGCCCAGGTGCGTGAGCTTGACGGAAATCTGGGCGGGGAGCCCGCGCTGCCGCACGCGGTCGAGCACCTGCAGGTAGTGGTCGCGGACTCGGGACCCCTCGGCGCGGGTCGTCACCTGCTCGCCGAGCTCGGTGAGCACGCTCCCGATGCCGTCGCGGGCGAACCCGGCTGCGGCGTCGAGCGCGGCGCCGAGCTCCTCGCCCGGCAGGAAGCGGCGCACGGCGCGGCGGAAGAAGGCCCGCTCGGAGAGCTGGCGCGCGAGCCAGGCGCTGCGCGAGGCGGAGAGCAGCAGCCGGCGGGCGAGAGCCAGGCGCGGGAGGGGGGAGGGGGAGGGGGGGGCTCTAGCCCACCGCCGCCCAGCTCACGGCTTCGGCGCGCCGCTCCGCGCCGGCCCGGCGCTCCTCGCCCTTCCAGGCCTCCGGGCCGATCGATCCTACCACCCGCCGCCGGTCCGGCAGCCGGCGCCGGTC
Organism: Gemmatimonadota bacterium; assembly: GCA_003220975.1. GTDB lineage: Bacteria > Gemmatimonadota > Gemmatimonadetes > Gemmatimonadales > GWC2-71-9 > AG41. The sequence continues at coordinate 5,137 of QHTX01000118.1, read as the reverse complement.
GCTCGTGGCGTGCGCCAGGACCTCTCCCACCACGACCTCGGGTGGCACGGGGCGAAACGACGACCACTCGTCGCGGAACCACTCCCGCGACGCGCGCACCGCGTCCGCGGTGCCGTCTGGCGTCTCGAACAGCGCCATGCAGGTGAGGATGTCGTTCCCGGCATCCACCAGCTGGCAGGACACGAACCCCGGGATCTGGCGGAGCAGCGGCAGGAAGCCCCGTTCCGCATGGCGGGCTGCCTGCTCGACCGTTCCGAGCCGCACTCGGTACCGTCGGATCATTGCGTGCATGAGCCCTCCTCAGAATGGGTCGCTGTAGCAAGTCTCGCGCCCCGACGCCACCGTCGCGTCGCGGTGAGCACGTGACTGCGGTCACTTAGAGACGACCACGAAAATGTGGTCGAACAGCCACAGATCCGGTTGCCCGGGCTCGGAGCCGCCGGATCCCCGTTTACGAGGCCGTCAACCTCGCAGTCCCCCGAGCGCCGTACCGCTCGCGGTAACGCTCGATCGACTGCATCACTTCCCGCATCGCTGCGTCGCTCTTCTCCCATCCCACTGTGACCACGCGCTTCCCCTCGAGATCCTTGTAGATCTGGAAGAAGTGCTCGATCTCCCTGAGCGAATGCTGCGGCAGATCGGCGATGTCGAAGAACTCGTTTTGAAAGGGATCGTGCGCCGGCACCGCGACGATCTTGGCGTCCGGGTCGCCGCGGTCGAGCATCTTGAGCAGGCCGATCGGGCGCACGTTGATCTCGCACCCCACGAAGGTCGGCTCCCGGATCAGCACGAGCACGTCGCACGGATCGCCGTCTTCGGACAGCGTGCGCGGGACGAACCCGTAGTCCCCCGGATAGTGGACCGCGGAGTACAGCACGCGGTCCAGCCGGAACAGCCCCGACTCCTTGTCAAGCTCGTACTTGTTGCGACTACCGCCCGGGATCTCGATGATCGCGGTGATCTCGTCGGGCGGGTGTTTCCCCGCTGGGAGATCGTGCCAGGGGTGGATCACCTCGTGACGCTAAGTGTCCACCCCCGGCACGGTCAAGCCTCACCCCTCCACGATGATCAGGTACTTCGAGGCCGCCCAGAATCTCGCGGAGTCCGCGATCCGTACCTTGCCGGTGATCGTGCCATCGTCGGACAGCGGCGTATCGAGCGCGGTCACGTCCTGCCGCGACACGATCCGGTACTCCCTGTTGTCGGCGGGAAGCGGCAGCTCGCTCAAGTGGCGCCGATCGGCTACCGTGAACTCGCTCGGGTCGAGGGTCCGCGCCGGGACGAGCGACTTCCCGGACTTCCACAGGACGAACAGGAAGCGCGCCCCGCCGATCTCCCGCACGATCCCCTTCTGCTCGAGCTCGTCCTTCGTCCCGATCACATAGTAGACCGTGTTGGCCTCGGTGGCCATGGTCTCGATCGTGTCCTTCAGCGCCGCGAGCTGGGTCGAGAGCTGGTCCACCTGGTTCGTGAGTGCTTCGATCGTCTCCTTCTGGTTGTCGATCACGCCCTGCAGGTTTTGCATCGTGGCGGCCAGCTGGTCCCGCAGGCTGTCGGAGAGGGTCGTGAGCTGCCGGATGCGCTGCTCGCTGTCCTTGAGCCGGGGCTCGATCTCACGCATGCGGGTGGTGACGTAGCGGATCTTCTGGATCAGCGTGTCGCGCGACGCCCGGAGCGGCGACTCGGCCGTGATCTTGAGCGCCTTCGCGGGGACGCTCGCCTTCGCGAGCTCCCGGCTGATCTCGCTCACGAGGCGGGTGTTCTCCGCGACCTCCTGCATCAGACGGTCGCGGTCATTGGACGCCTGCGACAGGCTGTCCATCCGTGCCTGCACCTCCGGCGTGGGACCCTGCTTGCATCCGGCGGCGACCAGCAGGGCGAGCGGCAGCCATGCCACCCTCACCGCGGGACGGCTGGTGGGAACCATATCTGGACACCTCCTACCGAGACTTGTGTGACGCGGCTCACGCGGCTGCCGGGTGGCAGCGGCGTACGACGGAGGGTGCTACCCCGCAGGGCGCGGCGCGGTTCACGACGGGACACGTGTTCCCATCAATGCTAGCCGCCCCCATCTTGGGGGGCCACGATGGGCATCACCGAACCCCGGGCCACGGACCTGCCCCCGCCCCCGCCCCCGCCCCCGTCCCCCCGCCCGACCTACCTGCTGTCGCGCTGGCTGTTCCTCCGGCTGTTGGGCGTCGTCTACCTCATCGCGTTCGTGTCGCTCGCGCTGCAGATCACCGGTCTCGTGGGCGAGCACGGCATCCTTCCGGCCCGGACCTTCCTCGAGCGGGCACACGCCTTGTACGGCGGCGCCGCCTACCGGCTGTTCCCCACGCTGTGCTGGCTCGTCGGAGGGGGGGACGGCATGCTGCGGGCGCTGTGCTGGGGCGGCGCAGTGTTGGCGCTCCTCGTCGTGGCCGGCGTCGCCCAGGCACCGGCGCTCGCGCTGCTGTGGCTGCTCTATCTGTCGACGAGCGTCGTGGGGCAGACGTTCCTCTGGTTCCAATGGGACGCCCTGCTGCTCGAGGCGGGCCTGCTCGCGGTGTTCTATGCGCCCACCGATCTCGTGCCGAGCCGGCGCCGCGAGCGGGCTCCGTCCGAGCCGATGCGCTGGGTCGTGTTGTGGCTGCTGTTCCGCCTGATGTTCCTCTCCGGAATCACCAAGCTCGCGAGCGGCGACCCGACGTGGCGCGACCTCACCGCCCTCGATTACCACTTCTGGACCCAGCCCCTGCCGCCGTGGACGGCGTGGTACGCCCACTGGCTCCCGGAATGGACGCACCGCGGCATGCTGCTTCTCGTTCTCGTGGCGGAGCTGGGCGCGCCGTGGCTCATCTTCGTCCCCGAGCGGCTCGCCCGGCTGCGGCTCGCGGCCTGCGGCTTGCTCGTGCTCGGGCAGCTCGGCATTGCCGTCACAGGCAACTACGGGTTCTTCAACGCGCTCGCGCTCGTGCTGTGCGTGCCGCTCGTCGACGACGCGACGCTCGGCCGCGTGCTGCCGCTCCGGCTCGAGGTGGGCGAGCCCGAGCCGGTGTGGAAGCGACGCGCGGTCCGCGTCCTGGTGCCCGTCGTGGCCGTGCTCTCGCTGCTCGCGTTCGTACGCGAGATCGTGCAGACCCTGCCAGGCGCCCGGGGGCGGGCGCCGTTCGAGAACCCGTTGCTCGACGCCGTGGCGCCGTTCCGCTCGATCAACGGCTACGGTCTGTTCCGCGTCATGACCACCGAGCGGCCCGAGATCGTGGTCGAGGGCAGCCGTGACACCATGGCGTGGCGCGAGTACCGCTTCCGCTGGAAGCCCGGCGACGTGACCCGCCGGCCACGGTTCGTGGCGCCGCATCAGCCGCGGCTCGACTGGCAGATGTGGTTCGCCGCGCTCGACCCGGACGGCGCACGGGGCTGGCTGCTCCCCTTCGTCGCCCGCCTGCTGCAGGGGAGTCCGGAGGTCGTGTCGCTGCTCGCGGAGAATCCCTTCCCGGAGGGGCCGCCCCGGTACGTCCGGCTCGCGTACTACCGTTACCGCTTCAGCACGCCGGCCGAGCGGGCCCGCACGGGGGCGTGGTGGGACCGGGTCTTCGCGGGGTACCTCACGCGGCCGCTGTCGCTTGCCGACCTGGTGCCACCCCGTTGATTCCGCGCTCAATCGGCTTATGTTCCGGCCTCTTGAAGGGCGGTCTATAATAAGATGAAAGCCACCGACATCCGGCGCGGCCACGTCATCCTGCTCGACGGCCAGCCTTCCCGCGTCATGGAGTTCACGCACCGCACCCCCGGTAACCTGCGCGCGTTCGTCCAGGTGCGGCTGCGCAATCTCGTCACCGGTAACACGTTCGATACGCGGCTCGCGGCCACCGACTTCGTGGACGAGGCGCCGCTCGAGACCAAGGAGTTTCAGGTCCTGTACCGGGATCAGGGCGGCGTGCACGTGATGGACACCAACACCTACGAGCAGTATACGCTGGACAACGAAGCCGTGGGGGATCACGCCGACTGGCTGCAGCCCGAGATGCACATCCAGGTCGAGTGGCTGAACGGTCGCCCCGTGGGCATCGAGCTGCCGTCGGTGGTCGAGCTGACGGTCGTGGAGACCTCGCCTGTGATGCGGAGCGCCACCAAGACCGCGAGCACCAAGCCCGCGAAGCTCTCGAACGGCGTGACCGTCCAGGTGCCAGACTTCATCAGTGAGGGCGAAAAGGTGCGGGTGGACCCGCGCGAGGGCGTGTACCTGGAGCGCGCCAAGTAGCCCCCGCCCCCCATTCGGGTAGCTCACAGGGGCGCCCACCCACGTAGATTTGCCACATCCGACCCCGGGGCGTCGCTCCGGGGTTCGTTTGTCCCCGACAGGATCGTCTATGCACTGGGCCGGACGACTCGACACGCTCGGTACGGAGCAGGCCTACCTGGTGCTCGCCGCCGCCAGACGGCTCGAAGCGGCGGGGCACAAGGTCGTGCATCTCGAGATCGGCGAGCCCGACATGCCGACCCCGCCGCACGTGGTGGAGGCCGGGGTGCGGGCGCTGCGCGATGGGCTCACCCGGTACGCGCTCGCCGCCGGGGTGCCCGAGCTGCGCGACGCGATCGCGCGATCGCTCGCGGCGCGCGGGGTACGCGCAGGACCCGAGAACGTGATCGTCACCCCGGGTGCGAAGCCGATGCTGTTCTGCGCGGCGCTCGCGCTGATCGAGCGGGGGGACGAGGTGCTCACGCCCGATCCGGGCTTCCCGATCTACGAGTCGGTGGCGCGGTTCGCGGGCGGGCGGCCGGTCTACTACCCGCTCGACGAGACACGCGCCTTCGCGCCGCGCGTCGAGGCGATCGCGGAGCGGATCACGCCGCGCACCCGCCTGCTGATCCTCAACCTGCCGCACAACCCGACCGGCGGCGTGGCCGAGCCCCAGGATCTCGCGCGGCTCGCCGAGCTGGCTCGGCGGCACGACCTGTGGGTCATCTCCGACGAGGTGTACGGGCAGATCCGCTACGACGGCAGCCGCGACAGCATCGCCGCGCTCCCCGGGATGGCGGAGCGGACGGTGATCGTGGACGGCTTCTCGAAGGGGTACTCGATGACGGGGTGGCGACTGGGGTACGGTGTCATGCCCGCCCGGCTCGCCGAGCCGATGACGACCCTCGTCATCAA
>QHTX01000117.1 GCA_003220975.1 Gemmatimonadota bacterium | reverse complement strand
GGCGGGGCGGCAGGGGCGGCAGGGGCTGCGGAAGCGGGAGCGGCAGGAGTAGGCGCGATCGAGTGGGGAGTCCTCAGGATCTGCGTTCCCCCACCTTTCACGACCCCGAGCGCGTCGTCCGTGGGCTCGAACACGAGCTGGACGTCTCCCAACCGCACCGTCGCCCCCGGCGCAAGCGGCGCGTCCCCCTTCACGCGCTCGCCGTCCACGAAGCTGCCGTTCGTCGACTCCAGGTCCACGAGCACCCAGACGCCCTCACGGCGTTGGAGTTTCGCGTGGCTGGTGGACACCGACGGGTCGGGAATCACCAGGTCGTTGTAGTCGGCGCGCCCGATGTTGGCGACCGGCGTCTTCACCTGGAGCCGCTGGCCGATGAGCGCGCCGCTCCGCACGAGGAAGCTGGCGAGCGGCGCGGGCGCGGTTGGAGAGGCGGGGGGCGCGGCCTGCGGCGCGCTAGCGGCCGGCCCCTGGGGAGGGGGGGGCGGGGGGGGCGGACCGGCCGCCGGTGCCGCGTCCGCGTAGAAGCGGAACTGCTCCTCCCCGATGCGTATCACATCCGCCCGCGCGAGGATGCGCTGTCCCTCCACCCGCTCTTCGTTCACGAACGAGCCGTTGGTGCTCGAGTCCACGAGCAGGTAGCCCCTCGGCGTCTGCACGATCTCGGCGTGGCGACGCGACACGTCCTTGCCGACGACCACCACGTCGGACCCCGCTTCGCGCCCGAACACGAGCGACGCTCCCGTGATCACGTATTCGCGGCCGTCGGTGAGGCTCACCAGGCGCCCGCCGGTCGTTCCGACGGCGGCGGGTTTGACGGCCCCACCCCCTTTCCCTGTCCCCTCCTTCTGAGGGAGCGCCGGGACGTATTGAGTGCTGCCCGAGCGACGCTCGTCCACGAAGGTGAGCTCGTGCCCGCCCACTTCCACTTTGTCGCCGTGCAGCAGCGGCGTGGGCTCCGCTCCGAGCCGCACCCCGTTGATCAACACGTCGGCGGCGGGTGACGCCTTGCGGATGATCACCTGGCCGTCGGCCTGGCCCTGGAGCACGGCATGCCGGGGCAGGATGCCCGAGCCGCTGAGGGAGATGGCGCAACTCGCGTCGCTCCCGAGCGCCACCTCGCCCACCGGGATGGTGAACTTGTTCCCACCGAGTTCGAGCAGTGACATCTAGGGGGGCTCCTGAGCCGGAAAGCCAGCGCCGAGGAAGTTACGCCCGGCTCCGTAACCGCGCAAGGAAACTTAGCTTACGTCTCCCCCCCGTCCGGCAGTGCGACGACTTCTTCCTTCCCGATCAGGCCGCGCCGCAGCCAGTACCAGAACAGGAGCGAGCCCACGATCACCGTCGCGTAGCTGTTGATGAAGCGCCAGATGAGGATGTAGGTCGCAGTGATCTCGCGCCGCACGTAGATCTGCATCACCGCTGCCGACAACAGCTCGGCGAGCCCCGACGCCCCCGGGGTCGGCGCGAAGTAGAGAAGGAACGTGATGAACGTCTGCAACAAGAGGATATCGACGAAGTTGGCCGGGATGCCGAGGGCACGCAACGCCACGTACCCCGCGAGCAGCTTGTTGGCGTGCGACGGGGCCGACAGGAGCACCGCCCAGAACAGTGCGAGCAAGCCCCTGGGATTGCCGAACGCCACGATGCACTCGTGGGCCCGGTCGATCCCGCCGCGCAGCTGCTCGATCCGCGCCGCGATGCGGCGACTGCGGCGCTCCAACCGACCGGCCAGCCAGTGCACGCCGTCCCGCAGCCACGCGGGGAACACCATGGCGATGAGCATCACCACGCCCAAGATCCCGAAGATCGTGAGGCTCGTCCGGAACAGGCCGTAGTACGTGATCCCCAGCACGACGTTGTGCTGCGCCAGCGATTTGCCGGCGCCCAGGTAGATCGCGAGCGGGCCCGCCAGCGCGAAGAAGACGACCGTGGCGACGAAGGTCATGAACGTGGACGTCATCGCTTCGGGCAGCCGCACGCCGCCGCGCCGCATCGCCCACATCATCGTGGGGCCGGCGCCGGTCTGGAACGGCGTCAGGTAGGCGGCCCAGGCGCTCATCCCGCCCGCGACGATCATGTCGCGCAGGCGGACTCCGGGGTGCACGTGGCGCGCCACGACCCACAGCCGCGCCCCGCCGCCGATCCAATCCATGGACGCGAGCCCGAGCCCCACCACGAGCCAACCCCAATGCAGGCTGAAGAGGGCCTCCGCGAACGCCTGGAAGTTGTTGCCATAGAAGAGCAGACCGCCGACGCCGGCGAGGGAAATGAGGGCGAACAGCTCCAAACCGCGGCGGAGCAGTCGCGGGGTCAGCGCTAGGGCCATGCTGGGGGCGAAGCTACAGCGGCGACGGAAGGACGGAAAGACGGAAGGGCAGTTATCTTTGCTGGTTATGCCCAGCGCCCCCGGCCGCGTCATCATCCGCAACGCGCGGCAGCACAATCTCAAGGGGATCACCGTCGAGCTGCCGCGGCGCGCCCTCACGGTGGTCACCGGCCCGTCGGGGTCGGGCAAGAGCACGCTCGCCTTCGACACCCTCTACGCCGAGGGGCAGCGGCGCTACATCGAGTCGCTGTCGACCTACGCCAAGCAGTTCCTCGAGCGGATGCCGAAGCCGCTCGTGGACGCGATCGAAGGCATCGCACCGGCGGTGGCGATCGAGCAGAAGAACCCCACGACCAGCAGCCGCTCGACTGTCGGCACGGCCACGGAGATCTACGACTTCCTGCGCCTGCTGTGGGCCCGGGTGGGGACGCAGTCCTGCGTGAAGTGCGGGCATGAGGTCAAGGTCGACACCGTGCAGGAGGTCGTGGACGCGCTGATTGCGGATTGCGGAATGCGGAATGCGGATTTGCACGATCGAGTTCCGGACGACCAATCCGCAATCCGAAATCCGCAATCCGCAATTGCCGTCACGTTTCCGCTGCCCCAGAGCGCCCATCGCCCCGAGGTGGAAGTCGCGGCCCAGTTGCGCGCAGCCGGGTTCGTGCGCGCGCAGCTCGACGGCGCCGTGGTGCGACTCGACGGGCCCGACGTCGAGCGTCGGGTGCGGGAGGCGGGGGAAGTGCTGGTCGTGGTCGATCGCCTGCCCGCCTCGGAAGCGAACCGCGGGCGTCTCGCCGACGCCGTCGCCACGGCGTTCAGCGAGGGTGAGGGCGTGGCCGTGGCGCTCGAGAACGGCGACCGGCGCCGCTACACGGCGCATCCCACTTGCTCGCACTGCGGCACCGCCGCGTCCGCGCTCGTGCCCACGCTGTTCTCCTTCAACAATCCGCGGGGCGCATGCCCGGGCTGCAACGGCTTCGGGGCCGTGCTCGAGTACGACGAGTCGCTCATCGTGCCCGACCCGTCCCGCAGCCTGGCCGGCGGCGCGCTCGACCCCTGGACCAAGCCCCGCTACGAGGGCCGGCGCCGCATCCTGCGCGAGGCGGCGCGCGCCAGCGCGATCCCGTTCGACGCCCCGTGGCGCGACCTGCCCGAGCGCGACCGGCACTTCCTGCTGCACGGCGCGCGCGGGCGCTTCCTCGGCATGTTTCCGTTCCTCGTGCGACTCGAAGCGAAGCGCTACAAGCAGTACATCCGCGTCTTCCTGCGGCAGTACCAGCTCGCCAAGACCTGCCCGGCGTGTGGTGGCGCGCGGCTCAAGCCGGAGGCGTTGGCGGTCAAGGTGGGCGACCAGACGATCGCCGCCGTCGCCGGGCTGACGGCCGGTGCCATCCGCGACTGGATCAGCGGCCTTACGCTCACGCAGTTCCAGCGCGCTGTGGCCGTTCACATCCTGGCCGAGCTCGGCGCGCGGGTCTCGTTCGTGAACGACGTGGGACTGGGATACCTCACGCTCGACCGGCTCACGCGCACCCTGTCGGGCGGCGAGGCCCAGCGCATCGCGCTGTCGAACGCCCTGGGGTCGCATCTCGTGGACACGTTGTACGTGCTCGACGAGCCGACCATCGGGCTGCATCCCGCCGATACCCACCGGCTGCTCGAGCTGCTGCGGCGGCTCGCGGACGCCGGGAACACCGTGGTGGTGGTGGAGCACGATCCCGCCGCGATGCGCGCCGCCGACTGGATGGTCGAGCTGGGGCCGGGGAGCGGCGCAGCCGGCGGCCAGCTCGTCTACCAGGGCCCGGCGGCGGGCGTGCGCGACGCGGGCACGCTCACGGGACAGTACCTCTCCGGCGAGAAGCGCATCGGCGTGCCGTCGGCGCGCCGCGCCGCCAAGGGCTGGCTCACCATGCGGGGTGCCCGGCTGCACAACTTGCACGGCGTGGACGCGCGCATTCCTCTCGGGACGCTGACCGCGGTCACCGGCGTGTCGGGCTCGGGGAAGTCGACGCTGGTGCACGACATCTTGTTCCACCAGCTCGAGGCCCGGCTCAGCGGCGGCCACAGCGCCAAGCAGCATCTGGGCGAGTCGGTGGGCGAGGTGCGCGCGCTCGACGGGTGGGAAGGGATCAGGGACGTGGTGCTCGTGGACCAGGCGCCGATCGGCCGCACGCCGCGATCCAACCCGGTCACCTACATCAAGGCGTTCGACGAGCTGCGCGCGCTGTTCGCCGCCGAGCCGCTGGCGCGCGCGCGCGGCTACACGCCGAGCACCTTCTCGTTCAACGTCGCGGGGGGGGGCCGGTGCGAGGCGTGCGAGGGCGCGGGGCACGTGTTGATCGAGATGGTGTTCCTCGCCAACGTGTTCGTGCCATGCGAGGTGTGCGAGGGAAAACGCTTCAAGAAGGACGTGCTGGAGGTGAAGCTGCACGGCAGCTCGATCCACGACGTGCTCGAGTGGACGGTGGACCAGGCGCTCGAGCGGCTCCACCGCCGGCCGCGCCTCGCCCGCACGCTGTGGCACCTGCAGCAGGTGGGGCTCGGCTACCTCCGGCTGGGCCAGCCCGCCACCACGCTGTCGGGCGGCGAAGCCCAGCGCCTCAAGATCGCGCGTGAGCTGGCGCTTACGAAGGTACGGAGGGGCCGCAAGCTCTACATCCTCGACGAGCCCACGACCGGCCTCCACCTGGACGACGTGCGTACCCTGTGCCGCGTGCTCGATCGGCTGGTGGACGCCGGGCACAGCGTGCTCGTGATCGAGCATCACCTCGACGTCATCAAGCGCGCCGACTGGATCGTCGAGCTGGGGCCGGGCGCCGGCGAGGCGGGGGGACGCGTCGTAGCCGAGGGGACACCGGAGGCGGTGGCCAAGGTGGCGGAATCGCCCACGGGCCGGTACCTGCAGGACCTCGCGTGACGCGGCGGCAGGCGGACCTGGCGCTGCTCGTTGCGACGGCGATGTGGGGCACGAGCTTCGTGGCGGTGAAGAGCGCGCTCGCCTCCGCGACGCCGTTCGCGTTCCTCGCCATTCGCTTCGGGCTCGCGGCGCTGCTGCTCGCACCGGGGACCCGTTTCACCCCGCCGCCCCGCGGCCGGGAGCTCGCCGGCGGCCTGCTGCTCGGCGCGCTCGTGGCGGTCGGCTTCATCAGCGTGACCCTGGGGCTCGTGATCACCACGCCTTCCCGCTCGGCGTTCATCGTGGCCATCTCGTCCGTGCTTGCCCCGGTGATCGCCTTCGTCGTGCTGGGCCAGCGGCCGGCGTGGTTCACCGCGGCGGCGCTCGCGGTGGCCGGGCTTGGGATGTACTTCCTCACCGCCCCGGACGCCGGAGGGCTGAACCGCGGCGACCTCCTCACCCTGATCTGCGCGCTCTGCTTCGGCGGGCAGATCGTGGCCGTCACCGAGCTCTCCCGCCACAGCGATGCCCGGCGTCTCGTGTGGATGCAGATCGCGAGTACCGCTGTGCTCGCGGCGGTCGCCGCCGTGTTGTTCGAGCGTCCACGAATTGTTTGGACGCCCGCCTTCGTCGCTGCGCTCGCGTGGACCGTCGTGTTCGCGAGCACCGTCTCCTTCGTGCTCCAGGCCGAGGCTCAGCGTCACATGTCCACGGCGCGCGCGGCCTTGATCTTCTGCTGCGAGCCGTTGTTCGCCGCCGTGACGTCCTGGCTCGTGCTGGGCGAGACCCTCGCCCTCATGCAGTGGGCCGGGGGCGGGCTGATCCTCGCGGGCATGGTGCTGGTTGAAGTGCGGGTCCCGGCGCGCGATATTTCGGCCGCACGCATTCCCGAGTAGCTCAGCTGGTAGAGCAGCCGGCTGTTAACCGGCGGGTCGCAGGTTCGAGTCCTGCCTCGGGAGCTTCCCCTCGATAGCTTTCCTGCCGTGGATCCCGTGATTGCCAAGGGCAGTTGTTTCCCCATGTTCGCCTACGAGGGCACCCCCTCTCGCCGCAGGAGATCGCGGACGCGACGGTACAGGGCGCAACCGTACTCCCAATGTCCGTGCCGAATTACTGCGCAGATCGGCGCTCAATTGCGTATCAGAAGAAAATCGAGCGATCCCGAATGAAAGCGCCGATCCAGAGTAGTACGATCGGGACAAAAGGATTGACCTTCAAAACGTCGTGCGACAGCTCGGTTGCGATCGCACCGCCGCGACGCAGAGCATGGCGGTCGCGAGTGCGACGCCGCCCATCCAAGCCTGTTTCATTCGCTCACTACTTTGAAATCGCCGAATGGTTGGCTCGCTCGAAGCGCGAGCGTGTCGATGTGGAGAGCTTTGATCTTGGACTCGAGCGTTTGGCGGGGAATGCCGAGCTTTGCCGCCGCCCCCGAGGGGCCCGAGATCCGTCCGCGGGACTCCGCGAGCGCGGCAATGATCAAGGCTCTCTCGCTTTCAGCGAGCGTGGTAATCTGGCGCCCGGTGCCGATCGGCGCGTGGCTCGGCTTTCCCTTGAGCCACGACTCATCGATGGCAAAGGTCTCGCCCTCGCACAGGATCACGGCGCGCTCGATCACGTTCTGCAGCTCGCGCACGTTCCCTGGCCAGTCGTACGCTTGCAACAGCTCCAACGTCTGCTTTCTGATGGTGCGGATGCTCTTCCCAGCCTGCTTGGCGTAACACTCGATCAGGTATTCCGCCAGGACCGGAATGTCGTCCAGGCGCTCGCGCAGGGGCGGGATCCGGATGGGAAAGACGTTCAACCGATAGAAGAGGTCCTGACGAAACCCACCACGCTCGACAGCGGCCTCGAGATCGCGGTTGGTGGCGGCGACGACACGCACATCGACGGTAATCGGATGACTGCTCCCCAGCCGTTCGATCTCCCGTTCCTGAAGCTCGCGCAGCAGTGCGATCTGGGTCTCAGGGGGGAGCTCCCCGATTTCGTCCAGGAAGATCGTGCCGCCGTCCGCGGCCTCGAACCGCCCGAGTCGCCGCTGGAGCGCGCCGGTGAACGCTCCCTTTTCGTGGCTGAACAGCTCGGAGGCGATGAGCGACGCCGGAATGGCCGGGCAGTTCACCCGGATGAACGCGCGGCTCGAGCGTCGGGACCGCCTGTGAATGGCGCGGGCGACCAGCTCCTTGCCGGTCCGAGTCT
>QHTX01000116.1:10744-18332 GCA_003220975.1 Gemmatimonadota bacterium | reverse complement strand
CGGGCGTCGAGCAGATTCTCGATCCGGGCATCGAGCGCCAGGCCGGGCGCGCCGCCGTGGGCGCGAATCACCTCATAGGTCCCGGCACAATCCACCCGCGTGTGCGGCGGCAGAGGGACGCGCAGGGCGGGATAGCTCGCGTAATCGTAGTCGTCGCGGTCTCCGGTAAACTCCGCGGCGAGCGAGGCCGTGCCGCGCGCCGCGATCGCGTAGCCGAGCCGCAGGCTGGCGGCGTTATCGGGCCGGCGCAGCAGCCGCTGATTCGTGGCGAAATCGCGCGAGTCAAGATAGGTGTAGGTCGCCGCGACTGAGAGCCCGGCGCCGAGCGCCGCCTGGATGACGAGCTCCACGCCCCGCGCGGACGCCTGGGCCACGTTGACGTAATTCACCGAGTCAGGACCGATGGCGGTGTCACTGTACTGGATCAGGTCGCGAAAACGCTGATCGAAGTACGTGACGCGCGCGGTCACGCCGCTCCGCGGGATGGTGTACTCGAGCCCCGCCTCCCAGCTCAAGGAATGCTCCGGTGCGAGAGCCGGATTCCCCCGCACGAAGCCGGTGGCGAAGTTCTGATAGAGACTCGGCTCTTTGAATCCGGTCCCTACGGACACGATGGCCCGCGCGCGCTGGTCGAACCGGAGGGACAGTCCGGCTCGGTAGGTGGCATAGGTGCCGAAGCGCTCGTTGTCATCGAGCCGGGCGCCGACGGTGAAGTTGGCGGCCCGCTCACGCACCGTGGCCAGCTGCAGATAGACGGCGCCGCCGTTGCGTGACCGCGCCGCAGCGAGGGTGGTCCCCTGCATCGCCTCCCGCTCGAACGCCGTCCCGACCGTGAGCACGTCACTCTGCGCGAGCCGCACGTTGGCCCGTGCGTCCAGCCCCTCGCGCGTGACCCAATCGGAGCTGCTGTACGGAAAGGTGGTCGTGTCGGCCGGACCGTTCGGGCCGATGGCGTACTGGTAGTTGTCGCGGCGCCAGGCGGCGGTGAAGCGGCCTTCGACGCGAGCCGAAACAACGCGGCCGACGTCGAGCCCCAGCGACGGGCCGCGATCGAGCTGGTGCTGATTGTTGCTCACCAGGTTGCCGCCGCCGTCGGTTGGGAAATGGTAGAGCGCATCGCCGTAGCGGAGCGACAGCGCGGCGTCCGTGCGGTCGTCGGGGCGTAGCCGCACCCGGCCGCTCAGCACGGCATTGCGATACTGGTTGTCGACAGGATAGACGCCGTCGCTCGCAAAGCGCGACACGCTGAAGGCGTATCCGGCCCGCTCCGCTCCCCCCACCACGGTCGCGTCGACCGCGCGACTGCCGTATGTCCCGCCGCCCACGCCGACGCTCCCGTGGGCCGCGCCGCGGCCGTCGCGGGTGTAGACCTGCACAACTCCCGTCACCGCGTCGGAGCCGTAGAGCACGCTCACCGGCCCCCGCACCACCTCGATCCGGTCGACGTTATCGGTCGTGAGATTGGCGAAGTCGTAGGCCCCGCCGGGCGCGTTCTGGGGCACTCCGTCGATCAGCACCTTGACGTAGTCGGCATCGCCGCCGCGCAGGAAGAGCGACGTCTGACTCCCGTAGGCATTGGTCGTGACCACGCTCGCGGCTGGAACGGTTCGCAACGCCTCGGCCACCGTGCGGATCCCCTGCGCCCGCAGCTCGGCGCCGCTGATCACGGTCACGGCCGCGGGCACCGCGCTGGCCGGGGTGGGGATCCGAGTCGCGGTCACGACCACCGGGTCGAGCACAACGGTGTCGCGGGACTGCTGCGCGGCGAGGGCAGCCGGCACCAGGGCGAGCAGGCGGAACAGGGCTTTCATGAGGGGTCCTTGCGAAGGGGGATCACTTGCGGTCGGCCTTCGAACGGCGCGATCGACACCGGCCACGCGAACACGCGCTCGACCGTCTCGCGGGTCAGCACGTCGCCCGGCGTGCCGTGCCCCGCCGGCCGCCCGCCGGAGAGGAGCAGCACGCGGTCGGCGAAACGCGCGGCGAGGTTGACATGGTGGGTGATCAGCACGACCGCGAGGCCGTCACGGTCCGCGAGCGCGCGGACCAGCTGGAAGAGCTCCATCTCGTGGCGCACGTCGAGGCTGGCGGTGGGCTCGTCCAGCACGAGCAGGCGCGGCTCCTGCGCCAGCGCGCGAGCGAGCCGCACGCGCTGGTACTCGCCGCCCGACAGGGCCCAGATCCAGCGGTCGGCGAGCGGCAGCACGTCGCACCGTTCCAGCGCGCGCGTGACGGCGGCGCGGTCCTCCGGCCGCTCAGCGCCCCACAGCGACAGCCGCGCGTACCGGCCGAGCAGCACCGTCTCGCGCACCCGCTGGGGAAACAGGTTTTCCTCCCGCTGCGTCACGACGCCGACCAGCCGGGCCAGCTCGCGTCGCGACCACGCGGAGGCGGGACGGCCGAGGATCGCGGAGCCGCCGGTCGAGGCCGCGAGCACGCCAAGGGCCACGCGCACGAGCGTCGTCTTGCCGCTGCCGTTGGGCCCGAGCACCGCGTGCACCTCGCCCGCCCGCGCCGCCAAGCTCACACCGGCGAGCGCGTCCGCGCCCGCTCCGGCGTAGCGGTACGAGACGTCCCGCACGTCGAGGATCAGTTCGCGGTCCATCGGCGGAGCAGCAGGGCGAAGACCGGGACACCCACGAGCGCCGTGACGATCCCGACGGGCAGCTCGCGCGGCGCCACGGCCACCCGGGCCACGGTGTCCGACAGCGCGAGCAGCGCACCGCCGCCCAGGAACGCCGCGGGCAGGAGCGGGCGGTGCCGGTGCCCCCACAGCGTGCGCATCGCGTGCGGCACGACCAGGCCCACGAACCCGATCACGCCGGACACCGCGACGCACGCGGCCGTGAGCAGCGACGCGGCGAGGAAGACGCGGCGCTTCAGGGGCTCCACGTCGGCGCCGAGATGGCGCGCCGGCTCCTCGCCCAGGGCGAGGAGATCGAGCGGCCGGGCCGCGGCGAAGAGGACGGCAAGCGGGAGCGGCAGGTAGACGCCGAGCAGCAGCACCGTGTCCCACGACGCGCCCGACAGCCCGCCCCACAGCCACAGGAAGGTGTTTCGCAGCTCCGCGGCGTCCGACAGCGACACGATCGCGGTCGTCACGGCCGCCGCGAACGCCCCCACCGCCACTCCCGCGAGGATCAGCACGCGCGGGTCGAGCTCGGCGCCGCCCACGAGCCCGAGGCGGTACACGAGCGCCGTCGCGCCCAGCGCGCCGACGAACGCCGCGAGCGGCAGCGCCCACGGGCTCGCGAGATGGAGCGCGATCGCCACGACCGCACCGAGCCCGGCCCCGCCCGATAGCCCGAGCAGGAAGGGATCGGCGAGGGGATTGCGGACGAGCGCTTGGAGCCCCGCTCCCGAGAGCGCGAGCGAGCCGCCCACGAGGAACGCCAGCAGCGCCCGTGGCAGCCGCAGTGTCCGGACGATGTCGGACGCCGCGAGGCCGGCGAGCGGCACGTGCGCGGGCCCCAGCACCACGGCGCCGAGGAACGCCGCGACCGCGACCAGTCCCAGCCCGAGCCACTTCATCGCTTCACCTGCCCGAGCAGGCGACGTAGCTCGGCCGCCGCAACGCCGGCGCGGGGACCCGGCCGGCCGAACAGCGATCCCACGACGTAAACGAAGCGCCGCTCCCGAACCGCGCGGATCACCCGCCACTCGCGGCGGCGCGCGAACGCTGGCGGCCTGGGTTCGGCGCTGTCGGACACGACGGCGATGACGTCCGGGTCACGCGTCGCGATCGTCTCGAGCGCCACCGTGGCCGAAGCGGCGCCGATGTCGTGGAACACGTTCGCCGCACCGGCGAGCGTCGCCAGCTGGTCCAGATAGCTGCCGCCCCCGATGACCATGGGGGGATTGTCCCACACGACGAACGCGAGACCGGTGTGCGCAGCAGGCACGCCTGTCTCGAGCAGTCGGGTGAGTGAGTCGGCCAGCGAATCGCCGGCCGCCGCGCGGCCGGTCAGCCGGCCCAGCAGCCGCGCCGCGCGCGCCACGTCCTCGAGCCGGTCCTGGCGCAGCACGGCCGCCGGGATCCCCAGCCGGCCGAGCTGCGCCGCCGCCGTCTCGTTGAGCGGCGAGCGGTACAGCACCACGAGATCGGGCCGGCGTGCGGCGACGGCCTCGAGGTTGGGATTGAGCCCGTCTCCCACGCTCGGCACGAGGCGGGCGGGGGGCGGGTAATCGCACCACGTGGTGCGGCCCACCACCCGGTCCCCCACACCCAGCGCGAACAACAGCTCGGTGACGGCGGGGGAGAGCGACACGATCCGACGCGCGGGCTGCGCCAGGGCGACCGTGCGCCCGGCGTCGTCCGTGACGGTGTAGCCCGCGTCCCGGGGGGGGCGGGACGCGCGATCAGCCGGCCGGCACGCCAGAGCGGCGGCCAGCGCGACGAGACGGATTGTGTGCGAGCGAAGTGAGTGGCGGCGCTCCACCGTCCCTCCCGCGAGGGATCTCGAGGTGGCGCGAACGGAGAGGTCTCCTGACTTCGGGCGTGCGGCCGGCCTTCCCGGTTTCCCAGTGGCGTCGAGCCGCTACGACTTGCCCGTTACAGTGGCGGGGCCGCGCCGGACTTGCACCGGCTTCCGTGGATCCCCGTTCGCTTATGACTACGAGCGCTAGTTTAGCAAACCTACGTCGACGAAGCAAGTCGTCATCCGTCGTCCGTCATCCGTCATCCGTATTGGGACGACGGACAACGGATGACGGATGACGTCTCATGGCGACCACGAACCCCACCCCGAGCACCAACGCCGCCAGCGCTACGACGACCGGCACGAGCCCCTGAGCCTGCAGCCCGCCTTGCGGCAGGGCGATCGCGAGCGGCGCCCCGGTGACCACGGCGCGCGCGCGGTAACGGGCGAAGCGCCGCCCTTCGATCTCCTCGACCCCGAGGGAGTCGAGCTGCGCCCCGGTCACGACTGCCGCGGTGTCCTCGAGCAGCAGGTCGACTTCGCCCGTCGGCTGGTCGATAGGCACGTGCACTGCGCGAACGTCCGCCGGGAGCACGTACGCGTAACTCAGTTGCTTGCGCTCGCCGGGCGGAATGGGACCGAACACGGCGACCGAGTCGCCGCGCCGTGTCACGGCTTGCGGGGAGACGTCCCCCTGCCCCACCCGAAATTGGATCGCGACGGTCGGCAGGGCGCCGGCCCACGTGGGTCGCAGCGTGTCAGGTGCGATGCGCGTCTTCGCACCCGGATTCTCGAGCTCGAGCAGCTCGAGCACGTCCCGTGTGCCGTCCTTCTTGCGCCCGGCAATCGTGACCAGCCGGCGCAACAGCGCGACACCCTGACCGGTCGAGCTCGTGTCGTAGACGTAGATGGGGTGCAGCGCGGAGCGCCGGTGCGTACCCGCGACCGGCTCGGAGAAGTAGGCGATGCCCGCGTACCAGCTCGACACCACGTAGATCGCCGTGCTGTCGGACCGCCGGACCGCGAGAGTGAATGCGCCGCGGGCGTCGGTGCGCGTCGAGTCCACCGGCTTGCCCCCGCCGTCCATCGAGACCTGGTGCATCACGACCCAGGCGCCCACGAGCGGCCGCTCGGCGGCTCCGCCACGCAGCACGCGGCCTGAGACGACCAGTCCCTGCGCCGCCAAGTCCCCGCTCCCCCGCCCCACAAAGGCGGTAAGGACGGCAAAGGCGGCAAGGCTATGCGCCACATTGCCGCCCTTGCCGTCTTTGCCGCCCGTGCCGCTACGGCGTGAACTTCCCGAAGTCTTCAGGATCGAGGTTCTGCAGGTAGGTCTTCAGCGCATCCGGGTCGAGCGTTTGACCGGGCGCCAACCCTCCTGGCCCTCCCGCGCCCGCCTCACCGCCCTCCCCCGTCTCGACGGAGGTGAGCCCGAGCAGGTTCTCGCTCGTGAAGATGGGGGCCTTGAGGCGCAGCGCCACGGCGATGGAGTCCGAGGGGCGGGCGTCGATCTGGATCACGGCGTCGCCCCGATAGATGTGCAGTTCGGCGTAGTACGTGTTGTCCTTCACCTGGGTGATGATGACCTTGCGCAGGTCCGCGCCCAGGCCGAGGATGACCTGTTTCAGGAGGTCGTGGGTGAGCGGCCGCGCGAATTTGACACCGGCGAGTTCCATCGCGATCGCGCTCGCCTCAGCCGGGCCGATCCAGATCGGGAGCACGCGCTCCCCTTCCTGCTCCTGCAGGATCACGACCGGTGTGTTGGTCGTGCGGTCCAACCCCAGATGCGCGACGCGGACTTGGATCACGTTGTCGCTCAGGTCCCCATCTCCCACGATCCGAGATACTTCTGCTGCTCCGGGGTGAGGGCGTCGATCGCGACCCCCATCGCGGCGAGCTTCAAGCGGGCGATCTCCGCGTCCAGCTCGCGCGGGAGGCGGTGCACGTCCTTCGCCAGTTGCTTCGCCTGCTTGACCACATGCTCCGCCGCCAGCGCCTGATTCGCAAACGACATGTCCATCACGCTCGCCGGGTGACCCTCCGCAGCCGCCAGATTGATGAGCCGGCCGTCCGCCAGCACGAAGAGCCGCTTGCCGTCGAGCCGCCATTCGTCCACGAACTCGCGGACGCGGGTGGGCCCCCCCTCGGCGGCCTGCTTCAACCCGTCGAGATCGATCTCGACGTTGAAGTGACCCGAGTTCGCGAGCACCGCGCCGTCTTTCATTGCGCGCATGTGCTCGACCCGGATCACGCCGATGTTGCCGGTGAGCGTCACGAACACGTCGCCCACCCGCGCCGCCTCGGCCATCGGCGCCACCCGGTACCCGTCCATCTGCGCCTCGAGCGCCTTGAGCGGATCGATCTCGGTGACCAGCACGTTCGCCCCGGCGCCGCGCGCCCGCAGCGCGAAGCCGCGCCCGCACCACCCATACCCCGCCACCACCACCGTGCTCCCCGCGATCAGCAGGTTGGTGGCGCGCAGGATGCCGTCGAGCGTCGACTGCCCGGTGCCGTAGCGATTGTCGAACAGGTGCTTGGTGTCGGAGTCGTTCACGGCGATCACGGGGAACTGCAGCACCCCGTCCCGCGCCATCGCCTTGAGGCGGATCACGCCCGTCGTGGTCTCCTCCGTCGAGCCGGCCACGCCCGCGACGAGCGCCTTGCGCTCCGCCGGCGACAGCGTCTCCACCCACCGGCGCACGGGGGGCGCCAGATCGTCGAGCCGGTTCAGGGCGATCATGTGCAGCGCGCCGACCAGATCCGCGCCGTCGTCCATCGTCACGTCGGGCCGGTGCGCCAGCGCCGCGCGGATGTGCTCGTAATAGGTCGCGTGGTCCTCGCCCTTGATCGCGAACACCTTGATCCCGTGATCCTTCACGAGGTGGGCCGCGACGTCGTCCTGCGTCGAGAGCGGGTTGGAGGCGCACAGCGTCACGTCGGCTCCGCCGGCCTTGAGGGTGACGGCGAGGTTCGCCGTCTCCGTGGTAACGTGCAGGCAAGCCGATAGCCGACGCGCGGCGAGGGGGCGTTCCCGGGCAAACCGTTCCCGGATGAGGCGGAGGACGGGCATCGAGCGCTCCGCCCACTCGGTGCGGCGCCGCCCCTCGGCCGCGAGGTTCAGGTCCTTGATGTCCGAGGGGGCGCTCGGGGCCGTCGTCGTCATGCGGTCA
>QHTX01000116.1:0-10719 GCA_003220975.1 Gemmatimonadota bacterium | reverse complement strand
CCACGCGGTTCGCGTGCTCCCAGGTGAACAGCTCGACTTCCTTATCCACGTCCTTGTCCACGAAGCGCCGCCGCTCGGGCGCCCGGCCGAAGTGGCCGTACGCCGCCGTCGCCCGGTAGATCGGCTGGCGCAGGTCCAGCGCCTTGATGATCCCGAGCGGCGTCAGGTCGAACACCTCGCGCACCGCCGCCTCGATCGCCTCGTCGGGCACGACGCCGGTGTGGAACGTGTCGATCATCACGGAGACCGGCTGGGCGACGCCGATCGCGTAGGCCACCTGCGCCTCGCAGCGCTGCGCGAGCTTCGCCGCCACGATGTTCTTGGCCACCCAGCGCATCGCGTAGCAGGCGGAGCGGTCGACCTTGGAAGGGTCCTTGCCGCTGAAGGCGCCGCCGCCATGGCGCGCCATCCCGCCGTAGGTGTCGACGATGATCTTCCGGCCGGTGAGGCCGGCGTCCCCTTGCGGGCCGCCCACCACGAAGCGACCGGTCGGGTTGATGAGGACGTCCCGGTCCACCACGTCGAACGCCACGTCCGCCAGCACGGGCCGCACGACGAGCGCGATCACGCCCTCGCGCAACTCGGCGTTGTCGATCTTGTCCGAGTGCTGCGTCGAGACCACCAGCTTACTGACGCCGACGGGACGCCCCCCCTCGTACACGACGCTCACCTGGGTCTTGCCGTCCGGGCGGAGCCAGGGCAAATCGCCCGCCTTCCGCACCGCGGCCAGCCGCTCGGCGAGGCGATGGGCCAGCACGATCGGCAGCGGCATGAGCGACGGTGTCTCGTCCGACGCGTAGCCGAACATCATCCCTTGATCGCCCGCGCCTCCCCGGTCCACGCCCATGGCGATGTCGCCCGACTGGCGGTCGATCGTGGTGAGAATGGCGCAGGTCTGCGCGTCGAAGCCGAAGCTCGCGTCCGTGTAGCCGATGGCGCTGATGGTGCCGCGGACGATGTCGGGAATGTGGACGTAGGTGGTGGTGGTGATCTCGCCGGCCACCACCGCCATGCCGGTCGTGACCAGGGTCTCGCACGCCACCCGCGCCGCCGGGTCCTTGGCGATGATGGCGTCGAGGACGGCGTCGGAGATCTGGTCGGCGATCTTGTCCGGGTGCCCCTCGGTCACCGACTCGGACGTGAAGACGTGGCGCTGCGCTGGCATATGTGTCGGTCCCGCCGCGGTTTAGACGTTCAAACTAGCGGAGCGCCGTCCCGCGGGCAACCGGGCGTCGGGGTCGAGCAGCTTCAGATCGACGGCTTCGGCGAGGGCGAGTCGCAACAGGTCGAGCGCGTCGTCCGCGGTGCGCGCGGCGAGGGCCTGCTCCGCCGCGGCGCGCGCGCGCGCCGCGCTCACTTGACGCACGGTCCACTTCACGAGCGGCAGCGCGGGCGGCGCGACCGACAGCGTTTCGTAGCCGAGCCCGATGAGCAGGAACGCCGAGAGCGGCTCCGACGCCATCTCGCCGCACACGCTCGCGGGCTTGCCGGCCGCGCGCGCCGCGTCCGCCACCATCTTGAGCAGCCGCAGCACGCTGGGATCGTGCGGGGTGAAGCGGTCGGCGAGCCGGGCGTTGCCGCGATCCACCACGAGCGTGTACTGCGTGAGATCGTTCGTGCCCACGGAGAGGAACTCCGCCGACTCGGCGAAGCGGTCGGCGTTGATGGCGGCCGCCGGGGTCTCGACCATCACGCCCACCGGGATCGACGCCGCGGCCTCGACGCCCTCGGCCGCGAGCCGCGCCGCCTCCTCCGCGACGATCGCCCGGGTGCGGTCCAGCTCATCGAGCCGCGTGACGAGCGGGATCATCAGCCAGATGTCCGCGTGCTTCGCGGCACGCAGCGCCGCACGCACCTGCGTGCGGAAGATGTCGGGGCGGTCGAGGCACACCCGGATCGCGCGCCAGCCGAGCTGCGGGTTGGTTTCCGACGGGGCGCGGAACGGTGCCGGCAGCTTGTCTCCGCCGAGATCGTAGGTGCGGACCACCACGGGGTGCCCCGGGAACGCCTCGCCGACGCGCCGGAAGTACTCGGCCTGCTCGTCCTCGGTGGGCAGCGCGGAGTGGCCCGTGATCAGGAACTCGGTCCGCAACAGGCCCACCCCTTCCGCACGGTGTTGCTGCGCCGCCCGGATCTCGTCCGGGAGATCCACGTTGCCGCGCAACACGATGCGCACGCCATCGGTCGTGACCGCCGGCTGGTCCACCACCTCTTCCAGCTGGGCGGCGAGCGCGCGGCGGCGCTGCTCCCGGGACCTGGCCTCCGCGATCTCCGACGGCGTGGGATGGAGCAGTACGGTGCCACGGGTGCCGTCCATGACCAGCATAGTGCCGGGCCCGATCCGCTCCAGCGCGCCCGCGACGCCGAACACGGCGGGAATGCCGATCGAATGGGCCAGGATCGCGGCGTGCGAGGTGCGGGTGCCCTCTTCGCTGACGAGGCCGGTCACGTGCTCGCGGTCCAGCTGCACCGTGAGCCCCGGCCCGAGCTCGCGCGCCACGACCACCGACGGCTGCGTGATCCCCTCCCACAGCTCGTCCGCGCCGCGGTGCATGAGGTGCTCGATCACCCGCACCGCCACGCCGGTGAAATCGGCGAGCCGGTCCTTCAAGCGCGGGCTGCCGCTGGCGGCCCACATGTCGCGCACCTCCAGCGCTTTGAACTCGAATGCCTTCTCGGCGGTGAGGTGGTTCTCCCGAATCAAGTCCGCGACACCCGCGAGGAATTGCTTGTCCTCGAGCATCAGCACCTGGGCGTCGAAGATGCGCGCCTCGTCGACGCCCGCGCGGTCCTCGGCCTTCGCCTTCAGCGCTTGGATGTAGCGCCTGACGTCGCGCACCGCGGCGCGCAAGCGGCGCACTTCCTTCTCCACCTGGGAGCGCGGCACCACGCGGTGCGGCACGTCGGGCATGGTCCAGCGCACCACGACCGCGGGACCGACCGCGATCCCAGGGGAGACCCCGATGCCCTTCAGCAAGCGCTCGCTCATGCCGGTCCCTGCCCCTCCTCTTCGGCGCGCTCCGCTTCCCGCAGCTCCGCCGTCAGGTGCATCTCGTGGAACCCGTCGGCCACGAGGGCGAGCAGCGCTTCCATCGCGGCCTCCGCGTCCTCGCCGTCCGTCTTGATGATGAGCGACGAGCCGCACTCGGCCGCCAGCATCATCACCCCCATGATGCTCTTGCCGTTCACCGCCAGGTCGTCCTTGCGGACCTCGACCGCGGCCTTGAACCGGTTCGCCACCTTCACGAACTCGGCCGCCGGGCGCGCGTGCATCCCCAGCGGGTTGACGATCTTTGCGGCGCGCTCGATCACCGCCACAGCCCCCCCGCGAGGGCGCCCACCGCGAGGAGCCCAAGGCCGAACCGCACACCCGTAAGCTTGCCCCGCCGCCACCACAAGAGCGCGAAGCCGCCGGCCGCCACGACCGCCAGGGCGCCGCGCGACCACCCCGCGAACGCCCCGCTCAGGTACTGCGCAGCGAGCGGCAGGGCCGCCCCCACGGCCAGCGCCATGGCGGGCCCCGACAGCGCCGCCGCCCGTTGCAGTACCGGCTGGTGCAGGGCCGCGCGCCCACCCCGCGCGCAGCGCCCACCAGCGCAGCGCCACGTGGCCGAGGTTGTAGACCACGAGGAAGGCCCCGACCGCCCTCAGGTCGAGCCCGAGCGCCACGCCCGCGATGGCGAGGCCGGTCGTGCACGGCAGCCACCCCGTCCACACGAGGCGGTCGCCCAGGGAGCCGAGCGGGCCGCACAGCGCGGCGCGCAGCCGCTCCACCTGCTCGGGCGGCACGCCCTCGTGCTCGGCACGGGCCGCAGCGCCCACGGCGAGGCCGCACAGGTACGGGTGCGCGTTGAAGAAGTGCGCGCCGCGCGCCACCGCCGCGCGGTAGGCGGCCCCTCCCCCGCCCCCCCCGCCCCCATTCGCCGCCGCCCGCAGGTCGCGCAGCAGCGGCTCCTCCGCCACGCCCACGCCGATCCCCTGCATGCGCTCGTAATCGTACGAGCCCTGCACCGTGAACAGGCGCAGCAGGCTCTTGCCGAGGGCCGGCGTCACCGGAGCCACGCCACGGCGGCGCCGCCCACGACGCCGGCCGCGAACCACCGGAGGTTCGGCCCCCGGCCGACCACGCGCAGCGTTCCCGCGGCGCCCGCCGCGATCCCAGCGCCGACGGCCGCCACATCGAGCAGCGTTACGGCGCGCAGGGTGAGGGCGCCGGCGACGAGCGCGCGGGCGAGCTGCGCGAGCGCGAGCCCGAGCGCCGTGACGAGCGCCGCGCGCGCGGTGTCGCGCAGGATGCCCGCCACGTGGAGACGCACCAGCACGCGCGTATCGCCCGCCTCGAGCCGCTCGCTCGCCGCGTGCGTCGCGCGGGCGTTGAGGCGGCGCACCAGATGCATGCTCGTCCCGCCCGCCATGCCCGTCACCAGCCCGACGAGCGCACCCAGGCCGATCCCGAGCGCCCCGCCCCCTCCGCTCGCTGCGACGTGCGCCGCGCTCACGGCCGCCACCGTGGCTGGACCGTACTCGGGGTAGCGCGTCGCGCCCACCGGAAGCACGTCGTACTGGAACAGCTCGAACAGCACGCCCAGGGCTAACCCGGTCCCGAGATCGCCGAGGATCGCGCCCGCGACCGGCCCCGCGACGATGGGTCGCGCGATCATCGCCTGCGGCACGCTCACGAGGTCGAGCCCCACGAGCGTGCCCCACGCGAGCAACAGCAGCTGGGTCTCGAGGCTCACGTGAACTCCTTGAGCGGCACGGGCGCCGCCGTCGGCACGTCCTGCGCGGTCACGGCGACCCCTTGGGCGGCCAGCTCCTTCAGCTTCGCCGCCTCGGCGTCGCTCAGGTAAACGTAGCGGAGCCGCTCCGAGCGCCCCGGCCGGTGGTGAATCCCGCCCACGTTGATCCGGCTGACGCGGTGGCTGTTCGTCGAAAGGGCGGCGAGCGTTTCGATGTCGCCGGCGAGGAGGATCCCGACGCGCGGGTCGCGCTCCCACTCGGGGAGCCGGGCCGCCGCCTCCGCGGTGGACGCGAACACGACCTCGATCTCGGGCGGCACGCCCATGCGGTACAGGTCCTGCTCCCAGGGACTGGCCCATACCGTGTCGTCTACGAGGACGATGAAGCCGACGTTGAGCGGCTTGCCCCACCCCACGACCACCTGGCCGTGGATGAGCCGGTCGTCGATGCGGTACAGCGCGATGCTCATGCGGCGGGGGTGCGAATCGCCTTGCTGCCCGCGTCGGCCGCGCGCCGCGCCGCGTCCGCGGGCGCGAGCTCGCGATGAAACACGAAGTCGAGCAGCATCGCGAGGTTCACGCCCGTCACCACGGCCACGTCGGTCGCGCCCTTCGCGAGCCGCACCGACGTGGTGAGGCACGAGCCGCCGGGGAGATCCACGAACAGCACCGCAGGCCGGCCGCCGATCGCGCGCATGAGGCGCTCCGTGAGCGCTCCCGAGTCGCAGCCGTCGTTCGACACGGGCACGAGCGCGTCGCTCACCCCGGTGATCGCCGCCACGGCCGCGAGCAGCGCCTGGGCGACCGCGGCGTGCGTCACGATCACCCCGCGCAGCGGATCACTCATTGTCCTCCTCGAGGTACTCCTGCAGCTGGCGTCGCTCCGCCATGCGCTGCAGCAGGCGCTCGTTGAATTGCCGCGCCGAGTCGACGCCGCTGTAGCGCTGCAGATGGCTCATCGCCACCACCTCGCAGATCACGGTGAGATTCTTGCCCGGGTTGAGCGGCACGGTGACGAGCGGCAGGCTCACGCCGAGCAGCGCCGTCGTCTGGCTGTCGAGCCCCGTGCGGTCGTACTCCCGGGCCGCGTCCCAGTCCTCGAGCTGCACGACCACCTCGATGCGCTTCTGCTGGCGCACGGCGCGCACGCCGAACAGCGCCTTGATGTCGATCAGCCCGACGCCCCGGATCTCCATGTAGTGCTGTGCCAGCTCGTGGCCGCGGCCGATCAGCACGTCGTTGCCGCGCCGGGTAATGTGCACCACGTCGTCCGCGACGAGCCGGTGGCCGCGCTCCACCAGGTCCAACACGCACTCACTCTTGCCGATCCCCGAGCGCCCGAGGAAGAGGAGTCCGACGCCGAACACGTCGGCGAGCGAGCCGTGCACCGTGGTCGTGGGCGCGAACGCGTCGTCCAGGAACGGCTTCACGCGACGGTAGAACTCCGCCGTCTTGAGCTTGGTGCGGATCACCGCGACGCCCTTGGCGCGCGCCAGCTCGAGCAGCTCGGCCGGGGGCTCCTGCCCCTTCGCGATCACGATGGCGGGCAGGTCGAACTGCAGCAGCGTCTCGAGCGACCGGCGGCGCGCCGGGGGATCGAGCGAGGCGAGGTAGGTGATCTCCGTCTCGCCGAGGATGTGGAGGCGGTGCGCCGCGAAGCGCCTGGTGTACCCCGCCAGCACCAGGCCGGGGCTCGAGGCCTCGGGCGTCTGGATCGCCCGGTCGAGGCCCACGTCCCCCGTCAGGGCCTCGAGCTGCAGCGGATCGCCCTTGCGCTCGAGCAGGTCGCGCACCTTGGGGCCGGTCACCGCGGCTCGCGCTCCAGGGCCCGGCGCGTGCGCGTCCCCCCCCGCCCCCCCCGCCGCCGGGCCGGCGACTTGTCGAGCTGGCGCCGCACCTTGGCGACCGCGCGGTCGAGCGCCGTGCGGTGGTCCGCGCCGCCCGCCGTGCCCACGTGCACCGCGCCGCGCGCCGTGTGCAACCGCACTTCGACCGTGGGTGTCCCGTGGTCCGCCACGAACAGCACCTGCCCGTCGTGCGACCGCGGCGCGAGTCTCGTCAGACGCTCGAGCAGCGTCCGCGCCCGCATCCGGAGCTCGTCGGGGATCTCGCAGTGGCGTGCCGTGATCGTGATGCGCATGGTCAACCTCCCTGCGCGATGACGCGGTGGAGATGCGCTTCCGTCGCTTCGGCCGCCCGCGCCCAGGACAGTTGCTCGGCGAAGGCGCGGGCGCCGCGGCCCAGCCGCGCTACGAGCGCTGGATCGGCGGCGAGCGCCGCCATCCGCTCGGCCAGCGCCCGCACGTCGCCGTGCGGCACGAGGAACCCGGTCTCGCCGTGCCGCACCGACTCCCGCAGGCCCGGGCTGTCGGACGCGAGCGCGGGCGTGGCGCATGCCGCGGCCTCGACATTGGAAATGCCCCAGCCCTCCTTGGGGCTGGGATAGACGACGGCCCAGGCCCGGCGCAGCAGCCGCCGCTTCTCCTCCTCGGACACGAACCCCAGGAACCGCACCGCGTCGCCCAACTTCAGCTCGCGCGCCAGCCCCTCCAGCCGCGGCCGGTCGTCCCCCTGCCCGGCGATCTCGAGCGTCAGGTCGGGACGCGTCCGGCGCCCCTCCGCCAGCGCGCGCAGCGCGATCTCCAGACCTTTATAACGCTTGAGGCGGCCCACGTACAAGAAGGTGGGGCGCGTGGCCCGCGGCGTCGCCGGGTCGGGCCGGAACCAGGCGGTGTCGATGCCTTCCGGGATCACTTCGATGTGCTCGGGCGCCACCCCCCGCGCCACCAGGTCTGCCCGCGTGCTTTCGCTCACCGCCTGGAACGCGACATGGCGGTACGCCCACGGCAGCGGGCGTTCGCTCAGCCACACGAGCGCCGCGAGCGGCCACGGCGCCTCCTGAAACACCGTCGCCCCGAAGAGATGGTGGACGAGCACCGAGACCGGCACGGGGCTCATGCCCGGAAGATACAGCGGGACCTTGTTCAGGTCTTCGACCAGAACGTCGTAGCGGCGGGCGCGCAGCCGTCGCCGCACCGCGCGCCGGGCGAGCAGGGTGAAGCTGTAGCGGCGGGCGACGCGGTACGCCTGAATCCCGTCCAGGTCCGCGCGCGGCGCCGCGCCCCGCCAGCCGCTCGCGACGAGGTCAACTTCGTGTCCCGCCCGCACCAGCCGCCCGAAGATCTCATGCAGGTGAATCTCCGCGCCCCCGGCATGAGGATTCTCGCGGTCGTTCCAGTTGACGAGCAGGATCCTCACAGCGCGCCCGACTCCCGGGCCACGGCGTCGAGCACGCCGTTCACGAAGGCCGGGGCCTTCGCTCCCGCGAACCAGTGGGCGAGCTTCACCGCCTCGTCGATCACCACCCGCGGCGGGGTCTCGCCCTCGGCGAGCTCGGCGAGCGCGAGCCGCAGGATGTTGCGCTCCACCACGCCGACGCGCTCGAGCCGCCAGTGCTCCGCCGCGTCGGCCACGCGCCGATCGAACTCGGGGAGGCCGGCGATCGCCTTCGCGGCGAGGTCGGCCCCGCGGTCGAATGCGTCGGCGGAACGCAGCAGCGGGGGGCCGTAGGCGAGGGCCATCCGCGCCACCACCGTCTCGATCGACGGGCGGCCAGACAAGTCCCAGGCGTAGAGCAATTGGAGCGCGCGGGCCCGGGCCTTAGTCTCGGGGCGCTGCACGGGTGAGCTGGGCCAGGACGTCGGCCGTCGTGAGCGCCGCGTCGGCCGCCTCGTAGCCCTTGTTGCCCGCGGCGCCGCCCGCACGGGCCAGCGCCTGCTCGAGATCCTCGGTCGTGAGGACGCCGAAGCCCACGGGGAGCCGGTGCGCCAGGGCGACGTTGCCGAGCCCGCGCGCCGCCTCCCCCGCGACGTACTCGAAGTGGGGTGTTTCGCCGCGGATCACGCAGCCGAGCGCCACCAGCGCTGCGTAGCGCCCGCTCGCAGCCGCCGCCTCCGCCGCCACGGCCAGCTCGAAGGCGCCGGGCACCCAGATCACGTCCACCCGTGCCTCCGGCACGTCCTTCTCGCGGAAGCACTGGCGCGCGCCCTCGAGCAGGCGCGTCGTGACGATCTCGTTGTAGCGGCTGACGAGGACGGCCACGCGACCCTCCCGCGGCGCGCGCGGCGAACCTTGGATCTCGGCCACGGTCAGTGGGTCAGGAGGTGACCGAGCTTGTCGCGCTTTACGTCGAGATAGGAGCGGTTCTCGTCCGAGGGCGTCATGACGATCGGGACGCGCTCGACGATCTCCAGGCCGTACCCCTCAAGCCCGACGAGCTTCATCGGGTTGTTGGTGAGCACGCGGATCGAGGAGAGCCCGAGGTCGAGCAGGATCTGCGCCCCGATGCCGTAGTTGCGGAGGTCGGGCTTGAAACCGAGCTCCTGGTTCGCCTCGACGGTGTCGTGGCCGGCATCCTGCAGCTCGTAGGCCTTGAGCTTGTTGAGGAGCCCGATGCCGCGCCCCTCCTGGTCGAGGTAGACCACGACGCCGCCGCCCTCGGCGGCGATCATGCGCATCGCCGAGTGCAGCTGCCAGCCGCAGTCGCACCGCCCCGAGCCGAACACGTCGCCGGTGAGGCACTTGGAGTGCATGCGCACGAGCACGCGCGGCTTGTCCCGCACCGCACCGTACACGAGCGCCACGTGCTCCGCGGCATCCACGTCGTTGCGGTAGCCGATGATCGTGAACTCGCCGTACGGCGTGGGGAGCCGCGCTTCGGCGACGCGGTGCACCAGCCGCTCGTGCGCCAGGCGATACGCCACGAGCTGGGCCACGGTGATGAAGCTGAGGCCGTGCTGCTGCGCGAACTGCTCGAGATCGGCCCGGCGCGCCATCGTGCCATCGGGGTTCAGGATCTCGCAGATCACGCCCGCGGGATACAGGCCGGCCAGCCGCGCCAGATCCATGCTCGCCTCGGTCTGCCCCACGCGCTGCAGCACGCCGCCGGGACGCGCCCGCAGCGGGAACACGTGCCCTGGCCGGCGCAGGTCGCCCGGCACCGTGGCGGGATCGATTGCGACGCGGATCGTCGCCGCGCGGTCCGCGGCCGAAATGCCGGTCGTGACGCCGAAGCGCGTCGCCGCGTCGATCGACACCGTGAACGCCGTCTCGTGCGCCTCGGTGTTGTGCTCGGCCATCTGGGTGAGCCCCAGGGCCTGGCAGCGATCGGGCATGAGGGTCACGCAGATGAGCCCCCGCCCGTGCATGGCCATGAAATTGATCATCTCGGGGGTGACCTTCTCGGCGGCGCCGACGAGATCGCCCTCGTTCTCGCGGTCCTCGTCGTCGGCCACGATGACGAGCTTGCCCGCGCGGATGTCCTTGATCGCCTGCTCTATGTGGCGGTGCTGCATAGCTGCCTCACGTACTTCCCGAGAACGTCACCCTCGACGTGCACGCGGTCGCCGACGCGCAACGTTCCCAGCGTCGTGTGCCGGCGCGTGAACGGGATCAGCGAGATCTGCACGAAGTCCGGTGCAAGATCGTTGATCGTGAGACTCACCCCGTCCACCGCGATCGCTCCGTGCGGGATCGCGACCTCCCGCACCGCGCGCGGCACGCGCAGGTCGTACACCCAGGCGTCGCCCCGCTGCTCCGCGCGCGTCACCTCCGCGACGCCGTCCACATGCCCCTGCACGAAGTGCCCGCCCAGCCGGTCCGCCGCGCGCAGCGCGCGCTCGAGGTTCACCCGGCGGCCGGCCGCGTACTCCCCCAACAGCGTCCGGCCCGTCGTGGTCTCCACGGCGTGGACCGTGAACCCCCCCCTCACCACCCGCTCCACGGTGAGACAGGCGCCGTTCACGGCGATGCTCTCGCCCGGCTTCAAGCCCTTGTACGGCGCGCGGATCGTGAGGAGGAGGCCGTTTACCCCTTCCCCGTTCCCTCTTCCCCGGCCTTTCCCCCCCTTTCGCGCGACGGCGCTGCCGCGCCCCACGGCCGTTACGATCCCGGTAAACATAGCCGCCTGTCCAATACCAAT